>CAZZGJ010000001.1:0-4565 GCA_964654175.1 uncultured Candidatus Saccharibacteria bacterium
ATAGAGATGGTATCTGCGTTTATGAAGCAAGCTATTTGGGCGGTTTCATTGATTTATAGCTAGGTTACAAACCAAAAATATAGTGCAACTACTTAGTGCGTAGTAAGTCTTTTTACCAACAAGTAAAAGGACTTACTTAGGGTGTACACTTATTCTATATGTATTTAAAAAATCCACTTCGCTCACTTGTGTTTCTGGGAGCATTATCACAACTATTCTTCGCCTATCTTTCTGCGCTTGGGAAAGAGAGTAGGTTAATTGAGAATACACTCGAAACTCCTATTATTAGCCCTGCTGGGTATGCATTCTCCATTTGGGCAGTTATTACTATAGGTTGTCTCTGTTACGGGTTTTATCAGTTGTTTGGTGGACGCAAGAATAATCTGCTTTACGAAAAAATCGCCCCCTATTCGATCATTACCTTCATCGGCTTTAACACCTGGCTGTATGCTGCAGACCGAGAGATGCTTGTGACCACAGTTGTTGTCTTGTTTGTCATGAATATGTGTCTATGGAAAATATTATACGAGATTATGCATTTTTCTCGATCTAAGAAACTTTCTCAGTTAGAGGAAATCGTTGTACATGCTCCATTTGGTCTGTATGCAGGTTGGGCTACGGTTGCGGTTTTCGCCAACCTTGCATCGGTGCTTGCTTACGGTGATGTATTTTCTACTCGTGCTGTTGGATGGCAGTTAGTGATTCTTCTGGCCGCAGCACTTGTCTCGTTATACGGCCTGCGTATTTTAGGTAAAAGTATCCCCTATACACTAGCTATACTTTGGGGGTTTGTAAGTATTAGCGTTGGGGCTGTGCAGAATAACCTTTCGTTGATTTTAATTTCTACGGCCGCACTTGGCTCAATGTCTATTCTTGTTTATTTTTTTCAAAAAAAATAGAATTAATAAAATGTATACTAAGAAAATATATGAAAAATTTTACAACACTTAAAGAAGTCCCAAAAATAATACTTTCACTTGTTGTTCTGGTGACAATAATTGGTTCAGCGCTAATCTTTAAAGGTACGGAATACGAAAACTTGTGGCTGTATATATCTGGTGGTTGGATTGCTATTTTGCCGCTCCTTGACTCGGTTTTTAAGAAGAAAGTTCAGTAAAAACGTTACACCTAAAAAGAACCGCCCCGAGAGGGCGGTTCAAAGATTGCACACGAGTATCTGCCAATTTCAAGCAGAGGCCGTGCGGATGTTGTGCACCGGATCGAGGAAGATCTGGTGGAGCACTGTCCGCAAAGCGCGAAATTCGGTGAAGTTGTGGGCAACGATACCGTCGGCGATGAAGTTGTGCTCACCGGCGGTATAGATGTTGAAGACCGGGTTGGGGCCGAGCCTCGTGAAGCGCGCGATTCTTGCGGTGGTTGTGTCCGCTTTCACAAGTTTTTCCCCTGCGCGCATGTCGGCGAGCTTCTTCCATCCTTTCTCGGTAAGGAAGCTGTGGTGTGCAGTGGTGAAAAGACGGTTTCCGTCCTCGAAGTCAACACGGAACACCTGCGCGACACCACGCACCCGCTTGCGGGTGATGGCGCGCGGTACAAGCAACCCATCGGTGTTGTAGGACAGAATGGTTTGGCCCTTCCTCAGGCTGCCGATATCCGTCCTGCCAAACGGTGTCTCGATCAGGGTGTAGGACGGGAAGCATGAGCTGCCTCCATCGTCTTTTGGGTTGAATCCATGCCCATACATGCTGTTTTCACACCCGCTTCGGTGGCTGTCGTGTCCCGTATCCGGGCATCCGTCAGAATACTTTCCCATGGCTTTCTCCTTTACAAATGAGAACACGGGATGTGTCCCCTTCATGTTTAAAACTACATTATTAATTTTTCTTGTCAAATTTCAAGGGTTGTGGCAATACCTTTTTTCTTCTAAACTTAAAAAATGAAAAAGAGTATAACCCTCCTGCTTCAGTTACTAACTATACTTATTGGTATTTGCGTACTTACCTTTCTACTCTTGAGCCCTCATTTCGAAGGAAGAAACATAAATGCCACTCCTTTTGAAATCTATTTCAAAGACCCTTTCTTAGCGTATGTGTATGTAGTATCTATTGCATTCTTCGTTGGTCTCTACCAAGTGTTTAAACTCTTAGGATACGTGAGAGATGATAAGACATATTCGGAAGCATCAGTGAAATCACTTCGAGTTGTGAAGTCCTCTGCGGTAACTCTTATTATTTTTACGCTCATACCAATAGCGTACTTATTTATCGCTCAGCCTGGTGATGACATTGCAGGAGGAGTAGCGATGGGTGTTTTTGTGGTTCTTATGTCGAGTCTGGTAGCCGTTAGCGCTAGAACATTTGAGCGAATTTTAGAAAAAGGTTTTTCTGATTAAGCTACAACCTGATATGAAATTTATAATGATAAATGGCCCTTCTTGTGTTGGTAAAAGTACAGCAGTAAATAATATTCTGGCTGAAAGTGCTCATTTCTATAAACTCTCATATGATGCTCAGAAATGGCTCTTTTCAAAATATAATCCAAGTACTCACTCTGAAGATGTGTGCAAAATATTGGGAGTGCTTGCGGGTGCGGTGAGTGAGATGGGATATGACATTATTTGTGATGGTGCTCGCTACAAGAATAGTAGAGAAATTCTTTTTGATATTGTAAAAAAGAACGGATATGAAATCATCGAAATTAATCTAGAAGCTGACTATGAGGTGCTTCTGAAGAGATTTGAAGAAAGGGTTATAACTGCGGCGGCTAATCCAATTAAACCAATTTCAAATACATCAGTAGATAGGTTTAAAGAACTTTTCGACACCTATCAGGCTGAGAGAAATCCAAATGTACCCACACTACGCACCGATGAGCTTAGTGCTGAGGAAATCACTAAGAGCATTTTCAAGCTGATAGCTTAACCTGATATACTTCTTATATATTTTAATTTAAAACACATATGGCAAAATACGTAGATGGATTTGTGCTCGCAATACCAAAAGCAAACAGAAATGCTTACAAGAAAATGGCTCGTGAAGGAAAAGCGGCATGGATTAAATTTGGTGCATTATCATATACAGAATGTCGAGGAGATGATATGACGCCAGCACATGTGGCGTTCACTTTTCCAAAGATGGTAAAGATTAAAGAAGATGAAGAAGTATGGTTTTCATTTATCACATTTACCTCAAAGAAGCATCGCAACGAAGTAAACAAAAAAGTGATGGAGTACTTCGACAAGAAATACGCTGGTAAAAACCAAGATATGCCTTTTGACATGAAGCGCTTCGCATATGGCGGATTCACTGTTGAAGTGGGAGCTTAAATTCCTAAGGTGAATATTTTCATTAGAACAATACTATTACTTATTGGGGTCTCTCTTTTGCACTTCGTAGGTGTGTATTTTGGGGTGTATGACTATCAAATTCAACAAGGAAATGTGTGGTTCGACAACATACTTCATGTATTAGACGGTGCGATATTTGCCTACGCCTGGATTTCGTATAAAGAAAAGAAAGCAACACTTCTTAGTGTTATGGCGTTTGTTGTCGCATTGGCTTTAGGCTGGGAGATTATTGAATATGGATTCATGACGCTCTTCCCCGCCTATGCGATTGACTTTAAAATATACTCACCTTCTCTACTTGAAGCGGGACAAGACATTATATCTAACACCCTAGGCGGTCTTTTAGCTTTTTTCTTGTTGAAAAAATAGGCTGTATACTTCCATTACGATGACAGCTCAAAAAATACCACAAGATGTACGTAAAGCACTCACCGCAAGTCCTTCAGTTATAAAACTATGGGAAGATTTGACCCCTATTGCGCGTAGAGACTTTATTACCTGGATAGATGGCGCTAAGCAACCAGAGACACGTATACGACGGGTTGAAAAAACTCGTTCAGTTCTGACTGCTGGAAAACGACGACCATGTTGCTATGCAGTTGTGCCTATGGGGCTCTACAAGGCGCTTGGGGCCAACCAAAAGGCCAAAATGACATGGAGCAGCCTCACACCAGATGAACGTAGGGACTTTGTAAGTTGGGTAGAGGAACCAAAAGATGCGACTAGTCGCCAGCTTCTTATAGAAAAAGCATGTACAATGCTTATGAAGGGTAAACGAAACCCATATAACTAACAATTACTATGCGAAAAATACTTCTTTTACTTTTGGTTAGTGCTGTGGTTATTTGCGCTTTTCTTTTTTTCACAAAAGAAACTCCTGTAACTTTACCTGGTTATAAAGTGGTTACAAGAGATGCGTACATCTTTCAGGTTCCTGAGAATTGGATACTGACAGACCCAAGAGATTTTGAAGGGTGTAGCTGGGATGGAGTGGTGAATGATGGTGCAGACGGCCATCGACAAAATGGCGAGATTGGCATTTATGAAAAGACATGTTTTGATCTCTCAAAGTCGTTAGGCAAACAAGAGGTAACTGAGAAGGACGGGTACTATATCATTGCTTATTACGATAAGGAAACTGGTACAACACCCGAGGAGATACAAGAAACGAAAGAGGTATATCAGAATCTGGTGAATACTTTTTCTGTGAAGTAGGTTTTGTAATATATACAACTAAAGCGGCGCCGTAGGTTCCCGATTT
>CAZZGJ010000001.1:4575-4963 GCA_964654175.1 uncultured Candidatus Saccharibacteria bacterium
AACCACACGCCCCCTCTGCGCCCCCGCTTTAGTGAATCAGATAACCATACATAGGTTAGAATGCGCTATGTAGTTTAGTTAGTGGTTCTGAATGTGCTGTTTGGAGAGCTTACACTCACGTTACCATTTGCGTCTGTTGAGACAAGCGTATAGTAATATGTTGTGTTGGGCATAAGTCCCGTGATCAAAACAGAGTGAGACGTTCTTAGACTTGCGTCAGCTGAAGCGAGTCTACCTGTTCTTTGACCGAAGCCAATCGAGTTGATGTCGCCTTCATTGAACTGGACAGGGTTTGTATCATAGAAGATACGTGCCGTTGCGGGTTCATTGGTTCCCCACGCAAAGGTAGCCGCATTTGGTCCAAGAGACTTAGTTGCTGGGAACAGTT
>CAZZGJ010000001.1:5002-19333 GCA_964654175.1 uncultured Candidatus Saccharibacteria bacterium
CCAGATACATCAGAAGATGTAGTTCCGCCAGCGATCAACGCGTTCATTTTCGCAAGAGTTGATGGCCCTACTCTTCCGTAGCCTGTACTAGCTGGAGAGCCTGAAGAAACAATCCCGTGATAAGCTTGGAACTTCTGAACAGCTGCGACTGTTAGGTCTCCGTAGTATCCTGTTACTAATCCCTGAGGATAAAATGTTGGGTTACTTGCTAAGTACGTTTGGATATTTCTTACGTTTGTGTTTGTCATTCCTGGGCCAGCCTGAGCAGTGATTGGCTCAAACGTTAGCGCAGAAACAGGTTGTGTAAACATAAGTACAAGAGCTGTTGCTGAGACCAAACCAAGGGTCCCTAAGCTTAGTACTGTAGTTTGTTTACGTGCATGAATTAATTTTTCCATATAGGTTTATTAATGCTGATTAATATAGTATAGGGAATATCGACTGTGTATTACCTACACTCTATATAACACCTGGGTATGTGCTACTGTGACAAATTTGTGCATTTTATTTTACAAAATACTTAGCTAGATTGGATTTTTAGAAGTGATACACTATAGTCTATAGGGTCTTAGTTGATTTATTTACGTAATCTACTTACAATCATGCCTCATATGAAATTACTTTTTTCAATCATAGCAATTCTGGTTGTCTCTCTACTCTCCTGGGCTATAATTACTTCAGTTAAAACTCCTGCAAAACCGCAAGCACAAATCACTTCATTTGAAGACTGTGCAAAAGCTGGCTATCTTGTAATGGAAAGTTACCCTCGTCAGTGCAAAACTCCCGAAGGTGCTTCATTTACTGAAGTCATCTCACCTGAATCATCGATTACTTACACAAATGCTACTGCTGATCTTATCGCTATAGAGCTGCCATTTCCTGGCGCTGTTGTAGGTAAACAATTCTCTGTTATCGGTAAGGCTCGTGGAATGTGGTTTTTTGAAGCGTCATTCCCTATTGAGATATTGGATAAAAATGGTGCGGTGCTCGCTACTGGTATCGCCCAAGCGCAGAGTGACTGGATGACGACGGAATTCGTTTCGTTTAAAGCTGATATAACAATTCCAGCTACGTATGTTGGTGTTGCGACCCTTGTTGCGAAAAAAGATAATCCTTCGGGCCTTCCTGAACATGATGGATCGATATCCTTTCCTTTGACGATTGAGTACTAATTCTCATGTCAGCAGAAAATCAGTCGGTAGATATCTATAAAGCAGCAGGCATCATTATTCGTGAGCGTAAACTCCTTGTGTGTCACGGTAGAGGTAAAGACACATTTGTTTCTCCTGGTGGGAAAATAGAAAAAGGAGAAACAGCCACAGAGGCCCTAGTTCGTGAATTACAAGAGGAGTTACGGTTAGATGTAGGTGAAGATGAGCTTGTACCTTTTGGCACGTTCTATGCATGGTCAGCCGGTGCAGAAAATGTCGGTAAACGGATTCGTATGGATGTGTTTACTGTTACTACACCTATTACTAACATTACTCCTGATAACGAAATTGACGAGATACGCTGGGTTAATTCACAGTTACCCGAAGGTTTTGCGCTTGGTTCAATCTTCGCACATGACGTAATTCCAAAACTTAAAGAGATGGACTTGATAGATTAGAGCTCAAAAATGCCCCTTAAGGGGCATTTTTGAGCTATAAGTAGGCTTACTACCTATCTCCTAGATGTACGTCATTTTTTGAACTAAAGAAAAAGCTTCTTTGATTTTTTCTTTCAGTGTCTTTCTTGTGGTCCTCTTTGTCTCCCTTTCGTTTTGCTTCACCGTCATCTTTTACTTGAACAGTTGAAGCTACAAGTAGCGAGCCGTCATTGCGTATAAGCCCAGATGTTTTTACCCTGTCTCCAACTTTAAGTCCAGAGATGGTTCCTGCCGCATCGTTTGCAAGTCTAATCGTTGTGCTTGCTGTGAGCTGAACCACAAGATTTATCTTACCATGTGTAATAGTAAATGAGTTACTTGCGGGTGACACGCTAGTGATGTTGCCAGACTTCACTCTCCAATATTGCATTGAGGTGATGTCGCGAATTTTTGTTGCGGTAAGACTTATCGTAGAACCAAAACCTGTGAGCATTCCAGAAATACTTAGTTTGTCACCAGTTTGTATATCTGCGGTTGTGGCAGTTTTTGAATTATTTGCAGCTATTGTTGTTGAGGCATTTGTCGTTATAACCATGTTTACGACGCTATCCTTAAAACGAGTAACCGCATTAATAATGTTACCGCTTACGGAGGTAACTTCTGCGCCAGAGACGTATAGGTTCCCTGAGTCTTCTACGTACAGTTTTGTAGTAGATGTGACATCAAGCGCCAGTGTGGTTGTAGGTACTGCAACCATGAATGCTGATGCAATACCTAGTGTTCCGAGAATGTGTGTAAGTTTCATATGTGTGTGATTATGATGAGTAATCATAGGGAAACTTCCCTATGTCATATATGACGGATGGATAAACACAAAACTTACATAGTTATTTTCCCAATTGCTAGAGGTCATACTTTCTGACAGAAAAGCGCATGCTATTACGTCATACAAGTACATACAGTAGGTTTAAGCATGTCCGAGGGATATACTTAACCTTGTAAGTAACTAATAAACATAATCTATTATTTCCATGCAACATGTAAATAAAACAGTGCTTAGTGTTATTGCAATTCTGGTTCTTCTTCTTGGAGGCTGGGCTATATATCGTTTTATGAAGCCAGTAAACAAAGAAGAAAGTACATACGTATTTCAGTGTAAGGACGCAAAAAGTATAACCGCTACATTCTATAACGGTGATGCATCACGAGTAGATCTCGCGCTTAGTGATGGGCGCACATTTTCTCTCCCTCAGGCAATATCTGCTTCAGGGGCTCGTTATGCTGATGACGCTATCAGTACGATATTTTGGAATAAAGGTGACAGTGCCTTTTTAGAAGAGAAGGGTGTGCAGACATTTATGGACTGTACTACAAATGGCGTTGCAACAACAACTCCAGTAACAACTGTTAAGCCAGTAACTCCAACACCCTCTACAGGTGGAGGAACAACAGCTCCGCAGTTTACAGAAACATATACTAATGCAACGTATAAGTTCACTCTCAACTACCCAAGAGAATTACAAACTGAGCCTTTCGCTAGTTTCCACAATTTAAGCAACACTTCGTGGCGAGTGCTTGGCACAAGTGAAAAACGTGGAACTGCAGTGGTCTCAATCCCTGTGTTTAGAGTTGACCAAGGTTCTGTGTCTACAGGCAAGAAATACCCACTGTGGTATGCAGCTGAAGTGCGTGTAGGTACATCAAAAGATATCGCACAGTGTTACGCAAAAGATACTGGTTACACAAATCAAGTTGTTACTGATGTGACTATAAACGGTGTAGCATTTAAGAAGTTTGCTTTCGCGGACGCCGGTATGATGCAATATCTAAATGGATTTAGCTATCGTACAATAAAAGGTGACACTTGTTATGTGATTGAACAAGTACAGACTGGTTCAAGCTACAAAGATGCAACTATGGTTAATGGTTACACAGAAGCTGAACTCGCGGCTTACTTTAACAAAGCAGGCGCGATTGTGCAGACATTTAAGTTTACAAAGTAGTTTCTTACAAAGGTTCTACAAAAAGAAATCCCGCTTCGCGGGATTTCTTTTTGTCTTTATAAAGCAACTTCAATAGGTGTTTTCTCTGGTTCACTTTTTTTAATCAGAAATGTTTTCCTTCCTACTATACGTTTCTCATCTACTTTTATAGTAACCCTCCAAAGTCCCTCGGTTATGTTTTCTTTCTGAGAGTATGCGCGGTAGCCACCATCTCGCCCGCCAGCTAGACTAAACGACACCTTGGTGGATTCCATCCATTTACTTGTGTTTGGATCATAGTATTCCCACACGTGTGAAAGCGGAGCGCTTAGTTTTGTTGGTGCGTAGACGGAGCTATAAAAATAAACAGCGGAGTCCCCTTTCCCAAAGTGAAAGACCTCTCTTCGTAATGAGCTTAGATAACCTTCTTTTACTTCTTTTTTTGCTAAAAAGGCACCGCCTTCTGTCCTTGTTAGGTTGTGGTAAATTCCTGAGTCCTGAAGTGAAAGAGGTACGGCAGGTATGACGTTTAAGAAGTAAAGCATTCCAATAAACATCGGCACCCCGATTGCTAATGCGTACCCTCGCGGTGCTTCGTACTCCGCTGTTTCTGAAGTGTGTTGTAGAACCCAGATGTACATCATGGCGATAATGCTCGCAAGAAGCAGTGCCACCATAAAGCTAAGACCTGTAACCTGGTTAAAAAGAGTTGGCACGTTAAAGAGTGAGTAAAATACAAGTGCTATAAAAAAGACGGCAATATCTAACGTAAAGCGGAAGTTATGCTTAGATATAAACTCGTTTGCGCACATACACAAAATGAGTATCACAAAAAGCGGCCATGATACCGCAAAAGCGGCGCTTCGCATCGCATAGACGAAGACGAATGAAATCGCGGACCCAGAAAAGAAGGCGACCCCGAAAGAAAGCACAGAAAACAACTTCTGCTCGAAAGCGCTTGCGGTATTTCTCGAAACAATTATCTCCCTTAGTAGAATAATACAAGCAATGGCAAGCAGATAGGATAACCCAATATACTTGGTAATTGGATTTGCAATATCCGGCAGAAGAAACGCATCTGTAAAAAATCCTCCAAGAAAGATAATAGTACTAATGTGTTCGCGAACAAATCTAAAAAGCTTTGCGGGATTCATTACATTAGAGTGTAGCATTCGAGAGACAAATGATATACTTTTCTTTATATGAAGAAAATAATTACTATTGCTGTCGCAGGTCTTGCTATTATTGGTGCCGGTATCGGTGTGTGGTATTACATGAATTTCACCACCTACGCACCAAAGACATATATTACAGAAACAAAAACAACAGATGCTGCTGGTACCACTACTATAACAACGACAACTGTTAACACTGAAACCGGCACAGAAGTTGCAGGTGCTCCAACATTTACTTTGGCTAGTATTGCAACACATAACAACGCTACAAGCTGTTATACAAGCATCTCAGGCACTGTCTACGACCTCACTATGTGGGTAAATATGCATCCAGGTGGGAAAGGTGCAATTCTTTCCATTTGTGGCGTTGATGGAACTGATCGCTTTATGAATAAACATAAAGGCGGAGAAAAGTACATGAATATACTTGAAAGATACAAGATAGGTAAACTTGAGGCTTAGGTACATATGAGTGAGTACGTCCTTCCTCTCCACCTGCTAACGCTTGCTTTTCTTGCGTGGAATATTGTTCGGGCGGATCATCTTGGTTTTTTATGGATACGAGGCACTCTAAAAACTCTAGATAAACAGCGCGTACAAGTTCTTCATAGAAATACATGGATCGGTCTAGTCGGTATGATTGTCACAGGGGTTCTTCTGTTTATTCCAATGAAAGAATACTTATTGATGCGACCACAGTTTCTTTTGAAAATGGCGTTCGTGTTTACCCTATTGGTAAATGGACTAGTAATTGGGCATCTTCAAAAGATTTCAACAGCTTCACCATACAGTAGTCTTTCCGTGGCTCAAAAAATACCCCTCTACATCTCCGGGGCTGTTTCTACGGTTGCATGGATTGGTGCTGCTGTAAGCGCACTGTTTATAGTTGAAGAGTTTTAAGCTTCAATAAGAGAAAGGAGTATTGCTTCAAAAGCAACCCATGCGTGCGCTTCAGAAACTTCAAGTAGATGACGCTTTTCAAGTAAATCTAGAATAAGTTTCGAGTTAATGATAAGCGGGTATTTAAGTCCGGCATCTCGTACCCCTTCTTCTGTAATACCTTTAGGTGCTACAGTGTCTCCCCCAATGCGCGCAACAAGAGCAGCCCTCGCAAGATTGATCAGTCCATCGTAGGCAATGAGAGCATCCCCCGTCTTTTTCTCTAGAATATGGATTAATTCAGTTACAAGTGCGGCTTCTTTTTTACAAACGCTAATGAGAAGTCTGTACAGCACTTTCTCTTCAGGTACGCCGAGAAAATCTACAATACTTTCAAGAGTAACTTTTTTAGAATTTGAATTAATTGTAATAATTTGCTCCAAAATACCTAGTGCATCTCGATAGGAGTTTTTTCCATGAATACCAATGAGTACAAGACCTTCGTCTGGAATGGTGTATCCTTCATCTTTAGCGACATTTGCGAGATGTTCTTTTAATGTTTTAGAGTCTGGCTGCTTAAATACAACTTTTTGACATCTTGAAACAATCGTCTGTGGAAGTTTTTCTGGGTCAGTGGTCGCAAGTATAAAAATCACATGACTTGGTGGTTCCTCAAGTGTTTTAAGAAGCGCGTTTGCCGCTTCTTTTGTGAGCATGTGCGCTTCGTCTATGATATAGACCTTGTATGGCGAAGAAAATGGCGCAGTGCGAACAGCTTCACGGAGTTCACGTATTTCATCGATTCCACGGTTAGACGCTGCGTCTATTTCAATGATGTCTTCATCGTTGCACCCAACTTCACGAGCCACAATACGTGCCACTGTTGTCTTTCCTGTTCCTCGTCCACCACAAAAAAGGTATGCATGCGATACTTTTTTATCTCGTATAGCGTTCTCTAGAAGAGTAACAATGTGATCTTGTCCTACGACATGCTTAAATGTTTTTGGGCGGTATTTGCGGTATAGGGCGAGATAGGTTTCTGACATATAGGTAATATTATATCACGTGCTAAACTTCTATCTATAATGCTGCTGGTCTCCGTACTTCTCCTACTTTTGGCAGTTATCTCTAGTACAAGTAGTATCTTTGTTGCAGTATTAGCAATTGTTATTTTTGGGGAAAACAAAAATAAGGCGCGAAAATTAATTGCGACAATCCTCGCCGTTATCGGAGCTATAGTTGTGCATTCTGCGTAAGAAGAAATTGGTTTAGTTTTTGCTCTACCTCTGCTGCAGTTTTGCAATCCATAAGTTCTATACGTAACTCTTTTGCGCCATCAAAGCCGTGCACGTAGGCTTTGTAGTGTTTCTTCATGATCGCAAAAGACTTAATGTCTCCCAGCTTCTCTTCGTAGAGTTTTGTGTGCTCGATACAGATCTTTAGGCGTTCTTCTAAGGATTTTCCGCGATTGAATTCCTCTTCATTGAAAAACCACGGGGTGCCAAATATACCGCGCCCTATCATAACTCCGTCTGCGCCTGTGAGCTTAGCTTTTTCTTTTCCTTCTGTTACAGACTTAATGTCCCCGTTTCCTAAAATAATTGTTCCACCTTCAGATAGTGGACCTGTCTTCTCTCGTACAAGTTTTACTATTTCAGGCATGAGTTCCCAATGCGCAGCCACAAGCGACATTTCTTTTCGTGTTCGTAAGTGTACTGTAAGAACTGGCACATTCATCTCCAGTATCTTCGGAAGCCACTCCATGAACTCTATTTTGTTGTACCCGATGCGTGTCTTAACTGATACAGGTAGATGCTCTGCACCCTCTTGTGCTGCGCGAATAATCTCTTGCGCAAGTCTTGGATTTTTAATGAGGTCAGCACCTGCTCCTTGTTGAACAATAACCCCCGCAGGACATCCCATATTGATATCGATACCATCAAAACCAAGCTCTCTACAAAGTGCCGCAGCTTTTCTCATATTTTCAGGGGTAGATGTAAAAAGCTGCGCCACAATAGGACGCTCTATGTCTGTGAACTCTAAGTCTCGCTTAAGCACTTCTCTCCCAGGACTGTTTAATCCATCTGCTGAAACAAACTCAGTCCACATAACATCTGGCTTTCCGTATCTGGCAAGCATTGTACGAAAAGCGACGTCGGTTACATCAGCCATAGGTGCAACCACTGAAAGCGTATCGCCCTTAGAAAGTTTTTCATCAACAAGGTTCTGCCAAAAACCACGTAAAGGCTTGGCGTGGAGGGGTGCTATTTTTTCTTGTTTATTGAATAACCGGTGTAGTAGTGCTTGTATCATATACTTCCGTAGTTGTGGCGGTGATTATAGTCGGAATTGGCGTTGTTGTAAACTTGTAGAACATTTTGTTACCAAATCGTCCATCGATGTATTCAAAAGAGTCTTTCTTCTTTTCAAGGAGTCCCTTGAGTGGTTCTGTATCTATTGCACTTACGATATTTGACCACACACGTCTACTATCCATCTGTAAAGATATTTTTACTTGCTGACCTGTTGAACTGTAAAAAGTAACATCGCCAGTCGTTTCAATGACTATACTTGAGACAGGAAATAGTACAGCATTGATTTTAGGGATTAGAAACGTGAGATTATCCAGCGCCTGTGACAGACTTTCAACGGGTGTTGCGTCGACTGTAAGATAAGACATCTGTATACCACCAAGCTCTTTTTGGGTAATTGTTGAAGAGGCAAATGAGACAGTCGGTAGTTCTTCAGATAGGTTTTGATATACGGCCCCTTCACTACTTAGTACGTGTGTTTCGTCGATGCGAAACAGTGGTGTATGGGTGTGCACAGTAACTCGTAGAGTACTTGGTAAAACAGCCTGAAATAATACTTCTTTTGTTTCAGGGAAAAGTTCTACAATACGCTGCTTGCTCTCATTCTTTCGATACGTAAAAAGCTTATTTGCTGGAATAAACTTGAGAAATGGTTTTTGGTCAATAACTCTAAGTGCTACATCTACTTCCGCTTGATTTTTTTCCGGCAATCCAATCACTTCGTATGTAGTAATTGTAAGTATTGGAGTTCGTACGTATGCGTACAGTAGACCAACGAGAAGAGCAAAAAGAAGAAAGTAGCCAAGATTCCGACGCCATGTGATATACGTCTGTCGTCTCATGAATTATTGTGTACGAAAAGGTTTACCGATAACAGTTTTACCTCCCATGAACGGAATAAGCACATCCGGTACTTTAATTGTTCCATCCGCTTGCTGATAGTTTTCGATAATACAAGTGATGAGACGTGGAGTTGCTGCTGCTGTGTTGTTAAGTGAGTGAGCGTAACGAGACTTTCCTTCGGTATCTTTATAACGAATATTTAAACGACGTGTCTGGAAGTCATGGAAGTAGCTTGAGCTGTGCGTCTCACGGTACTTCTGTTGTGAAGGTATCCAGGCTTCGATATCGTACTTCTTTACTTGCCCTAACCCTAGGTCCCCACCACAGTTAACAACGGTATGGTAAGGAATTCCAAGTTCTTCAAGCATTTCTTCGGAATGACGAGTTAATTCCTCATGAAATTGTACCGAAACTTCGTGGTTTGCTTCACAGAGTACTACTTGTTCGCATTTGTAGAATTCATGTACACGAACAAGACCCTTAATATCTTTACCATGACTTCCTATTTCTTTACGGAAGCATGGACTCCATACGATAAATTTTTTAGGAAGTGCAGATGCTTCTAGTACTTCGTCACTATGATAAAACATGGTAGCCACTTCACCTGTGCCGGCCAAGTAGTCATTCCCGTCTTTGTAGAGGTCATCTTCACCTTGTGGAAGATATCCGGTTCCAAGCAGTGTCTCACGTTTTACAAGTGATGGTACAAGCATCGGAGTAAAGCCTTTTCCTTGCCATCTTTGCATTACATATTGCCATATTGCCATTTCAAGCATTGCTCCGTCATTTTTTAAAAAATAGCCACGGAAACCAGATGTCTTGGTGCCTCGTTCGAAGTCCACCATGTCTTGAGCTTCCATGAGTTCGATATGTCCAAGTGGTTCAAACGCAAAAGTCGGAATTGTTCCCCAGGTTTTTATTTCAACGTTTCCCGCGTCACTTTCTCCTTCTGGTACGGACATGTCTGGGATATTTGGTGTTGCAAGCATGAGAGTCCTCCATGTCTTCATAACTTCTTCAAGTTCCTCCTCCTTAGCCCGAAGCTCTTCTTTTAGTTTAGTCATTGAAGCGATGAGTTCTTGACGTGTTGCGTCAGTCGCCTGAGAAATGGCACCAGAGGCTTTATTTTGTTCAGCGCGAAGATTTTCTACAGCGCTAAGTAGCTCTAAACGTTTAGTGTCTGCTGCTACAAGCTCTTCAACATTAAAAGAAAGATGTTTTTTAGCGGCGGCGCCACGAATGAGATCACTGTTTTCACGTATAAATTTGATGTCTAACATGTCATCTATTCTAGCACGCCCTAAGAAAGTTGAGAATTAGAAAGGGCGCTGCGGATGTGCCGCAACGCCCTCCCGAAAATAGGTTGCCACTACTTTCGGTTTTTGTACCACCTTCTGGTCTTTGACCATTGATTCGGTCGCTGAGGGCACCTAAGCGCTTCAGCGACGTGAACCTGGAGCTCAAAGAGTTCCATGCCGGGAGGTACTGTGACTGTAAAAATCCCGAAAGAGTCTTTGAGCACGACCCGGATTTTTCGCTCCCTCCGGCGAGTTCTCTCGCCACTTGGAGATGTTCTCCCCAAGTAAATAACTACCACTTCCATTTGGACCCCTTTTAATAACAACCCCTAAGCATATGCCTAGTACTATACATTATAACATATTTTATAGTCTAAGTCAATATTAGTTTTATCCTTTTCGTACCAAAACATTGTGGTACCATATAGTGATATGGAAAATGAGCACGTAGAAGATATGTTTAAAGGTGTTGAGAATGTGTCCCCTCATGTAACACAGCATTCTGAGAAGTACTCTTTCAGAGAGCGTACTATGAGCGATAGAGTAGCTAAGGGCATCGTAGCGGTCTTGGCTCGTCTTATGGATATACTTTTTCAGACAAGATATGGACACAGAGCTGTTGTTCTAGAGACAATTGCTTCAGTGCCTGGGATGGTTGGTGGGCTACTCCAACATCTTAAGTCTCTTCGTTTTATTCGTGACGACAAAGGTTGGATAAAAATTTTACTTGATGAAGCAGAAAACGAGCGTGTACACTTGCTTGTCTATAGCCAAATTGCGAAGCCAACATTCTTTGAGCGTGTTCTTATCGCACTTGTCCAGTTTTTCTTCTATCACTTCTACTTCCTTCTTTACTTGATTTCAGCTAAAACAGCTCATCGAGTTGTTGGCTATTTCGAGGAGCAGGCCATTCACAGCTATGAGAAGTATCTCGCTCTTATTAAAGAAGGAATACACGAAAATGTTTCCGCACCTGAACTTGCTAGAAGTTACTGGAACTTATCTCACGATGCAAGGCTTGTAGAAGTTGTGGAAGCTACCATAAAAGATGAAATTCTACACAGGGACGTGAATCATCGCTTTGCAGAAAATAAACAAGCCACATTCTGGAAGTAGCACACAAACAAAAATCACTGCACGACGCAGTGATTTTTGTTTGTGTTAGTGAGAAGCTGGTGTCTCTGGCTCTGTTACAACCGGTGGGACGTCTACTACTGGTG
The DNA here is from genome assembly GCA_964654175.1 of uncultured Candidatus Saccharibacteria bacterium. Lineage (GTDB taxonomy): Bacteria > Patescibacteriota > Minisyncoccia > Phycocordibacterales > UBA5272 > UBA11704. The sequence goes on from CAZZGJ010000001.1 coordinate 16,300, forward strand.
TAGTTGGGTCTGTCTCAGGGGTAACTGGAGTAGGTGTAACTTCTTCTGTTGTAGGAGTTGTTGATGTATCTGACATAGATGTATGAATTATGATGAATAATAAACTGTTTATATATTAAACAGGTCGAGTACTCAGCATACTCTTTATATTAAATATAAGCAACCATGAATACTGCCACGAACTATTTCTCGTTAAATCTCCACACGCCATCCCATACAGAGTCTCCATTTTCTAGTACTGAGATGCGTTCAAGTAATACTTTGCTAGGGATATCGTTTGTATTGTTGTTTATCGTAGCCTTTGCATCTGCCCAAAGTCCCTTTTGGTAAAAAGCGAAACCTTTTTCATACTGCTTAATATCAGTAGTGTTTGCGTCAGAAGTGTCCAGCACCTCATATATTTTTGTTGGAGTGGTCTTACCTTTTACTGTAATAACATCAAGTAGACGGGTTACACCTAGTGTTTGTTCTAGTTCTGTATACACATCTTCTGTAATGATAGTTTTCACACCGTATTTTTTTGTGAGACCTTCTAAACGTGACGTTAGGTTAACCGTGTCTCCTAGGATCGTGTAATTAACTCTATCCTTTCCACCAACATTACCCACCACCACTTCTCCCCGGTGAACCCCAATCCCCATTTCAAGCTTCGTGTTATGGGCTTTGTTAAAATCAGAAAGGGCTCTCTGCATACGAAGTGCAGAAGATACAGCATGTATAGTGTGGTCGGGTATGGTAAGTGGAGCATTCCAAAATGCCATAATTGCATCTCCTATAAACTTGTCGATTGTACCCTTCTCTTCAAGAATGTGCGGTGTCATTGAAGTAAAATATGCGTTTAAAAGCCCTGTGAGTTCCTCGGCTGTTAGTTTTTCCGAAAGAGTGGTAAAACCTCGCAAATCAGAAAAAAGAATAGTGACTTCTTTCTTTTCACCGCCCAGGCGAACAGGTTCATTGGAGCGTATAAGTTCTGTAAGCACATCTTTGTGCACATATTTTGAGAAAAGAGTTTGAATATATTTATTTTGTGTACGTTCCGCAAGAAATCGAGCAAAGGTTGTGTATCCGCTTGTTAGTACAATTGCCAACAGTAACCAGGGTGCAGGCAGTAGTATCCCATATTGGAATACTACCCCTGAAACAATAAAGGTGCTGACAATGAGCGCAACGAGGGCACCAAGCTGAAGCAATATGCGCTCTATGCGAGTAAGCAAAAGTGCGGTGAATAAAATAGCGACAACAAAAGAAAGTAGTGAAATAGCTTTGGAGGCGTGTCGATCAGCCACACTATTAAGAAGTGATGTTAAGATACTGCCATGCACGTAGACACCTGGGATTTTTTCACCAGTAAGTGATACAAAGTGGTCAGCAAGATCGAGGGAGGTGGAGCCTACAAATACCACTGTTCCTTTTAGGTCTCCGGCTGTAATTTTACCCTCTAATATGTCGCTAACTGAGTATGTAGGGATAGAAAGCGGGTATCTAAAAGATGTGTCCACTGGTGCGTTACAAGTAGTCGAGGTAGTAAACGTCATGAACCTAAATACGCTTTCAGCTAAACCGTAGGTACATGTTTTATTTAAAACAACAGAAGGCGGATATTTACGTACTTTTCCATCTGCGTCCGGTTGTACATTTGCAAAAGAAGAACGCATAAAAGGTTCCGCTCCTACAAGATGACTTTCTAAGTAGTTATTACCATTTATTTTTGAAGCAAGAAATGTGGGAGTCTTATTTTTTGTAAGAGACTCCAAAAAGGCCTCGTCGCCTGCCCTGTCTTCAAGGAAAAGTACATCGTAGGCGATGGCTCGAACTCCCGCAGAGGTAAGAGCTGTCTGAAGTTGAGCAAAGATACTTCTATCCCACGGCCAGGAGCCAAATCTTTGCAGACTCGTGTCGTCTATACCCACTATCGCAACCTCTTGCCTAGAAGAAGTAACTCTAATTGGGTCAAAAAATGTATCCGTCAGTGTCTTACCTCGAGGTGTATTGCTGAGCAAAAAGATTGTGATACCGATACCGCACAAACCAAGCGTCAGAAGTAGTGTCGATTTTTTCAGCGCTAGCATAGGTGTTTATATGGTAAACCAAGTACTAGATCTCTTCTTTAAAAGGAAATTCAACATCAAACCTAGCCTGTAGCCTTGCTTTTGTTACAGGGTCTTTGTTTTTGCAGTAAAGATCGATTGCCGTAGCAAAATCAGTTAGTGTCTTACTAGAAAAAGGGTAACCACTTTCGGTTCCGTACTTGGTAACAATTCTTACTCGCTGTTCTGGGGTTACAGTAAGCGCACAAGTACTATCTTTGTCATCAATATAAAAGTTGTCGATGAAGAGAGTGTTGAAAACGTCAAAAAATGTTTCCTCATTAATCTTTTTTACAACAACAGTTGAGGTAGTATCTGTCCGTACGTTTTCTTGTTGTGCAGGCTCTGTAGGTGTATTTTTACGAGGTGTCTCAGATGAGACTTCTTTTTTAGGTGAGGACTCTCCTTTAGTGTCATCAGATGTTTTTTCTTGTTGCTGTGCCTTTGTTTCTTCGTTTACTCTTTCTTCAAGAAGCAACTTCTGTAGTTCATTTCTCACTTGTGCAGTGTTATCTTCTTTGCGAATCTCTTCTATTTTTTCATCCCGCGCCTTCTTTTCCTCAAGCCAGCTATTTATTTCACTGTCTTTAGAGATGTCTTCTACAACAAATACCCCTTCTGTCGTAGATGTCGCTTGAGACTCTTTCTTAGGATCTACGCGCACAACCTTACCCTCGCCTACAAGTGTTGTTTTATCTTCTTTAACATCTCCTTCCATAATAAGAGATACTTCTACCTTACTCTCAGTAACAGCAACCTTAGACTCATTTGTGCGCTTATCATAACTTACACCGAACTTGGTACCACGGACAGCTGCGAGCGTGCTTGGAGTTTTAACTTCATAAGTAGCCCCAGTCAGGAGCGCCTCTACTCTATGGTAGGTCTTACCAAGTGTCTGATAGAGGGAGACATTATTATTCTCGTATGTAATAGCAAGCTCTGTATAT
>CAZZGJ010000001.1:19411-45937 GCA_964654175.1 uncultured Candidatus Saccharibacteria bacterium
GAATAGTACAGTAGCTTCTCCGAGACCTGTATATACGTCAGAGTTGTTCATAAGCGCTATTGGAGAGGTTGTAGCTTTTTGGAAAGCGTTTTGTCCAGGAAGCCTATAGGAGACGTCTCCTTTCGTTACGTATAGAAATATTGAAGTATCTTCGGAAAGTAGCGGAGAAGTCTTTTTATTTCCCGCAGCGAAAAAGTAAACCGCAAAAATAATAACGAGGGCCCCAAAAATAGCGATAATAGTTTTTTGATAGTTCATACTGTGAAGTATATACCCTTTACAGAACTTACCAGAAGGCTTGGTTGATAAGAATACAGAGTGTAACTGCAAGGAGCAGTGCAAGCCCGTACGCAATATGCTTCCAATGTTGTTTGCGAATTTCTATAACCACCATAAGTACAAGAGCTGCCACAATAAGAAGCAGTAAGCCTTTATAAACAAGATCCACATAGTAAGACCCTCCGAAGAGCAGCCTCTCGTACCACTTTGAGTATGTCACTGTCGCTTCAGTAGTTTCCACTTCTTCGCTTGCAGTATTTTTAACAATAGCAAGTTCCGCAGTAGTTATTACAGACTCGTACTCTTCCTTCGGTGTTTCTGTTACAGGTGCAGAAGTGGCTTCAGTCGGCTCTGTAGTCATCTCTCTGGTGTCGCCCTTAATCTGAGGCAGTTTTGGGTCAACTGAAGGGGTGTCTACTTCTTGGGCAACCTGAACGTTGTCATTACTTGCAGTTTCTGGGGATGAGCTTGCAACATCGGTAATTTCTTTTGCTTTTGCAGGAGTCCCAAACATCTGAACGACATATATAGTGGAACTATTTTTATAGAGTCCGCTTACGGTAGCCATTCCTATTTCTTTAAACTTCACATCAAGTAAATTCGCTCTATGCGCTGGTGAGTCTAACCAGGCCTGACGCACCTGCTCAGCATCAGTGAAGTTAATAGCAAGGTTTTCCCCTGCGTAGAGAAATACATAGCCAGCCTGTTTAAACCAATGCCATGGAGTAACACCTGAAGGGCTGTTATGAGAAAAATACCCCTCTTTTGCCATATCCTCTGCTTTAAGAGTCGCCGCAGTGTCTAAGACAGGGTTTCTTATAAGCGGCGCTTGATTATACGCAAGACGACTCTCGTTGGTGAGGTCGACCAACACTGACGCCGTGACATTGGCTCCTAGAACAGTTCTATGAATGAAAAAAGAACTCCCCGCAGAAACACCCAGTAAAAAAATACTGAGCATAAGAATCACCGCAATCGAAACCTCACGAAAAAAGTGAGGTTTGTAATCGTTGTGCTCGTGCGGTATAAAGAGATGTTTTAACGTTCGACTAAGTTTAGCTGCGTAGTTTTTCACAATACTGTAAGTATAGCCCAAGCATACGTAAAAACAACCCGAATATTCGGGTTGTTTTTACGTATGCTTGGTGTAAGTCTAACTACTTAACGAGATGAGCTCGAGAAATTGTTCCAAAGAATCCTGTTGACGGAATGTTGTTCTTTGCTTGCCACTTAGTAAGAGCGGCTTTTGTAAGCGGGCCAAACCACTTTGTAGGTGTTTTGATCATAAGATACCCCTCCGCAATAAGAAGCTTCTGAAGTTCTGTAACATCATCACCAGTTACTCCGTATCCAAGGTTACGAGTAAAGTTAAATGCTGTAGCTCCTAGTACTTCGCCAGGTACAGTTGAAGACGCGATAGTTACTATAATCTCAGGAGTTGTTGTAGCCACTGTTGATGTTGAAACACCTAATACTGAGCCTGTAGTTGCTGAGACTGACCCTCCTCCGCCTCCGTAAGGGATAGCAGTTTCAGTGTATGCAATAAATGTTGTCGCATGCTTTGTCCAGATAACAAGGTCAGCACCGTCATTCATCTTACAATCAGCTCCAGAGGCGAGTGTAGAAACGTCGCTTGGACAAGTAGTTGTAATCTCAGTAAAGACTCCATTTCGTGTCCATCCAGCTTTCTTGTTTGCTTGGCCCGTAAAAGTAAGCTTAATTGCTTGACTAAATGTAAGTGGAGTATCTCCCGCACCTAGCTCTACAGCACCTACAGTTGTAAGCCAAGATCCAGCTTTTTCATATGGTAACGCAGGACTTGCCACAGCAACAGGAAGATCAAATGTTCCATCCCATGTTGAAGGGCCAGAGATAGTTGTTCCTGCAGGAATATCCGCCGTAACAGAACCCGCAGTTGTGTTTACACTAAGTTCTGTAGCTGAGCCAACTGTCGTCTCAACACCAGTTGTCGTTGTCGTAGCCGTAGTTGGAAGCGCTGAGAAACCTGATACAACAACCTTCCCTCCTGTAACCACACGAGCATCTGCATCGGTAAGATTTCCGTATGGATGATAACGTCCACCAAGGTCTGTAGTGTGATTAGCACCTGACTCTACGTACACTACAGATAGTTTACGAGGAGACATACGCTGGTCTTCGATCACGGCGTCGTTGTTAGCGTTTGCCATTGAAACAATATCTGTGTAGAAGTTTGCTGCAACGCTAGGGATAATAGCGATATCAAACACGTTTGCCTGCGAACCTGTTCCCCAAGTATTTCCTGAGAAAGTAAGGTCTCCGTTTTCAAGCACCCAACCCTTTGTGTTATATACGAAGTTATTCGTTACATTTCCAGTTGTTGTTCCACTTATGTACGCAGGCTGACGAAGTGAGTGAATAGTGTTCCCCTCAATTGTGAGGCCTGTAAGACCTGCGCTTACCACCATAGCTCGAGTAACTTCACCTCCACCGATTACGAACTTACCGTGGATCTTGTTATTTTTTACACGTACATCATTTCCTGACTGAATAGCAATAAGCTGCTGGTCAACATTGTCAGTTTTTTCAATAGTAAGGTCTTCAATAGCAACATTCCCTGACGTGATAAGGAATACATTATTTGAACCAGAAGTAGAGATAGCACCATTATCTACACCTTTAATAGTGATAGGTTTGTTAACCGCCACTGTAGATGTAACTGTTGTAGTGCCGTGTACTCTAATAGTTTCGCTTGAAGTAGCTGAAGTGAATGCTGCCTGAAGAGTTGAAAATACAACTGTTCCCGCGTCACGTACGATAGTAAGCTTACCTTCGAGTGTGTTTGCCCAAAGTTTACCGTTTGCGGTTCCTCCAATTAAGTACTCTGTATATCCTGAGGCAGTTACCGTAACAGTCGCTGAGCCGTTTACGTTATTACCATCAGACCAGATATCGTTAGCCTCTGAAAGAGAACCACTGTTAAATGTGAACACTGAAGGTGTCATAACCCCACTTCCTGGATCTACGTTTACCGCTCCCCAAGCGTTTCCGACTGTGGTGAGCCCTGTTGCAACTACTGTTGACCCGTTTACTGTAAGTCCAGCGCCTTTTGAGTTGCTGATAGTTACGTCATTAAGTGTAAGGTACGCATTACCATATGCCTGAAGTCCGTAACATTTCGTATCACAATCAAATGTAATGTTTGAAAGTGCCACCGGAGCAGTTTCTGTTCCTGTAAATGCAATAAGCATGTGCTTTGTTCCGTTTGTTGTACCGTAGTCACTTACAGCTTTAATAGTCACAGCACCCTGTCCAATAATAGAGATAGCCTCGTTTAAGTTAAGTTGAGCTGACATGTCATATGTTCCAGCGTCAACTAAGATTCTGTCTCCTTCAGATGCTGCATTAACAGCATCTACAATAGACGTATACGCGGTCTCTGAAGTGAGTCCGTCGGGAGTTCCTGTCGCGGTTGTGTTAACCAAAATATCGGCTGCGCTTGCAAATGAAGAAAAAGCAGCAAAAGCAAGTGAAGCGATGAATAATGTTTTTTTCATTAAATATGTTAAATAAAGACTTACTAATGGTAACCGGCGCGTAAGAAGTGGTTCTTATGGCTTTGCTGCATATACTACACCTTAAGACATAAGAACACAATCGTTGCTGTTGTATAGGCTTCTTTTTACGGGTTTCAGTTATTGACATGAGCCTCTTTCCCAAAATAAGCTGATATGGTAGTATTATCCTTAATGTTGTAGGCAAAACAACAGGTTAATTGCATATGGGCCCTTAGCTCATTTGGTAGAGCACTGGTTTTGCACTCCAGAGGTGAGGAGTTCGAATCTCCTAGGGTCCACAAAGTAAAAAACAGTCCGGGCTTTATGCCCGGACTGTTTTTTACTATTGAGTGTCTATATGTTTCCACGCAAACTCTTTATCTCCGTAGACTTTCTTACCAGGGTTTAAAATATTGAGCGGATCGAATATATCTTTTGTTTTTTCAAATAAAGCAATCATTTCTTTACCAAACATCTTCTCTAGGTACGCAGTTCGTAGCAGACCGTCGTTATGTTCCGCAGACATTGAGCCTTTGTACATAAAAGTTAGGTCGTACACTTCGTCCATTAGCTGATGGAGAACTTGCACGATACCTTCCTTGTGAATATCGACAAGTGGGATAATATGGAAATTTGCATCACCCATGTGACCCTGTACGGTGTAGACAAGATCTTTATAGACTTCTTTCTTAAAGATAGCATCAAGTTTTGGTAAGAATTCAGGAAGATCAAGCGGGTGCACAACAATATCGTCAATTGTTGGAACTGTTCTCGTGCCCTGCATATGAGACCGCAGAAGGGCGAAACTTTCACGTCTAAACGTCCAATACTTCTTTGCGCCCTGAGCAGTTTTTATAAGCTTAGTGGGAAGGTTAAATACTTTCATAGCTTTATATGCAGAAGCTAATTGCATATCTACGTCCTCTTCAGAATCTCCGGTAAATTCCGCCATCAAAATAATTTTAGGAACACCTCCGGTAACCGCCATCCAGAATTCCGGCAGAAACTGAAAACCAAGCGTAAACATATTACCTCCCATTCTTACAGCTATATCTTTAAAGAATTTAATTGCAATCTTAAAAACATTATCATCATAAGATTCAATAGTCTCTGGTTTATGTTTGAGTAGTTCTACAATGATTTCTCCCAAATGAACTGTCGAAGGAACAAACATCACGAGCATTCTTGAGTGCGTGCGCGGCTTTACTCCGGTAAATGTTGCAGAAGTGACACATGCGAGCGTCCCCTGTGAACCCACGACTAGTTTAGTAAGGTCAAACGCCCCAGTAGAAGGATCGTAGACATTCCAAAGATAATAGCCGGAGGAATTTTTAGATACTGTAGGTTTTGCGCTTGAAATAATGTCCTGATGTTCTGTAATAAGCTCGTAGACTGCTTTATGAATACGTCCGCCTTCGGTTGGTTCAAGTATTTTTTGTTCTAGCTCTGTCTTAGTAAGTGAACGAAGTAAGTCATGTTCCCCATTTGCATATACGACTTCAAGGGCTTGAACATACTTATCAGTTTTACCGTAGGAAAGTGTCTTTTCTCCGCCTGAATTATTTGAAACTATTCCACCGATTGCAGCAAGCTCACGAGATGCTGGGTAGCTTGGCATAAGCCAACCATGAGCAAGTGTTTGTTTCTCAAAATCACGATAGTACACACCCGGCTCTGCTTTTGCGTAGTCTTCAGTTACGGACTGAATGTGGTTCATGTACTTTGTGGTATCAAGCACGATTGACGTAGAAAGCGGGCCACCTGTCATACAGGTTCCAGCTGCACGCATAGTAATCGAAAGGGAAAGTCCCGAGTCTTTCTTTTTAGTGTGCACATACTCGCAGAGCCTACTTATATCACTTCTGTTTTTTGGATAGACAACTAGCTCAGGTTTTACGTAAAAAATACTAGTATCACGTGCAGCTTTTTCGCGGTCAGTTTCTAAAATCGAGACATCACCTTCGATAAGAGGCTTAAGTTCTTCAGCTACCACCCTGTAGTCGAGTTCATTCATGCTAAAAAGTATATCATAGCGAAAAGTGCCACCACAGGGGTGACACTTTGCGCTATTGTTACTACCCAAGAGATTCTAATTTCTTCTCAATCTCTTGCTCTGTTATCTCCAATCGTTTCTTAAACTTCTTAAGAATTGCTTGCTCTTCTTTTGTCAGCTCTCGCTTCTTTTCAGCCTTTATGAGGATGGTGTGGAATTCTTCCGTATCTCTTCTAAGCGCTTGAACATTCATTTTTAGAGTATTTTCTACGTCAACCAAGGTTCGTCGTATCTTCTTTCTGAATCGAGCAAACTCAATAAATGAGTACCAGAATGTTGCCGCAATCGCCATAACAGCTATGACCAGAATAAGAATCAGTGACAACCAGTTCATGATGAAGATACCGATTCGTATAAGCGCCAGCTCTTCAACAGTAACCACCCTTGTGTCTGTAAACTCACTCGTTCCCCCTTTTTGATCTAGTACACGGGCACGCATTTCGTAAACACCATTGTCCACTTTCTCACTCCAAGCTAAGTTAAAGTTTCCTTTGTCATCTGAAGTAACTCCCTGGCTGTACTTCTTACCGTCTGTGTTAACGAGAACCACTTCAATGTTTGTTTGTGGGTAAGTTGCACCTGAGATAGTAAGAGGCTCATTTAGTTCAACTCGCTTGCTGTAGTCCGTGATTGTAGGGACAGCGATTACTTGAATTGTGTATTCAACGGAAATAGAATCTTTGTTGCCAGCCTTGTCATAAGCAGTTACTACAGCTGTATGTTTACCAGATGATTGCTTAGGTAAATAGTACAGGTTAGAGTCATTCACTTCGTAAGAAACCTCTGCTCCACCATCAACCGCAACCGTAAAACGATCAATGCCTGAGAGGCTGTCTTCCGCAGTAATAAGAACCGCTGGAGTTGGGTTAGTTGTAACGGTTCCTTCAGTAAATATAACTTTTAGTTTTTCAGGTCCTTCTGCATCAATCTTGAATGGGTAATGTGCAACAGCTCCCCAACCAGCAGAAGTCCTTGCTTGAACATGTAAGTAGAGTGTCCCTTGGCCTTCAACAGTGAAGGAACGGTTAGTAATTGCAGGATCAAACACTTTACTCGGTACAGAAGATGGCTTTTCGTCATAAAGAGTACGAACAGCAGTTGCTCCAGTTGGTAGCGTCCATGTAAACGAAGCTTCTTTTGAGGAATACCACTTTGAGGTATCGGGGTATGAAGAAGAGCTAATGACTGGGATTGCATTATCAGTAGACACAACTGGAGTACTCTTTGGGGTAGTTGGTTCAACCACAGGAGAGGACTCCTCAAGTGTGAAGTTCGCACTTCCTAGTGTGCCAAGTACGTTTGTGGCATTGCCATCATTTGCTAAGACAGAACCAGATTTAAATACCACAGATGCCCTACCTTCGGCTTTTACACGAAAGGTGATTGTGACTACCTTACCTGAGGTACCACTAAAGCCTGGGTTAAGAGAAACCCCTTCGAACGTTGCCTTGCCGTCAGAGTTAGAAAAAGCAGGTTCTTCCGCCCACATACCAATGAGAGAACCACTCTTAGAAATCGAGGTTACTTGTAGAAGCTCTGTTGGGAATGAGAGCTCTCCTGAAACAGCATTAATATTGTCCTTGTTATTGCTTACGAGAACGTCGACAGAGAAAGATTTCCCAACACTGTAAGTCCCTCCTGACGGGGAGACTACTAAATTTGCCGCGCTTGTAAAAGAAGTTGTCGCTAAAACAAGGAGGGTGATTGTTACTACTTTAAGATTAAGAATTTTTTTGAGAGAGACGTTTAAAGAATTTTCTAAAGTGTGCTGCATAACGAGAAGATAGTATTATCGCAAGGATGATACCTACTAGTATAAGCGGTAATGATGATTTACGTTCTGAGTTTTCAACAGGTTCAATTGTTGAGAGAGCAAATGTGTTATTTGTATACACAACCTTCACATGAATAAACGTGTCTCGATCTTGATTGCGTAACACGTATGGGTTTGAAGTCTTTCTCCAAAGAGATGACGAGTACTCTGGCGCACGATAATCTCTTGTTTCAGCTACCTGAATATAGTCAACGCCTTGCAAGGTCTCTTCTTCACGAATGACAAGATGCCATGCACCCTTCTCAATTAATTCACTCTGACTAAGTAGTAGTTGTAGCGTGTTACTTTTAACTTCTTTTGGTTTTAAGTTTTTCCCCGCTGAACCTTTTTGAGCTTGTACGTTTGTAAAGGGTATATCTGTCGTCTTGGTCGACAAAAGTGTTCCATTTATATCATGAGCACGAACCTGGACATCATCTAAGAGAAAGTACCCGACACCTTCTGCTTTCGGTGTGAGTGTAATTTTTACCACAAGACCTGGGCGGGCACCGTCATAGTAAGGACTTCTTACCCCAGTAAAACCTCCAGGAAGGATACCTTCGAAACGAATACGGGTTCTTAGGTCAAAATAGTTCTCTTTAATAACTCGTGGCGACTCAACCCACATTGAAACAACTCCGTTTGAAGTTGAAATTGACCCCACCTCAAATAAATCTGCTGGGACAGAGAAAGTACCAGAGATCGCACTCACTGAGTCTTTTTCAGGATCTAAGTTAACGGTAACCACAACAGGGCCGCTAATCGAAGTTAGATCATCTACAGTGTCTACTGAGAGAAAAGCTGCGTTTGCCTGTACCGGCAAGAAATAAGCTAACGTAAAGCAAGATAAAAGTGTAATAATAATGTAGTTTTTTTTCATATAGTTATCCTGTCCAACAGTACGCGATAATACTGAAGTCAGTAAGGTTTATTTTCCCGTCTGCGTTCATGTCTACCTTTGCTGGGAAACCTGTCCTTTTATACCAAAAGGCCATAATACTGAAGTCGAAAATGTTAACGCGTGAGTCTCCGTTTAGGTCGCACTTCGCTTTTCCAGAAAGAGCCACTGATGCACCTGCTGGACGAAGTCTGTTAGTGGTCCCCACATTAAAACCTACAGGATCTGAATAAAGAGAAAGGTCAGACTCAGTAGACGCCCTCACCTTACCTTCGTGGCTACCTATTTCTAGCTCAGAAGAGTCAAGCTTGTACAACCAGCTACCTGAGCTGTTTGATGTAATCTTTTTAATTAACTCTGTAGCTGAGTGTACAGTAAGCGTCACGTTCGCATTGGGTGCTGATCTACCCGCAAGAATAATAGGGTCTCCGCGCTTTACTTCGACTTTATCTGTAGTAATCGTTGGAGGGATAAAAATACCATCAACAACAGTCGTTACTGCAGCCGCGACAAAAATAGTGTACAGATCTAACGTTGAACGTAACTTATCAGGGTCTTCTGCGCGAATACCAAAGCTGTAAGTACCAGGATTTAAACCTCTTAGACGAATTTCAAATGTTCCGTTTGGACTAGCGGGGACTTCGGCAGCAATGACACCGTTTTTAATTAAAGTAATAACACTCCCTGGGTATGCCAACCCTTTAAATACTGCAGTATCACTACCTGAGGCAGTAGAAAGAGGTACACCGCCGCCCCCTCCACCACCTCCTCCACCACTAGGTGCGGGAGTTGGTGTAGGTGCAGGAGCATTTGGGTCAGGTACAACTGCTGTAATTGTAACTGTCGAAGTACTTGTATATGTCTGCGCAAAAAGACTTAGAGGACTTACCGCAAAAAATAGAACTAAAAGGAACTTGATGTGGCGCGGTAATGTCGTATCTATTGTGCGTGAATTTGTGCTTGCTTTATAATCCATCGGTTGTAGCGCTTAAGAAGAGAACGAAGTATGAAGAAGAGTACAGTAAGAGATGCAATAGTTACTGTGAATAAATGCCAAGGAAATACAAAGAAGTAAGCAGAAGCTGCTGCTGTTGAAGAAGAGCCAAACGAGAGGTTAAGTTTTGCCTTATAGAAACCAAAAGCAAAGTTACGGGCTTCATAGCCTACATTAGCAAAAAATGAAGCGCTCGGAGGAAGAGGGGTTTCGTCTCCCCAGATAACCTCAAATCGACGAGTGCTGCCCGGAAGAATATTACCTACTGAAGGGTTAGCGTTTAATCGATCTGTTTCAAAGCCAAATGAGTTTACAATACTTATCTCTCCTGTTGGGTTAATACGATCATTCCCACCATTTTGAAATCGGTAAAGAAAACTAACAGGAAGCTTTGTAACAAAATGTGCCTCATCTTTAAGACCAAATGACAAGACCCCTCCTTGCTCTTTAAGGTCACCATTAATGCGAAGAAGGATTAGCATCCCTACCTTTGCACCTACAGCAACTTCTCCCGCTTGAGTTGATGGTGGCACTGTACTTAGAAAAATCGCAGCGAAATGACCACCCGCGTCACCGTCTTTTGGTACAGAGATTGTAAATGGAACCTCAACTCGTTCACCCTTCTTAATGGTAATTTTTTCTGCTACTTGTACCCATGAAGCTAAACCATCCTTGGAAGGAATGAAGTTTGGAGTACCTGACTCTCCTTGCGCTTGGAAGTTTTCAACGGAGGTATAGTACACCTGATCTACATCCTGCTCATTAATAAGAAGGAAATCCTTCGTTACTGTTTCTCCAGGGTCAGCACTAACCTCAAGTCGCGCAGGAGAAATTGTCAAAGCAGACGCAAAACTTACAGTCATCAGCGCACTTAAAAATAACGTGGCAAAAGTAAGTCTGCTAGAAGGTGTGAGGAATGACATGTAAGGGTGTCTTTATAGGAACAATGATACCACTGTTTCCAAATGTTGTTAAGAAAGCTAGAAGTTAGCTGTTGCAACGTAGACAAGGCTTGCTGCATAGGTACCGGCTTCTGTTGTTCCAGCGATGTTTGCCAAATAACGAAGAGAGTACGTTGTGGTGTTTGTAGCCCCAGATCCTGAAGCAAATGAAACTGAGGTAGTAGCAGTAGCGTCATAGCCATATGTAGAACCTCCTGAGAAGGTAGAATCAATAGTAGAACCTGTTCCACCTGAAGCGGTTGCACGAATACCAAACTGCTCTGTTCCAGCTGAAGAAGAAACCGCTGTACCACCTGTGGCGTCAATAGTGTTTGCAGGGTTCTGCTGTGATGTAAGTGTTTGCCCACGAACGGTAATGGCATACCCTGTTGGAGCGTTTGTTGACACAGCTAGTGTGTGCGCAATGGTTTCAGTTGAATCACCAGAAGTATTGGTTGAGGATGCATACTTTGCAGCACCAGATGAAAGATTTCCAAAGTAGATAGTAGAGGTAGAGATTGTAAATGTAATTGCCTGCTGTACGGTTGCTGAGACAGAAACAGTGTCGTCAGCAATAAGGTTAACAGAAATAGTTCCCGTATCCCCGAATGTTCCAGCTATATCGATAACGTATGTACCAGGTGTTGAGGCATTAGTTGAGTTTGTTGAATCATATGTAATTACAACTTTGTCGTTTGGTGCAAGAACTGCAGCACCAGTACCGTCAGAAGGAGCGGTAAGTGTAAGAATACGGTTTTGCGTTCCAGAGAAAACCGCTCCCCAGGCTGTAGCAGAAGGAGCAGCAGCAAGAGTTTCTGTACTTTCAAGTCCAGTAGTTGCCCCGTGAGTAAACGTAACACTACCGATGGTCTTTGAAGTAAAGTTAAAGTCTGACGGGAACGTAATAATAATTGTGTCAGTGTTTTGGTTTGCTCCAGTAGGAGTAGTAAAACGGATAGTATGACTTGAAAGTGTACTTACTTTCAACGATGACATCGTATCGGACAAAGCAGAAAGCGATGCAGCGTACGCAAACTGAACATTGATAAATCCAAGCACGGTTGCAAAAATTGTAAAAAGACTAACAATTTTTTTCGATAAGGTTTGTTTATACATACGGGGTAATTACTGAATAAAATCTCTATGATTTACATGTATAAGTATACCTCTGACTATTGCCAAGCGCCTGTGGATAATGTCTTTTACTTGTCGATTAGAGATGACTTTAGAAGTTGGCGGTCACTACATATACGACATTCGCTTGATAGGTTCCTGCCTCTGTCGTCGGTGAAATATTTGTCATATACCTAACTGAGTATGTCGTCGTAGCACTATCCCCGCTTGCCGCAGACGCAACTTGGCTAGTAGTAGTAGCTGTAGCTGCGTAGGCAAAACCAGAAGCGGCATACGGGGCAGTAACAGCGCCAATACCTCCACTTGCTGTTAAGCGAATACCAAACTGCTCTGTACCAATACTTGGACTTGTGTTTGATCCACCAATAGCATTCACGGTATTTGCAGGATTTTGAAGCGAAGTAAGTGTTTGGCCTCGCACAGTTACTGTGTAGCCACTCGCTGCATTTGTATTAACTGTTAGTGTGTGAGCCTGAACTTCCGAAGCAGATCCTAGTACGTTCGTACTAGACGCATATCTTGTGGAGGCGCTAGATAACGTACCAAAATATACTGTAGAGGTTGAGAGAGCGAAACTGAGACTTTGGTCGAGTGAGCCAGCTGCTGTTGTTACTTCAGGATAAACATCGTACGCATCCAAAGATGTGTCGATCCCTCTCATCGCAAACGAAACTACTGGGCCCCCTTTAGCTAACTGCCAATTCGTATCAGAACCTACTTGCGTTGGAGTAAAAAAGTTTCCGCCAACAGAACCGGAACCTACTTGCCCTCGAGAGTTGTTACCCCAAGCCCATAGTGTTCCATTTGATTTAACAGCAAGCACATGCGCGGCCCCAACACTTACATTTACCCAATCAGTATCAGTCCCAACTTGCACTGGAGCTGTAACTGGAGTTGAGCTAGCCCCTTGCCCTAGCTGGCCAGATGTATTTGAACCCCAGGCCCAGAGTGTTCCTGTCGATTTTAATGCCATGGTGAAAACACCAAAAGATTCTACATCTAACCAGTCAGTATCAGTTCCGATTTGAGTTGGGGTTGGGTTAGGGGTTGTCGTTGCACCACCATGCCCAAGGTTCCCAAAATCGTCATCACCCCAAGCCCACATAGTTCCATCACTCTTAAGAGCAACGGAGTGGTACGTTCCCGAAGTAACGTCAACCCAATCAGTAGCAACCCCTATTTGAGTTGGAGTAATATTTGGAGTGCCTAAAGTACCGTTACCTAGCTGACCCTCAGCATTGTCTCCCCAAGACCACATCGTACCGTTAGTTTTTAACGCAACAGAATGTCCGAATCCGACAGAAATAGCTCGCCAAGCGGTATCTGCTCCAACCTGTGTAGGGACAGTGATCGGGGTCGTGGTTGTAGCTTGTGATGTTTGCCCCCAAAAGTTGTCTCCCCACATCCATAACCTACCTGATGTATCAATCGCACCTGCAAAATAACCGTTACCCGCACTAAGCGTTGTCCAGGTATTTCCGGTACCAACTTGAATAGGTGTTGTAAGCATTTGAGTGGTTGAAGCAAAACCTTGTCCAAGCTGTGCGAAACTATTTTCTCCCCACGCCCAAATAGTCCCGTCTGAACGAAGCGCGTAGGTGTTTCTTGATCCAGCTGCTAACATTTTCCAGTTCGTAAGAGATCCTATTTGTGTAAGTGTCACATTCTGTGTGGACGTAGCGCCCCCTTGTCCAAGTTGTCCATATTCATTTCCACCCCATGACCACATAGGGTTTGAAGACTTAGCAATACGTAGACAGTACGTGGTTGCTGGAGCCGCGTTATTATCTTTAAGAGAAAGGTCCCACTTGCCATCTCTTCCAAAAATAATTGATGAAATACTGTTTGAAAAATTCGCCCATGTTGTATATATTTGCGTTGAAATGGTATCCCCACCGTGAGTAGGGTCGTTTGCATTAGTTGTGAGTAAGAATCCTTCTCGTGCCAGAGGGTTCTGATTGAAAGCAATTAACGAGTGATTGGTTACATCAGTATATGCCGAAGGGGTGCCGCTTGGTGCAGAACAAGACCCGGCTCCTTTACCTGCAAATTGTAATGCAAAATTTTGACGGCCTTGAGCAAGTGAACTGGTCGCCACATGTAGCAGTGTACGCAGTCTAAATGGATCCCCCGCTGTAGCAAGTGCGGCGACAGTGTTAACAGCCGCAAGGGCTGAACCAACGTCCAGAGAGTTACTGTTTGCAAAAAATCTAAACGCAGATAAAGCAAGGTGCGGCAGGTTAGCGTTTGACTCCTGCCAACTTACAAACAATCTGTACTGCATCAAGTTATCCCCTGCGTTTGACTCTTGATATAACGCAATTCCTTCGCCTGGTTGTAATATCAGCTCGTCTCCATTGATAATATTACTTTCGTAGACACCTATTTGGTTCACAGCACCTGGCGCAGTCATACCTAAAATACGGGATTCAGTTCCCCCGAAAAAACTACCTACACTCCCTCCAAACCGGATTTCTGCAGTAGTCGTCGCTGAAGCAGTATTTTTTTCTGGAACGTTGTTTACGTTTAAGAGTGTTCCGCCTGAGGCACTGGTAATTTTACGAATAGTTACAGGTAAATACCCTGGAGCAACAAGTGTACCTGTTCTGTTGGAACGAATAGCTAGTCGTTTAACTGCATACACCTTACCTGAAGTGGTTGGATTAAAAAACGAAGCATATGAATAACTACTTGTCGCAACTCCAGTTGTCGGCCCCGCAGTTACCTGATACTCATTTTGTGCAGCAGGAGTACTACCCGAAGGCACTTCTTGCCATTCGATAAATAATTTCACACGAAGCCCCGTACTACCTGTAATTGTATCGTGATACAGCCCGATACCTTCGCCGGCACGTAAGACTATAGGCTCATCTGTTGTATACACATAGTCAGCATACCCAGACGTTGCCGGCGCAACCGCAGAAGCTACAGCACCTGGTGTTACTAGTGAGATAAGACGAGAGTCGGTAGCAGAACCTGTGTACGTTGCTGTAACGTTCGTATGTCTTACTTCCATGACAGTGTTACCCGAGCTTGTATTTTTCTTCGGGATGTTTGCCACAGCTATTTGTGTACCGGCGGACGCGGCACTAATACGCCTGACTTGTATTGGTGCGTATACCGCAGCTGCTGCGGCATCTACTCGCACACGTATACTTTTAATAATTGTCGTAGTAGCTGAAGCGCCCGGATTAAAGAACGTCGCGTAGTTATAGCTTGTCACCGCAGTTCCGTTTATTGGACCAATGTTTACAAGATATCCAAACTCGTTTGTTGGGGCGGTAGTTTCTTCGTCCCACTCTAAGCTTACCTTTACATACTGGTCAATATCTCCTGCGGCTTCGGTGTAGAAACCAACACCCTCTCCCGGCTTTAAGACAATTTTTTCTGCGGTTCCGGGGTTGTATTCCATTTGCCCGATAACTTGGGCCAGTGTACCAGCGCCATTTACTGTCATAATTCTTGAGTCAGTTCCTCCAGCGTATGTCGTAGTGATAGCAGAGGCACAAGCTGCTCCACACCAGCGTACTTCCATGACAGTGTTTGCGGTACCTGTATGTTTTTTGGGTAAATCTGCAGCAGCAATAAGTGTCCCACCGGAGGCCACTGTCAGACGTCTCCAGGTAAAGGCCTGATATGTTGCCGTGGTGTCTGCATTCACTCTAATCGCAAGCTTTTTAATAATAGCGTTCTTACCAGAACCAACAGGATTAAAGAACGTAAAAAAGTTCTGGTTTGCCGTTGCCGCAACTTCTACACGAGGTGACGCCCACACGTACTCATTTTGCGCAGCAGGGGTACTACCAGAAGAGACTTCATCCCACTCAATAATCATGCGGACAATTTGGTCAATATCTCCCACCGCGTCTGACATGAGAGCAATGCCTTGGCCCGGCTGAAGAATGAGTTCCTCCCCACTTTCTTCAAAGTTTATCTGCGCCCACCCGTTCGGTTGCCCTGCAGCAGCACATGGTGTTACATGCCCAAGACGTGCGTCTGCCCCACCCACTTGAGTTACCGTTACACCAGTATGCCTAAAGTCCATGACACTATTTACACTTCCTGTGTGTTTTTTGGGCACGTTAGTGGCGGTCACTTGTGTACCTAAAGAGGCCGCACTTGTTCGACGAAGTACAATATTGTTTGTGTAAACAGCAGTGGTGTCGCAGTTCTCTGACCCAAACCAAATACGCCTTACTATTGCAGTTTTACCCGAAGCGCCGGGATTAAAAAATGAATTATACACATAGTTAGCTGCCGCTGCATTTTCTACACGAGGAAATGTAAATAAAAATTCATCAAGTGCCGTGGGGGCACTGGCCACCTCTTCCCACTCAATGTAAACACGTATGCGCTGATCGGCATCTCCTGCAGCTTCCTGAAAAACAGCAATACCTTCTCCAGGTTGAAGGACAAGTTTTTCGTCGTTTTCTGAGAATGTTAGATCTCGCACACTTGTAGGATCTCCCGCTGCTCCCGCCATTGTTTGTCCTAAGATACGAGAATCTGCCGTTCCCGCAAGACTTGCCGTTGCCCCTGTATGCCGCACTTGTACAACAGGATCTGAGGAGTCGATATTATTCTTTGGGACGTTTGGGGCGGCGATTAGTGGACCTCCACTTCTAGTCGTACGTCTACGCGCGGTTTGGGTTACCCAGGTTGCCGCAGCGACGGCGTTTGCCCTAACCGCTATTCGCTTGATAACAGCCGTCCTTCCTGACCCTGATGGGTTAAAAAATGACGCGTAGGTATACCCAGAAGAGGTTGACCCAGTAATAGGCCCAATGTCTATCAAGTACTCAAGCTCTGCAGGATCTGTTGCGGCAGAAGCGTGTCTTAGGCCGTTTTTGAAATTGTCGACAACATTGTTATTTTTCTTTGCAAGATATATTTTATCGACAATATTGTCTTCTTTACTAAAAGAGACAATATTCTTCGTAACATTAAGAAAAATCTCTGGGTTAATACCCGAGGACATAATACCGACAATAAGTATGATGGTTGTTGTTTTTTTAGTCAGCTGTCGAAACATATGTATAAATATCTTTTGCTATATTTCTGAAGATCTCTCGCACTTCCTCTTCGGTCTTGTTATCAATCTCACCTTCGTACACACCTTTCTGTTGAACCATAACGGTGACCAAGTATGGACGGCCTGGGACATATACTATGCCGGAATCAGCCCATACACGTTCATCAGATCTAATTCCTGTCTTGTGTACAAACACCACATCATCAGGCATACCGAGATTCAAGTACTCCTTCGGTACTTGTTTTAAAATACTTAAAAACAACTCCGAGTACTCTGGTGATAAAAAAGTAGCATTATACAAAGATCTAAAAAAAATTGTATATCGTTTGGCGGTAATACGATTATCGTATTCCTGGTCTTTTGGCGCTTTTTTTAAACCTTCAATAATGTCGTCCATCCCAAGGTGCCGATAGGTGTCTTCGAGTTCTTCTGCGTCAATATTTCGTAATAATACAAAATGAGCCGTATTATCAGAATTAATAAGTGTCTCCTCAAGTAAACGTTCGATGGTTAGCGTAGTGCCTGTCTGTTCTTTATAGAGTACCCCGAACTCTTTATCCTTATCTTCATCTAAAATCACAAGTTCGTTTTCGATCTTCCACTTACCTTCCTGAACTTTTTTTATGGCACTCATTGCGACAGGTATTTTTATCAAACTCGCAGGCCATATACGCTCGTCACGATTTATATTAATATTTGCACCTGTTGGTAAGTACTCAAAATAGAGAGAAATAAGATACTGCTCATCTTTTTCATAACGAGCGTTCAACTTAGTCCGAAGTGGTTCAAAGTTAACCAGCATGTTCTTTCTTTCAATCAAACTCACGCTCGGACTAAGAAATTTATACTGAGAGACAAGAGCTGTTTTTGTGTAGTCACTTAGATAGTTAAAACCAAACGAAAGCAAAAGCACGAAACAGCAAACAACTAGAAGGGTGATAATGTACCTCTTGTTACTCGCTTCTTTTTTATCAAAATATCTACGATTCATGAAATTAATGTATCTAGTCTACTATAACTGGTATACCAATAGCATCCTTCTCTTCGTTAGAAAGAATGCTATCCAGACGGAATTCTTTTCTAAAGTTTTCAAGCGCTTCACTGTTTTCGTCAGAAAAAACCTCTCCTGCATCCTCCCTCCAGAATAAAATATGCTCACCTCCTACGATAACTTTCCAAGTAACGTCTTCGAATAATACCTCGCCACGCTCGCCTTTTGAAAGGTCAAAAGGATCTATCTGTTTTAGTTGATATGTTTTATGTTTGGTGTCAAAAGCATACATGTTAGCCCCGTCATCTGTTAACCAAAACATGTACCCGTCCTTAATCCCAAGAGGTGAACTAAAATCTACTTGGCTACTTGAGGCAACTTGTAAACGTCTACTGTTTTCAATGTCATACACCCAGAGACTTCTTTTAGCTTCTATATCTTGCCCCGTATAGAGACTAACCACCGCAAGGTACGGAGTCAGACCCTTTATCTGGCGCAGCCTCTCCTCTCCAAGGAGGAGGATTTTTTGACCAGTCTCATCATCTACTTCTATATCTTTAGCGTTCTGATCACTGTCGACTCTCGTATCATACTTTTTCTTATACCCAATCTGTAACTCTATTGAGTCAACAAAAAGTGTCGGAACCTGGTCAAACGTTTGCAGGCTTTTAATCTTTACTTGTAGCGACTGAAGGCTTTTCCACGTTGTACCAACTTCATACGGAATAGTAAGCGGGCTAGTATTTATCTCAGACGGAGCAAATGTAGCCAGGCTTGTCCAGTTCACGCCGTCGAATGTATACAGCACCTCAACAAATGGCGGGAGTATTGCTTCCAATCTTTCTGCTTCTTTCCTTTGCTCTTCTATAACTGTTGGATGCACAGGTGTCACTTCAGCTGTTTCGTCTATAGCTACAACTTCTTCATTTGATGTTTGAGGAGTGTCTGAACTGCCACCCTCTGTCTCGATAGAGGGTGAAGTCTCGGCTTCAGTTACTTGAGTTGTTTCGCCAACCACTTCACTAGGAGCAGCTTCCTCACCTGAAGTCACCGACTCTGTTGGAACAGCTTCTGAAACAACCTCAACCGCAACCTCTTGTACAGCTTGAGGTACCTCAGCAGCTTCTTCCGCGTAAACACTTTCAACGAGGGCACCAAGGAACATCTTTATGATTTTTGCTGACACAGGCTCTGATTCAACTACCGGCGCCGGCTCAACACTTTGAACTCCTACTGGGTCCTGAGCTGGGGCTGGCAGTTCAGTGCTAGTTTGCGAAGCAGTAGACTCTTCTGGGACAGGTTCTGGAGTTGCTGGTGTTTTGTTTTCTTCAGGCTGAACTACTTCTTCCTCTTTAGGTTCAGAGGGTTGATTAGTAAACGTAACAGTCTCTGCGGTTGCATCTAAAATCTCCTGAGTACTAGACGCAAAATCTTCACTGACAACCTCGACAACCTCTTCAGTAGGTGAAGGAACTGATTCAGGCTCCTCACTTATAGGTGCCTGCCAGTGAATCACAAGCTTTGTATCGTGAGGAACTGTTCCTGTAGGAACTTCACCCTCGAAGGAGCCGCAGTAAAGTTCTGCGTGTGTATTTGCCACTAGTACAGCGCTTGTGTTTGCACTGTATGAGACAGGATCTGAGGGTGCACCTGAAGCGTTATTTGGAACAGCCCAACCACCTAAACATGTTGAGGGGTAAAATAAAACAGTATTTGCTTTAAGTAAATATGGCGAGAAACTGTATATGATAAGAAGTCCTATTATAGTCAAAGAAACAACTCGACGTATAACGACAATGTGCGGAGGAACATACTTAGAAAAAGCAACCAACTGAAGTGATTGAGTAACCTTATCTATGTGGGAGTCAAAAGTGGCAGCCTTTTTATAGAGAGGAGACACACCTGAAGAAGAGCCACGTCGTACCATGATACTAAGAGTATACCAAGCTTAGAGAGATATTTTCTCTTCCATCCACATCTGAGTGTCAAACTATTTTGTGTACTCTGGTATATCTGCAGCCTTTTGTTCAACTGAACTTGCATCTCGTATATATCGCTCGCTGCCTTTAGGTACAGCGTTCATATAGGGGGCGTCATAGATATATTCAGCTATATCCCACATATCATCTTCCCTAGTCATCCAAGAAGTACCAAAATGATTCATAGATATAGCTCTCGAGAAACCAAGCATGGTCTTTTCTCCATTTTTAACTAGAAAATACTCATGAAAATACGACATGGCAAGCTCTCGCACTGTCTTATACACAGGATCTCTATATCTAAGCACAGAATGATTCGTCTTACTGACCGCACCCCAATATCCATTTTCTTTAAATAGTGCCACCACATGGTCATCGTCCCTTGTGTCGACTTTTAGATTAAGAATTAACGGCCTTCTCCCTTGAAGAAAAAGTGCAGCGGCAGCTAAAAACCCACCTTCTATGCAGTGCGCCCTTCCTTCACGTATCACTCTCCTTGGAGACATACAAGTCTCGCCCCTTTTTTCAAAGTTGAAAGGTATTGAATCAAGATAGTCTTGAATCTTGGCGGGAGAGTTTAATTTCCTTAAAAAGAGTTCCTCTTCTTTTGTAAGCGAAAACATAGGTATAAGTATACCAGTACCCTAGCTTCTTTTAGTAACAGTGAATGTAAATACATACTGCTCGCTTGTAATCGCACGCGTAGAGTTTGGTGTCGGAGAGACAGAAGTGAGTGTAATAGTCTCAGATTCAGTCGTAACAGTTTCCCCAATTGAAAGTTCTTGCGTAGAAGCACCAAGTCCGCTTTCAATAAGTACTTTTACTGTAACTGTACCTGCCCAAACACACTGAACATCAATTGGACATCGGCTGTCTTGAACCACAGAAAGTGGAATGATCTTTACGTTTAAACCTTGACCTGCCACACCGAGCTTAGTACTAACAGTTGTTTCATCTGTAGGAGTGACAGCCGTAGAAGGGCAAACAAACTGGCAATTGGGTCCCGTGCGCCCCACATAGGTGCCATCAGGGCACTGTCTGGCGTCCGCAGTACAAATCGTCATATTGCCACCTTCTTCTTGATTTTCAGGGGTTTGATAAAAAGCCCATACCCCATATGCCACAACCAAAGAAATACCAGCTAATATAACCCCGAGTATGCCCGTTTTTATTACTTCTTTCATCCTATGAATGACGCGATTCAAGACAAAATCTTACAGAGTAAACCTTCTAACGAAATGTAACTGAACCACTATCGAACTTTAAATCTAAAATAAGTTCACCCTTTGAAGTGAAATGATACCCCGATGTGTCTCTAATAAGTTCGGAGAAAATTGTCTCCTGTGAACCTTCGCAATACATTTTAGTAGAAGTGAATTGCCCAAAAGAAATGATTCCGTCTTTTGCGGTGTAGACTCCATTCATTCTGTTACAGTCTGTGGTCGCTGCAAACGTTTGATCTTTATTAAGTGTTAAAGTAAATACCCCTTCTTGTTTTGGGGTGATAAACCGCTCATCGTTGTAAAGCACGCTAATCCACTTCCACGTCTTCATAGAGAGATCCATTTTGCTTGGATCTGCTTCACCTTCGAAGTTACTTACCACCTCGCCAAACTGTCGCGCCACAGGGTCTAGTAGTAGTCTTATGCTTTTACCTACCGATGGCGTAGCACTAAAACCCTCTCCGGCTGCTCGATCCGCATACGTAACTACAACAGACTTCCCAGGGCCGCTCTGCGTAGCCTGTGGAGCAATACGATCACCCAAAAATACCCCCTCGCTTCCTAGGTAACCGTCATCCGTCGCAAGAGCCGCAACGACGTAATAAAAGGTACCAGTGCCACCAGTTGTTTGTGTAAGCAAAAAGACGACATCTTCCTTACCGTCTTCGTTTAGATCTTTATATAACTCATTTCCAAAATACTGAGTAACAACTTTTGAGGCTGACCCTGGAGCTGCTTCAACTTCTGATATACCATTCTTCAGAACGATATTCTTACCGGCGATTCGATACTCAGCATCTTTAAATGATTTTGAAGTATGCGCTTGTTTTTCGTTATAAATATAATTGTTCAAAAGAAAGAACCCTGCAACAAAAGTAGCTACTACTAAAAATCCAAGTGTACGCCCCACAAAAAATTGTCGTATAGTCATACTGATAAGTATAGCATTTACTTCCCTTCCAGTTCCGAAGCCAACATAGTAAACCAAATATCATATCCAGCAGATGAAGGATGGAATGAGTCCGCGGCAAAATATACCTTAGGTTCTTGTATGAAAGGATCTGTATCAGCTGATTGATACAAGTTTATGTACCGCACACCATATTGTGCACTTAATTTTTCAAACATTTCATGATACTTCAGGTGGAGCCTTGTGTAGAACGACCTAAGCGGTAACGGAATAATCGGCGCACCACCTACGTTACCCGCGGACATAAAAATAACAACTTCTGCTCGTTCCGATAAGTCCTGAAGAAGAGACTCAAGCGAGGAAGAGACTTCATCTCTTGAAGCAAACCGAACAATGTCATTTGCCCCAACCTGTAATAAAATGACGTCGTACTTTTTTTGTGTCGCCTGTAAAAGCTGAGATTCTATATCTCTAACACGCGCGCCAGAAACAGCATAATTTTCTACATAAGTAGCCTCTATGCGCTCTGCGACCTTTGCTGGAATAGAGTCCATCTTCTCTGTCGCCCCAACCCCAACAGCAGTACTGTCTCCAAGAACGAGAAGTGTTTTACGTGTATTATTTGTTGTATATGAGAAAGGAGTAGCTTTGCTAACAAGCTCTTTACTTACACTAAGTTTCTTATAAAAAGGTAAGCCCCAATAAAAACCTAGTACAAATAAAATAAGAAAAGTGATTACAGCAGTTTGCATACACAAAGTATATCAGTATACCTATACAGGTTCGTCTGTCGTGCCATCTTTGTCTCTAAGAATAAAAGATTGTCCGTTACAAATCTTGATTATTTTCAAAAAATATTGTATAATATTATGTACACCTGAAAGACGTTGAGCATCTTTCATCTCTCGTGGAGACCACTCTCTACTTCTATCGTTCAAATATTTACAACTAAAAATATCTTCGTAATCTCGATATTTTCAAACAACGACTACGCTTTCTACGTACCCATGAGAATATAGAGACAAGCATTCTCTCGTATTACTTACTTATTTATAGCTAACGCTATTAACTCAAACAATATATCAAAAAATATACTCACGCCGGTATGGC
This sequence comes from uncultured Candidatus Saccharibacteria bacterium, assembly GCA_964654175.1. GTDB lineage: Bacteria > Patescibacteriota > Minisyncoccia > Phycocordibacterales > UBA5272 > UBA11704. Next base: position 42,305 of record CAZZGJ010000001.1, read on the forward strand.
AAGCGTATTCGCGGTTCTCCTATCAGTTGGTCTTACGTCACAGGCACTGGCCTACACCCAAATTCAAACACAGCTAGATCTTGGAGAAACTAACTCTGATGTTACAAGTCTACAAATGTTTTTCAAAGATAATGCAATGATTTACCCAGAAGGTCTTGTTACAGGATACTTCGGTGGGCTCACTAAGTCAGCTGTGCAGCGATTCCAGGCAGCTTATAATTTAGACCAGGTTGGTCGTGTCGGCCCAATGACACGAGATAGAATTAACACTCTTATTTCTTCAGGTGGATGGACGGTTTCAGACATGTCTGGACCAGAAATCTTCTCAGTTACTAAAACAATAACGACTTCAAATGCAACATTCACTTGGAACACAAATGAAATTGCATCTGCAAAAGTATTTTATAGTACAAACCCAGTAACAATGTACGAAGGTGATATCAACTCAGTTGGCTTTGGTGCCACAAATGGTATGACTGCACAAAATGATGGCCTTTCAAGAACATCACAGCAGGTTACACTTTCTAACCTACAACCAAACACAAAGTACTACTACACATTAGTAGCTACTGACCTAAAAGGTAATGTAAGTGTCTTTGGTCCAAACCATACATTCTTCACTAACTAGTACAACACTAGACAGGTAACAAAAGACTCCCTCACGGGGGTCTTTTGTTATTTCTTATTTCTAAAACGCTGCCACATTGGAATTACTTCTGGTATCTGAGAGCAAGTTGTTTTGCAGCTTTTGAATTCATTGCAAAAACGGTAATGATAAACCCTATAATTCCAGCAAGCGTAAATACAAGCGCAATTGCACGTGCCTGACCAGTGCCAAACCACGAACCAATAAGTGCCGCTCCAAGTCCTGTGGTCATAAACGGTACAAAGAAGAAGTGCGTAAGTGGCCCGATAAGGAATGTAGAGAGCGGCATCACCGCAGATTCAAGACTTTGTCCAAACCCAACCACTCTCCCCTGTCTTTCAAGAGGCACCACTTTCTGAATGAGTGTACTTTCGCACGCCTCAATAATAGGCACGCAAAGCATCCACGTAAACATCCCAACTACAAGCAACCATATCCACGGCTGAATAGTAAAGAAAATACAACTCGTCCAGGTGATAAGGGTGACGATAAAGAATGTTCTTAGAGGGCTCTTTCCAAGTCCAAACTTAGTAACAATAAGCCCTCCTCCAATAAACGCAAAACTCATGAAGCCAAAGAGCACTCCCCATGCTTGTACAGACATAAGCGAAAGCCCATATGCGTCCATAAGCGCCATGAAGATACCACCAAGAAGATTGTTAAACGTACTAAAGATAATGAAAGCAAATAGTCCTGGTGTTTCTCGAAGAAGTGTAAGAGTGCCTCGTATATCAAGTTTTCCTTGAGGTGCATTTTCAAGATGAACTATCTCTTTTTCAGGAAGTGAAATAGTCAGCATGTGCAAAAGCGCAACTATCGTCATAATAATCGCAAGCACAACCGCAACACCCATTCCTGCAAACCCAATCACAAGTCCACTTAATACAGAGGTGAGCCCAAATGAAAGACCGTTCACTATTCCAACTTCACCATTTGCTTTAGCTCGTTCGTCTTCGCTAAAAAGAATAGTTACACACGGCACTATAGCGATAGTACGTAAGTTTCCCACAATTGAACCAACCATAAGTACAACTACAAATAACCAAAGTGTCCACGACGTAGGGTCTTTAAATATTTCCGCTGAACCACTTAGGTAAACAACACCTGCTAACGTGTATGCAACGAGTGAAATAAGACTTGAATAAACCATCACCACTTTCTTTTTGTTATGGTCTACAACTGCACCAAAGTTAATCGCAGTTACAGCATTGATAACAGCAAATATTCCTGCAATAAGGGATGTTGCAAGTATGGATTTCGTTTCCAGGTAGACCCAGAAGGTTACTGCAAACCATACGAAAAAGTTAGTTACCGAAGCAAGTAACGTGTTCGCAAGCAATACGTAGAAAGTCCTTTTATTTGACCTTGGTGACATAATTGTAAAAGTATATCAATTCACCACAAAATACCTACCTCGACCTACCAGATTTCATACCCGTTATCCGATGCCCATTCGTCTAATGCGTTATCGATGAGATACGAATCTACTTCCACCTCCCAATAGTTATCAGCCCCGTACCCTTCTCCCGTACCGTCTGAATTAAGTAACGCATTAATGTAAATATATCCACCGTTGTCAAAATGAATACTTTCTACTTCACCGTTTGAAATTTCAGCGTCGACAGTATAGAAATTTCCACTTTCAAAAGAATACACTTCAATTGTCTCTGTGCCGTTTATATACTCCCTAATCTCATCCCAGTACTGATCCAACGCCTCATCTCTGTCAATTTTTGACGTTCTGCCTGGTTCATAATAATTAACTGAGGCGTACGAAGGCGCGAGATATGTCTTTGGGCGTTCCGCTTCTTTTTCATTGGAATGAAAAAGGGATGCGCCAACGAGTAGTAAAATAATGTAAATAAAAACTGGCATAGATATTATGTGATTCTTTTAAGACGTAATACGGCTAAGTTTATACCTATACCTACTCTACGGCTAGCATTGAATTAGCAAAGGCTTTTGTGTAACTTAGAAAATGCCCAGTACCCTTTAGCAAGTTCTGAGGGGTAAGCACAGTGGAAGCGTTAGCTTCTTGGAACGCAATGAGAGCATTCTTTGTTTTTGCTCCGAAATAAGTCGTCTCGTTACCTAAAGAACCTACACCTTTAGCTGCCACAGGAAACCCATGTGTATTTAAAAATTCCTGAAGTTTTTTAACCTCCTCATGCTCCGCGCCTAGTCTAAGATTTTTAGTAAACTGAAAGCCTTTCCCTTTTGTAACTGGGGTTGTTGTGGCTACTACTTGTACTGATTCTGTAACCGTTGGAAGAGATTGAACTGGGGCAGCTGCGAAGTATGAAGCAGAGTATGTTCTAGATGACGTATTTGGTGAGCCAAATATAGCAAAGATAGAAAAGTGTGGAGCTGTGCACGTAATAGTATTTGTACTTTGGTTGATTGAACAATCATTGAGTGAAGACCATGCATTACTGTGGTAGTGATACATTAACAAACTACTTTCTTCTATTCCTCGGATATCACTATCTGTATACGTGTAAGTGATCGTTACAGGAGCATCAAAAGAATCTAACACCGTCGTTGAATCGATAATAGCTTTAACGTCAAATACTACAGCACCTACTTTTTGAATCACTGTTTGAGGCATGCCAATATCTTGAAGCACGTACGAAGAAGGAAGTGTCTGCAACTGAATTACAACTGACGAAGAAGTTGACGTAAAGTTAGCTGGCATACTTACTGCAAGGGTCGCCTCATCGTGACTTAATGTTGTGGTTCCTCCAGTATTTGCAGCGACAACTCCAGCTGCCATGTTTGATGGAGTTGAGCTAGCCGCACATCCCAGAGTAGTAAATGTCTTATCAGTAGAAGTTGCCGTGTTGGATGCACTATCAGTAGACACAACCGCATAGTGATAGGTTACGCACGGTACAAGCCCAGTGAGAGTTACCGTGTGAGAAAGAACAGATGATACGTTCGTTTGAGTTGTTGTTCCGTAAGCTGTACTTGGTCCATACACCACTCGT
>CAZZGJ010000001.1:45947-46518 GCA_964654175.1 uncultured Candidatus Saccharibacteria bacterium
TTCATTTGTAGTCCACGTAGTAGTTGCTACTGTGGTACTAGCAGTTGCTACCACCTGAGTAATTACCGGGGCTGTGTAGTCGCCTGTTGTAAAGTTCCATGTTGTACTTGCAGAAATTCCTGCATATACAACGTTCGAAAGATCACGAAAAGCGCCGCTAGGAATAGTGATATAGTACGCAGTATTTTCTGCAAGAACAGTATCGGGATTTATAGTCATGACACTTGTGCCTCCTCCTGTTACTTTTTCACTTGTTACGTCTATAGACTCGACTACTGAGTTGTCCGACACTTTTCTAATCACTATCGTCCCAGTACTCGTAGCCATTGTCTTGTTAAACGTAATGACGAGGTTTGCAGTTTGTGGAATGTTAGTTGCATTGTCTAAAGGACTCAAAGAGTTGAGAGCCGGCGCAGCTTCTATAGTAAGTGAAATGTTTTTTGCCGTAACGGTCGGAAGAGCTCCATCTACACCATACTCAACAACGTAGCCAGGGAGAGTTGTGCCTGTACACGGCAGGTCATTCCACTTACCTGAAGCACCAGAAAGAAACTGACCACAGTCCTCATTA
>CAZZGJ010000002.1:0-39094 GCA_964654175.1 uncultured Candidatus Saccharibacteria bacterium
AGATGGAAACAGTGAGACATTTGATCCGTTCTGGTGTCTAGGAGCAGAGGATATATACGCAGATTTTATCAGGAAATATAAACCCAAAAACATTATATGAAAATTGAAAAAATCATCGAGTACCTAGAAGCTAACGAACAACACCGTCCAATTGCACAAAAGCACAAAATCATCAGACACTACATCACTCAAATCTACCCACGACTGCTGCATGTAGGAAGTGACGCAACACTTGAAGCCATGATTGCAGACTGCTTGGACATTGACCGCAAAATTAGACGAGCAAAACAACTTCACCCTCATTTGGCTGGGGACAAGGAAGAAGAAAAAGAGGAATTAGAAGCCAAAGCAATGGAAGATCTAGGTTACACAATAACGCCTTAATTAAAATAAATATGAACTATCAAGATAAAATTTCTACGATTGTAGAAGAAGCGCTAACAGAAAAGACTTTTAGCCTTGAAATTATTACAAAGATTAAAGCTCTTAAAGACGATTTTGAAGCTGTAACAAAAGAAAACGTAAACCTTTTTGCCCTTAATACTGATCTAGCAAAGGGAAACGCTGACTTAACACAAAAAAATAATCAACTCTATGTTGAAAACGAAGAATACAGAAAACGGGAAGATGCGTTAGCTAAAAAGGAAAAAGAGGCTGAGAAAAAAGAGTACGAACTTACGTTTCAAACAAAGCGTGGGGATGAAATAAAAGAACTTTTTGGGATTGTCTTTAAAAATCCAACTGTGCAGTCGAATGTGTTTCGTAATACTCAAAAGCCAGTAGAGAACGGGTCGTACATGTCTAATGTAAACGAAACTGAGGCCGTTACAGAAACCATTGTTTAGCTTATGGAAAAAAACATACTTACAACTACCAACGCACGAGACCGAGCCTTTATCACCCAATTCTGTGTCGCAGGAGAGTTTTTTGATAAAGACGGTACAAAGACAGCACTACTTTGTAAAACTGTGAACGCAGGCGAAATCCTGGAGTTCATGCACCGATGGGACGCTGTGATGTTTACAAATATGAAGAAGAACAAATTGAAGCATGAAAGCATGGAACTTCAATAAGTTAGGAGCAATTTTAGACAAACTATATGAAAAACCAAAAAGGAAATGCAGGTCTAGCAATCGTACTCATTATGGGTCTGTTTATGATCATGGTAGTAACCATCATTGTGACTGTAAGTTTGAAAGAAGAAAAAATAGCAGCCGTTCCTAAACAAGAATGGTGCGAAGTCGGAATAAAAAATTCTGACGGTTCTATTACTTACAGTGGGGATCCAGGAGAAACTGAGCTATTTGCTTTCGCCACTGCAAATGGTCCAAAGTTATTAGCTAAATGTAGGTAATATGGGAACTAATTATTACACCAGAGAAAATGAGTGTGACAAGTGCGGTAGGTACGAGCAAATCCATTTAGGTAAAAGCTCTCACGGTTGGCAATTCACGTTTCAGTATAACGGTGGACTTTATTACAAGGGCGTTACTCAAATGGAGAATTGGCTAAAAGATAAAAACATTTGGAATGAATACAATGAACCCGTAACTCACGAAGATTTCTGGGGAATGGTAAAAGAAAAGCAAAATTCAAGAAACAAGAATCATGCTGAATATGTAAAAACTCATCATCCAGAATCTGCCCGATACGAACACAACATAGACGGTTACTCATTTACAGATAGAGAATTTAGTTAAATATGGAAAAACAACACGCAACAAAATGTAAGACACATGACCGAGTGATGGTGGGTGGTGGAAACATTATCCCAAGAGAGTGTGACTGTGACGGCTACCACACTTTTGATGAACTCTACGACCACCGCATTACGCTTTATATTGCACTCTGTAAGCACAAACACGATCTGTACGCAATCGAAAATCCAGGCAAGCACAAGATCTGGCGCTCAAAAGTACACTCAGACGGCAGTATTTGGGATGGCTGTTTCATTCTAGGAATTGGTACCAACAAGGGAGAGCAAATTACCTACCACCTACCACTTTCACGATGGGATGAAACAGATTTTGTAGAGGAAATCGAGAAAGCGCCAGAGTGGGACGGACACACACCAGAAGATGTATTAGCAAGAATTAAAAAATTATAAAATGTCACAAAATAAACCATTAGCTGAAAACTACGTCCACGTTTACGAAGGTATCCGTGTCGCAGTACACATCAACTACATTGAAGGTCTTATCACGCTCATTGACGAAAATCCAAAGAACCCTAGCGCAGTCCAAGGCAAGCAGTGGATCTTCCGAAATCGAAGTCTCGACTACATGGGAGGTTGGCTAGAAATCATGGACGCAATGAAAAGCGCTGTCTCAGAAGCTGCCGACAAGCTCAAAGCGTACCAAGAACAAGAAGCTGCAGAAAAAGAAGCATTGCTCATAAAGATAATTCAAGAAACTGCATGAGCAAGCCAATGACCGAAAAAACCTTCATTCTTACCGACATGTGCATGTGGGAAAAGAACCGTCAGGAAGGAGACATGGGAGACCATGCCATCATCGTCATTGATGAAGAAACGGGACAAATGCACGTTATTGATGGTGGCTCAAAGATCAAGTTCCTAGAGGGTAAGATTTCAGAGCCAATGACGCAGACAAGTTACAACGAAATGGAGCATGAGACAAAAATACCATGACAGATTTTCAGTTCTTACTATTTATCTTGATCTGTTTCGTCCTTTTTACAGGAGAGCCAGACCTTGTAGACGCACTTATTCACATGATAATGAGCATTGATCTATGAAATCAAAACTACTTACGATTGCCCAGTGGATTTGGGCAATACTCATAATTCTGGCAGTTTTAGGTGTCTTATTCAGAATTGCATTCTTTTTCGTTCACACTGACCACAATAACAACACCATTACACCACTTGTAAAGTCATGTGAAGCAAAAGGTGGAAAAATTGAAATGGTTGAATGGGAGTATGGTTGTGCAAGATTAGAAGAAGGAAAAAAGAGAGAAGTACCCTGCTACGTAATTGAGTGTATTGGCTTATGAAAACTTTTGTTTTAAGTCTATTTTGGAAAACTTACAAAGTTACTTACCGAGAAAGTAAGGGAATTCTGTACAATGTAAAATTTTTTCGTGGCTTTACTTGGGAGGTCGTGAACATGGCTACGAAGTCAGTCAAGGAAGATTTTAAAGATGGAGAGTGGGCAGTGTGGAATATTGAATTAGTGCCATGAGGAAGATACTTTTTTTAGACATTCTTATACCCATGTAGTAAACATTCCTCTATACCGAAGTGATATACTTATAGGGAAGTGCCAATGATTTCTTTATGAAGTCACAGGGATTTAACAAATAACAAAATAATCAATTTTATGGCAGACGCTAACGAAGTTGTTTCTGGATCAGGAAACACAGTCCGACCACTTACCCAAGAAGAACTAGAAGCGCTCACCGCAGACCTTCAAGCTGTTCTTGTAAAACATAACGCTGAAATGGGTGTTACTTCTACAATTAACCTCATGAAAGTAGTAACATCACCAAATGAACCAGCAACTACACCAGAAGAACCAAAGTCAGAGGAAGAAGGATCCGAAGCGGAACCCGACACCGAGGCAGAGGAAGGCAGCTAAAGCCTACATAGATAACTTCCTTTCAGGGAAGCCTGTTTCTACTGCACTGGTGTTGAAAAGTGTTGGATACGGCACAGGACTCCAAAACTCTCCACAGAGAGTCGTAGAGTCTCCAGGCTTTAAGCAGTCACTAGCAGAATACGGACTTACTGAGGAACTTATCACATCAGCTTTAGTTACTGACATTAGAGGAAAAGTAGGAAAGCGTCACCAAGAATTGAAGTTAGGAGCTGAGATACTTGGAATGGTTAAGAGAGAAGAAAAACCAAATCCAGAACAAAAAAACACGTACAACTTTATCTTTAATGCAGATGTGCAGGATAAAGTAAAAGCGATTAACGAAGATATTAAAAGAATGCTAATCAATCCACCTGATGTTCAAGAGATTTCATAGAGTGTGGGAACTAAGTAAAAAAGATCCTGAAATATTGGACCTTTACGAAAAGCTCACTCCAGAAGAAATTGCAGACATTCCTAACGTTTCCAAAGGCGATGGGAAAGCTGTGTTCTTTGGTAAAGGCACTACAGAGGAATTCATTGAGCTAGAACGAGCTGATAAAGGCTTGAAAGGTTGGTATGACAGGCTTAAAAGTTTATAGATATGTCAGAAAATAACACTGTAGTAGAACACGATGTGGAGCTAGGAAAGTTTAAGGTACTTGCTCCAATTGAATTTACTGATGAAACAGGAAAGCGCCTTGGTGATTTAGAAGTTGGCTCAATTCAAGAAGTTCCTGTTGATTTGGGTAACTCATGGGTAGAACAAGGACTTGCAGAAGTATTTACTCTTGAAGAAGAATCAGCGCCAGTTCTACCTGTAGAGGAAGAAGGACCAGTACTTGAAAGCAATGAATACGTGCTTAAAGGCTTTAAGGGTAGTGAAGACGTAGTTGTTGAGTTTTATGAAATGAATGAAGATGGAACTACAAAAGAAGGAACAAGCGTAGAAGCTTTGATTCAGGTAGCGATTACTCGTTTAACTGAACTTAACAATCGTTTTGCTAGCGACTTCAGCAAGAACGCAATCTCTCACCTTACCGAAGCACTTGCGCAACTCAATGAGCGCACTCGTGATCGGGTAGCTCGTGGCGTAGAAGGAACCCATCAAGCGTAGCTATGGCAATGGATAACTTATTCATCACCTACCGTGAACACCGAAGGGACATGAAAGCATTTCCACCAGGTTCACCTGCTTATAACCGAGCTAAGGACCGATTGAGTGAGTTCCTAGCCTATGTAAAAGAGAAACACGGTCAGTCAGTTGTTGACACACTAAAATCAGACAAATGAAGTACGAACACCAGCCACGACCAGAAATAGAAAATCATCCTCACATTAGGATGCTTATTGAAAATCAAGAGAAACGGTCAGCAGATAGAGACAGACACCGTAACCGAGAAAAGGAGCTGGCGGAACGTCAAGAAGAAATAGATCGATACAAACACATTGACGTTATTGAGTTCTTTTGCGCTCACTGCCAAGAAGATTTCGCTCATTATGCTGTAAAGCAAGTAGAGGTTGACTGGTCCAACAGTCGCCAAAACATTGCATTTTACAAAGGAAAGCATGAGGAATGCGGAAATTGGGCAATCCGTCACATCACTGATCGCTTTATGGATCCTTACTGGTTTGAGTCAATTCAAGTGGCAAACGATAGAGGAAGGCACTTTGCAGACCTTCTACAGCCATTTGAGACAGGTTACCAATTGTTATACGGACGTAAGAACACTTAATTATGGGAATGTACGCAGTAGGAAGCAAAATGAAAGACCCGTTAGGGAATCTCTGGACCATCACTTCTTTATGGCAGTTTGAAAACTACTTGTGTATGTCCCTGATGACAGCAGACGGCTCACAGTTAGGAGAACACCGTATCCAACTTTATCAAATGAACTATTAGACTATGCAAAAGAAGAAACGAAGGATAAGTATATTTGAACGCATCCGTAGAGCCTTTCTTACTCCAGAGGAAAGACAGAGTGAAATTAGCAATACTCGTGGACATCAAAGATGGGCGCAGGGATGGAAAAGAAATGCTACGTTCAAAGGTAAGCCTCTTACTCGCTCTATGATACGTAGAGTTGGATCAAGAGAAAAAGCATTAAAACTAGGTTTAATAAAAGCATGATTGTATTAGGAAACAGAATTCTTGTCTCTAAAGTAGAGGAAGAAAAGAAAGAAGGAGGCTTTGCCACTGTAGAAGTGCAAGATAGCTTCCTATACCAAGGAAAAGTAGAACAGGTTGGTAGCACACCACTATTGCTTGCTGGTTCATCTACATCAGCAGTTGAGCCAATTATCAAAGAAGGAGCAGTTGTACTCTTTGCTAAGTACTCTCCACACACTCAGTCAGTCAAAATTGAAGGGCAAGATATGAAGATTATCAGAGTAGAAGACGTATTAGCGGTAATGTAACTATGTTCAAAGAGATCACACACGGAAGTGAAGCACGAGCCAAAATCAAAGCTGGAATAGATAAAGCAGCCAATGCTGTAGCGCCAACACTTGGAGCTGTAGGAATGAGCGCAATGATTGAGTATCCAGGACTTGATCCTATTCATGCTGATGACGGCGTTACTATTCTTAAAAACATAGAGCTTGAAGATAAACATGAAAACATGGGTGTCCAGACGCTACGAAAAGCTGCTATTCGTACTTCTGAGGAAGGCGGTGATGGGACAGCAACGACTACCATTCTTACCCAGGCTCTTGTGGGTGAGGCATTTAAGGAAATCGAAGTCGACTCCTCAAAAATACGAGAGGTTCGTGAAAGACTTGAACAAGGATTGGTTGAAGTATTGGCAGAACTCGCAGAACTAAAGCGTGACGTTACAGAAGACGATATTGAACGCATTGCTACTATTTCTTCACTTGATCCAGAAGTGGCTAAACTCATTGCAGAAGTCATTAAGGAAGTAGGAGTTAGCGGTGTAGTGACTGTAGAGCGTGGCGCACAACTTGGATACAAGAAGGAAGTGGTAAAAGGCGCTCGTTTCGATAGTGGGCTTATTTCGCCATTCTTTATCAACGACCATGAGAACGTCCAGACCGTATTGGAAGATGCGTTTATTGTTCTAGTTGACCGTAAAATCAGCATGAACGAGCAAATCATCCCACTACTTAATTCAATTGGCACAGGACAAGACATTCTCTTTATCGCTACAGACGTTGAATCAGTCGCATTGGGAACTCTAGCGCATAACGCTGCTAACGGTATTGCAGACATTGCATGTGTCCGAAACCCACTAAATGCAAGCGCTGGACGAGATTTTCTCTTTGATATGGCTGCTCTAACAGGCGCTACCGTTATCTCTGAGGAAATGGGCATGAAGCTAGATCAAGCTGATGTAAAGCTATGTGGACGGGCTGAGAAGGTTATCGTTACCAAAGACACCACAACTATCATTGGTGGAGTAGCTGGAGAAACGCTAGAAGCCCGTGTAAAGGACATTGAGCGCCAAATTAGTGAAACTACCAGTGACTACCAGAAAATGATGCTCAAAGACCGTTTAGCACAGCTTACGGGGGGTATAGGAGTCATCCGAGTGGGTGCTTACACTGATACTGAGTTCAATGCTAAGAAGTACAAGTTCCAGAATGCTATTAACGCTACTCAGGCAGCTTTACAAGAGGGTATTCTTCCAGGTGGAGGCGCTGCACTAATGTCTGTTACCGTCAAAGAAAAGATGTTTAAGAAGGCAATCCGAGCGCCATTCTTCCAAATGGCTAAGAATGCAGGCATGGATATAGAGTTTGAAGCAAATCAGACATATGCAGCAGGCTATGGAACCAACTTCAAGACTAAGGAAGAAGGCGTAAATATGTTTGAGCAAGGCATTATCGATCCTTTCAAAGTGACTCGATTGGCACTAGAGAGCGCTACAGCCATTGCTATGAGCCTTGTAGGAACTGAAACTGTTATTACCGTTAAAAAAACAGATGAGTAATGATGAAGAAACATATTACTCAATCCTGCAGTGGATAGTCTCTGAGGGGATTGTAAATGAGAAAGGGGAACGGTTCGACTTCAAGGACCGTCCCTTCCTTATTGATATTCTCACTGATTTTAATCCAGACATTGTTGTAACTGCATGTGCGCAGGTAGGAAAAAGCGTTACTTTCTCAGTAAAGACGCTTTTTGCGTTAAAATACCTGCATTTCAACATCATTTACACCTTTCCTACTGATGATGACGTCCGTGAGTTCGTAGCTTCCAAGTTCAATAAGATTTTGCAGGCTAACAGACACCAGTTTCTAGGGATGGATACTGACAGCATTGAGCGAAAAGAAGTAAAAAACCGCTTTTTGTTCTTCAAAGGTACTATTTCTAAGACTGCTGCTATCTCTACCACGGCTGATCTTCTGGTTCACGATGAGCTATCACGCTCAGACCAAAACACCATCAGTACGTACAAGTCACGAACAAAGGCAAGTCGATACAAAGGGCGCTGGTTATTCTCAAACCCTGGCTCAGAACGAGATGAATTGGACCTTGCATGGATTAAATCAGACCAAAAAGAGTGGGTTATTCAGTGTGAACACTGCCAACACCGTCAATTCCTCACATTTCCTGAATCTCTAGATTTAGAAGCTAAATGCTACGTGTGTAAGGAGTGTAAACAGCCAATTGCAGACGAAACTAGGCGTAATGGAACATGGGAAGCACAGAACGGTAAAAGTAAGATTAGTGGATACCACATTTCCCACTTGATGTGTCCCTGGATTAGCGCTGAGGAAGTAATTGAAGACAGTGAAGGAGATCCAGAATACTTCCACAACTTTGTGCTAGGACTAGCATACAGTCCTGGAGACTTATCTGTAACCAAAACCACGATTCTGGACCTTTGGACACCAAAAGAACTCACTACAGGGCATATATTCTTGGGTGTAGACGTAGGAAACATTAAACACTACGTGGTGCGCTCAGAAAAGGGTATTTTGAAGATGGGGCGCTTTACCAAATGGGATGAATTAGATGACATTATTGCTTTCTGGAAGCCAACAGCAGGCGTAATTGACGCTATGCCAGACAACACAGCAGCTAAACACTATTGTGAAAAGTACCCGTGGATGCGCATGTCGTTCTTTCAAGAGAACAACAACAATCCTCAGACAATTGTGTGGTGGGGTGAAGGAGACAAAAACAACATTGTGTACTCACACCGTGACAGAATCCTGGACCGCATGCTTACAGACATGATTGAAGCAAAATGGTTGATTGGAGTACAGCCTGACAAGGATTTCCAACTGTTTATTAAGCACTTTGAGACACTCAGACGCACAAAAGTGACCAATAATAAGGGTATTGAGCGCTATGTATGGGATTCTACTACTGGAGAGGACCACTTAGTATTTGCTTGTCTCTATGCCTACCTTGCCATGTTGAGTGGTGGCTCAGGAGTGTTCTTTAGTGACGCAGAGTCATCTGAGAAACCATTACTGATTGACGCAGACAATGTGTTCATATCGCAAGCCTTTCAAGAAGCCAACGAAGGATATAATCAATAATTATGAGTGAACAAATAGCAATCTATGTCCCTGATGAAGAAGCACGTAAATTCTTGCAGTTTCAAGAACACTACGATGAGTTTTGTCTGTTACTAGAGAGTGGAGTCTTTGATGTCCGTAACGGAAGTGTGACATTGCACATGGATAAGCAAGGCGCAATAAAAGCTATCAACAGGTCCGATGTCCTTTATTCCGCACGACATGAGTAAAAGTGATGTATAATATATAGGACAGTCCCGACAAACCCTTTAACATAAGGCGGATGATCTCGAAAGAGATTGTTCGCCGTTTTTGATACATGAAAATAGACATTACAACTCTGAACGATACTCAAAAACACCAACTGGTAACGAACAGATGGGAGTCTTCTAAAACACCATGGGAAATTGTTGACCGTGTGTACAAAGCAAACACTGCTATTTACGAAAACAGAGCAGCTTGGATTGATAGCTTACCACACCAGCGTAAGAAGTCAGTCGTACAAGCTAACCGCATCTTCACTAACATGGAAGCGGTTATCAACTCGCTCATTGCGCAACAGCCTGGACTCAATATCCTTCCTGCTCGTGAAGGAGAAGAAGCGCAAGATTTTGCACGTAAGCTAGAGAGCTTCATGCAGAAGAAGTTTCTTGATTTGAACACTAAAGAAGTAGCTCGTAAGGGTCTAAGAAACCTTTATTTTGGGCGCTTAATTGTGATTAAAGCGTTCTGGAATCCTGCTATAGATGACTTTGATTATCGTGCAGTAGATCCTCGTAAGGTGCGCTTTGGTAAGTACGCAAGTAAGGAACAAGATAGTGAATTTGCGATTGAAGAAATTGATGACAACCTATGCGCAGTTATCGAACGTTTCCCTACTAAAAAAGATGAACTAATGAAAAAGTACGGCATCACTGATGATGCTGATCTTTACGTTAAAAATCCTGACATCACTTACAAAGAATCATGGATTCAAAATTACGTTTTGTTCACTTGTGGTGAGATTGTTCTCGGTTGTATCAAAAATCCATATTGGGATTGGGACGGTGTGCTAGTGACAGAAGAAGAAGAAATGGAACTAAACAAAACTGAAAAGGAAGGTGCGCTTACAACTGAGCAGCGCCGTGAAAAGTTACAGGCTATCAAGTTGGACCAAGACAATAGAAAGGCTGCCATGCAACCTGCAGAAATGCCTGAAAGTGAAAATAAAGAAGATAGAGAAGACGGGGAAGCTGAGGAAGGTAGTGAAGAATACGAGACTGAGGAAATAAATGAGGAACCAAAGTACAAGGCGTACTACTTCAACTACTTTGATGAACCACGAAAGCCGTACATCTTTGCAACTATCTTCAACAACGAAAACTCTCCAATTGGACGTACTGACATGATTACACTTTCTGCTTCATTGCAGCAAGGTATTGATAAGCGAAAGATGGATATTGATGAAAACTGTGAGCTTGCTAACGGAATCATTAAAGTTGATGCCGAAGTAATGGGTAAAGCTGATGCACAACGCATTAGATTTGAGACTCGTGGCGTTATTTGGGGTAAGGGTGTAGTCGCAGGTGTTCAACGTGAAACAGGCGGTTCACTACCTCAGATGGTATTTGATGACATGATCGATTCTCGGTCTGAAATTGACAATATCATGGCTGCTACATCTGCATTTCGTGGTGAACGTCAAGGACAAGAGACAAAAGCAGGGCGTCTAGCGCTCATTCAGCAGTCATTCCTACGCTTAAACGAGCTTGTGCAGGTCGTAGACTACGTGTACTACGAGATGTTCTCATGGGCAATGCAGCTCTCAAAGACTCGATATACTGAATATCACTACGCTAAATGGATGGGCAAAGAAGGCGCTCGTGAAATGATTGAAATTATCCAAGATGACTTTGAAAATGGCTCAGAGATTAAGGTAATTGCAGGTAAGACTCTACCAGTAGATGATGAATTCAAGTTTGAACAGGCTCAAAATGACGTTGCAGCAGGGTACATTTCACCAATTGACTACCTAGAAATTGCTAAATACGACAATGCTCGTGAATTGTCTCAGAACGCTGTCCTTTACCAGCAAAACCCAATGGCTGCAGTAGGACTCGCAGAAGACAAAATGCCAGTGCCGTTTACTCCAGGACAACTTACTCCAGGACAAGTTTCTGCATCAGAGCCTGGAGCAGAAGTAATACCGCCTGAAATAACGCCACCAACTAACGTTGCATAAGCTTATGTACACAGTCACCATTACAGAAAAAAAGATACTAGAACAGCACGAATATATCTTGCTTACTGTGGTGTTTACGAGTGATCAGCCAATTGTGTCAGTAGTCGATAAAAACAAAGAGGTAAAGCTCAATAAGAACGGAAAGCCTAAAAAAGTAAAAGCCAAAAAAGACAAATTCCCGACTAAAACCGTTTACTTTAAATTCAAAATCGATACTCCATTTGAAGAAATGAAAGCAGAGATCAAGAAGCGTAAAGATGCTATTGAAGCAGCCGAAGCCGACACCATACCACTTAATGAAGAATTGGTATTTGACGAAATAAAATAAACCACGACCTGAGAAGTCGTTAAACTCATTCATTATCAACATAATACGACCAAGCAATGCGTTTCAGTCGAAAGACCAAGTTACGTAGGGGCAGTCTTAGAAAATTATGAACGAGCCGATTCCATCAGAATCAATTGAGATTCCTCACAGTGAAGAAGAACAGACTCCACAAGAGCCTGCAGCGACACCAAGTGAAGAAACTCCTCAACCAGCAGAAACACCAGAAGTTCCACCTACACCTACTCCAGAAGAAGAACTCTTTGAGCTTCCAGACGGACGTAAGGTAGACGGACAAACTCTTGCAAGAGAGTGGAAAGAGAACTTCTTACCTGATTACACTCGCAAGTCACAAGCACTTGCAGCTAAGGATCAGCCTTTACCAAACGAGACACCAAAAAATGTCTACGAAGATCCCGATTACGTTCCTACATCTTATGCGGAAATAATCGAAGCAGCCAAAAAAGCTGCATTGGATGAGTTGGCAGCGAAAGAAACTGAGCGTATCGAAATGCAAACCGCAGCCGAAAACGCAGTAATCGAACAGTTGGAAGCAGTCAAAGCGATTGATCCAAATGTAGATGAAAACAAACTTTTCCTTCACGCTAACAAATACGGATTTAGGGACCTATCAACCGCTTACCAGAACATGAAGGATATGAACCTCTTGGTGAAAACAGTGCAAAAGCAAACCACTGAAAACATCCAAAAGCGCCAAGATCCAGTCTCAGTTCAACCAGGCGGAAACGTAGGGACACCTCCAAATCCATCTAACTTTGGATCAGCAGTAGAATTCATGCGAAGTCTCAAAACTTAAAAATAAATTATTATGATCTTTAACGCAGCCGTCACAACTACCACTCGTGAGTTCATTCTCCCGAAGGTATATGACCAAGTAACAACTGGAACTCCAGGTCTTATGACTTTTCTTCAAAAGCCAAAGGAATGGAAGTCTGGAACAACATTTGAGTTTCCTATCAAGTACCAGGACACCACCAACGGTGGAAACATGGGTATTGCTGATAAGCTTGACTCAGACCGCCAGAATGTACGTGTAAAAGCGTCATTCAACCTTAAAGCAGCAAACAAGCCTGTAGTTGTGGCTATTGCTGAAACTACCGCCAACATGGGCGATGAGCAAATAGTAGACTTGCTTGAAACTGAGTTTGATTCACAAGCACAGTCACTCATGACTCTGATGGCACAAAACCTGTACACAGGTAACGGTAGTGGTAATGAATGGGATTCACTTCTCAATGCAGCCTCTAACTCAACATTGTTTGCGACATACGGTGCGCTTTCACGTTCAACTTACACATCATGGAGTGGGTACTACCTTGCTTCAACAGGTGCGTTGACACTTGCAAAGCTTGCTACAGCAGACGATGCTGTGACCATTGGTGTAGATTCACCAGACCTTGCTCTTACAACTAAGGCTATCTGGTCAACTTACGAGTCTCTCCTTACTCCATCAGTACGTGCTAACTTCTCAACAAGTGGCTACCCACGTATGAATGCCTTTGGTGGCGTTCCTGCTGGTCCCACACTTGGTGCTGGACAAGGATTTGTGTACCTCACATTCCGTGGAACACCTATTGCAAAGGACGAACAAGTACCATCAGGTAAGTACCACCTTGTAAACACAAAGAACTTTGGTTTCGTAGGTTTCAACTACCAAGATGAATCTATCGTTACTGCAAACTTCAAGGGAACTTCTGACGCTGTACCGTCAGGTGTACCTGGAAACGTAAAGTCAACTCGTGGCTTCCAGTTCCGAAAGATGATGAATCCAGTAGATCAGCTTACTAAAGTAGGTTACTTGATTTACGCTGGTAACTTTGTGGCTACAAACTGTCGCCTCAACGGTACTCTCGCAGGAGCATCTTAATAGCGTGGTTAGCCTACCCTAAAAGGGCAAATTACTAAGAATTGCTAATTCAAATAGCGGAGGGCTAAGAACCCAAAGCTGAAAACTAAATTATGAACCCGATTTCATTCCAAAGCGTTTACCAAACCACTACCGCAGCAGGTCAGTTCAAACTCGGTCAACGAGCAATGACACCTGATGGTCGTGAGTGGCAATACGTAAAAGCTCAGTCAACACTTGCAAACAGTCTCGTAGCAGTACCAGACGCAGTTGCAAGCTCAGACCTTTACTCATCTTCAACTGACTCACAAGGTCGTATTGTGTACCTCACCCGTGCAGCTAATGCGCTTACTGTTGGTCAGTACGAAGACGGAGTTGGAGTCGTGGATGATGGTACTGGCGTAGGACAGGTCTTCAAGATCAAGACTAACGATGCTACCACTTTCACTCTCTACCCTGAAACTGCACTTACTACAGCATTGTCTGTAGCAGATTCAGACCTTACTTACATCAGTATGAGTTACGTAGACCCTGCTGCTATCACTTCTAAGAAGCAGATGGCACAAGGTATTGCGCAAACTGCATTTGCTGCAAACGACTACGGTTGGTTGCTTACAAATGGTACTGGTCGTGTAATTGCTGGTGCTGCTCTCGGAGTAGCTGCAGGATTCACAACAGGAGACGATACTGCAGGACAAGTAATTGTCGCAGTAACTGCAGAAGGTCCATTCAACGCTCAAAACCTCGGTTACGCCATTGTAGCTAACGCTGCAGCAGACCAAGGTGCGCTTGTAATGGCTATCGTTCGATAGTGTATCGCTAGGATTCTTTAGTGCTGTGGTAAGACGCTAAAGAACCTAGTGCGGTACGTTACCGCAAGGGGAATGACAAAGCCTCTATTACTAGAATAATTTGAAAATCATGTCAAAAGACAATGTTTCAAATCAAAATGACTACAGAGTCGTCACGTTTACAAACAAGACTGACTTTGCATTCACACCTGAATTGGGCTGCATGTACGATAGCCGTCCCATCTTTGGAAAGTCAGGTGCATCAGTTGAACCTGGTGAAAGTGTCGTACTGCCCTACCATGTAGGAAACCTATTAGCAGAAAATCTCGCCAAGGCTGCCTTGAATAAGAATGCAGCAGTAGATGTGGCAGGAATACCAACAGGTGTTCCATTGTGGGATGAAGGTTCGCTTCAAAAAGCGAAAGATTCATACCTCACTGAGATGTACGCAGAAGTTAAACCTACTGAGATGTCTGAAACAGACAAACTCATGGCTAAGGTAGAAGAATATGCAGCAATGGTAGAGAAACTACTTCCTGGAGCTGCAACTGACAATGCGCCAGAAAAAACTCCAGAAAATACTCCACCAGCGCCACCTGCAGGTAATCCAGACCCTGCTAACACACCTGTAGAGTACAAAGACAAAGCGGATGTGATCGCAGAACTCCAAAAGCGTCAAATTCCTTTTGATGCCCGAAAGAGCAAAGCTGATCTTGAAAAACTACTCGTCAACTAAGGCGAAAGCCTACACGCAAAGACGAGTATGAGTGTGCAAGCCACTCGGTAGGCTAAAGACTATGGAAATACAAGTCATTGAAAAAGAAAAAATGGAAGCTCTCACGGCGCTGGCAAACGCTAACGTTGAGGTCAGTAAGGTGCGAGAAACCATTGCAAATCTTAAAAAAGAAGAAGGCGAATACATTGCAGAGCGAGAAAAGAAAACGCTTGCGCAAATAGACGCTATCCTGACTGAAAGTGCTGCAGTTCTAAAAGATGCCTTTGCAAATTATGAAGAAATCCATGATTTTGCCAAAGCTGCTACTCAATTAGCAGTATTTCTAGGAGAAGCGTTCAAAGAATTTAGCGAATTAAGAGCTACATTTGATGAATATACCCAAGCATGGGAAAAAAACCTTAAAAAACAACAGCAAACTCTCCAAGAGACTAAAAATCTTATAAAAATTGACCGTATTCAGGTTGAAAAAGACCGCGAAGCGGTTAGAAAAGAAGAAAAAAGATTAGGAAATGAGCGCAGAAAGATTAGAGATGATCGAGAAACGCTTAAACGAGCAATTAATCGCTTAAAAGAAGGGCAAATTTAACATGAATGAATATTTCTACAATCCAGAAGCGCCTACGCTAGAGGAGACATACGATGCAACAGTATCAGCGTCCACTGCTATTACTTTTGCTACAGGGACAACATACATTGAGGTATCAGCAATAGATAAAGGCATCTTTATGAAATGGGGAGCGACTGCATCTTCTGCTGATTTTGATGAGTTTATTCCAGCAAATACTTCAAAGAAGTTTCCAATACTAGCAGCATCTGCTCAATTTATTGAGGAATCAGCTACTGCTAAATTAGTTGTAATAGAAAAATAACATGACTGATGCAATTAGAGACAATAATCATGTACCTGTATGGCTCGGTGTTTTATGCACTGACGGCGTAACTCTTGTCCCAATTGCAATTGATTCAGCATCAGGATATTTCAAAACTGATTCTTCAAGCACAATTTCCTTTACGCCAAACCAGGTAGCAATACGAGATCAAAATTATAAGAATGTACTTATGGGAGTAGACTCTACTGATAACACAAAGTTATGCCCAATTTACGTCAATGCAAGTGGCGCAGTTTTAGTAGGTAGTTAGTAAAATAATAGTATGGCAGAAGCAATAAGAGATCAGAATCACGTAACAGTAGCACTTGGAGTGTCAAGTGCTGATGCGACTGTTACACTCCCTTTCAAAATTGATCCAGTTACTGGACGTCTTTTGACAGACGCTGCAGCAGGTGGATATACTAATCTCACACAGTTTGTGGACCAAACTCCCTGGAGATTGTTCTACTCTAACGGCGCAGGAGATGTCATTGAATTAGCTCTAGGTGCAGCAGGAACTGTTTTGAGTTCAAACGGTGCTGCTCTAGCGCCTTCATTTACAAGTGCAGGCGCAGGAGATATGGTTCTTGCATCAGTACAGACAAACTCAGGAGCAAAAACATTCTTAAACAGCACGCTGTTACTACGAAATCCTGCTAACACATTTAGCTACACCCTTAACGCAGCAGCCATTGCAGCCGACAGAACCCTTAACCTACCTCTTATAACAGGGACAGATACACTTGCTGTTCTTGGTTTGTCACAAACTTTCTCTGGTACTCAGACGTTTGGAACGCTTGTGACCACTACCATTAATGGAAACACGTTTACAACTGGCACAGGAACGCTAACTATTGCTGCAGGTAAGACACTGACTCAAAACGCTACTCAGACTTTTGCTGGTGTAGACGGTAAGACAATTACCTTCAACAACACTATTACTTTTGCAGGAACTGACGGAACTACAATGACGTTCCCGACTACAACCGCTACAATTGCTCGTACAGACGCTGCTCAGACCTTTACAGGAGTGCAGTCAATGACTTCTCCAGCTATTACAACAGGAATTACTGCTGTAGGTGCGACATTTGCCTTAATTAACACAGTTTCTACTACCGTAAACTTTGCAGGAGCAGCTACTACTCTTAACATGGGAGCAGCTACTGGAACCGCTACAATTGCTAATGCGACTGTAACATTCTCTAACGCTACTGTGCTTAACATCAACGGCGCATCTCCTAGCATTGTGACTTCAAGTACTGGTACAGCATCAGTATTTAATACCAATGCTTTAGTTGGAAACCTTTTTGGAGCAGCAACTACAATTACAATTGGTGGAACACCAACAAGTGCGGTTACTCATAACTACTCTACAAACGCTACTGCAGCAGCCACTACAAAGACAGTAAACATTGGTACAGGTGGAGCAGCATCTTCTACAACAAACATAAACCTTGGATCAGCTAACGGAGGTACATTTACCGTAAACTCTCTAGTAATTTCACTAGGAGGAACAACAGGAGTAACTTCAACAGGTTCAATTGAACTTGGACATGGTTCTGACACTACAATTTCACGATTAGGAGCAGGACAAATTGGAGTAGAAGGTGTAGCAGTTCCTACCATTTCTTCAACAAATACCTTTACAAATAAGCGTATTACAAAACGAACAGGAACTACTACATCAAGTGCAACTCCAACAATTAACACTGATAACGTAGATTTCTATTCAATTACTGAACAAACCGTAGACATAACTTCATTCACCACAAACCTCTCAGGTTCACCAACTGAGGGACAAACATTGTGGATTGCCATTACAGGTACTGGTGCAAGAGCCATTACCTGGGGGGCTTCATTTGAAGCATCTACCGTTGCCCTACCAACTACCACAGTGACCACAGCTCGGCTTGATGTCGGGTTCGTATGGAACGCAGCGACAAGTAAATGGCGATGTGTAGCAAGCGCTTAATAAAATCTATATGGCAAAAGAACTTTCAACACAAACAAAAACTAAATTCGACAAAATCTTAGTTGACGGCATCAGCACTGCCGACTGGAGTAAAAAAGCAGAGTTTGTTGAACTAAAGGCTTACGCTCTTAAAAAAGCAGTAAAACTCAATCACCGATATGTTAGAAATTGAAATCATTGAAAATAACATCATTGACGGCGGTAGCGAAGTCTTTGTTCGTGCATGGAAAGATGGTACTCCTGTTGGATTTGGAAGTGATGGAACTATTGAAATCGAACGTATTTTACTTCGTTACGAAAATACTCATAGTTATCTCTATGTCCCTGACGAGAAGGGAGATTTTGTAATAGAAATCTTAAATGAAGATGGGGCGGTAGACACCTATAAATACAGAGAAGATCCAGAGGAAGCTCTACTTCGTAGATTGGAACACATCATTAACGACATTGGAAAGACAGATGAAAATATTGTCTTTGGCAAAAGAGGAAGCACAGTGACTGTAATCGACCAAACCACCACAACAGGAGATCAGCTTCTCAGTGACGCTATGCTCACCTATGCTTTAGCTCGTGATGCAGCGACTGGTACGGTAAGTAATATGTCAGCCGCAGGAGCGCAAAACTGGCTTCACAACTCTTTAATAACCACCTACTACGTTCGTCGAGTACAGATTGGTTTCGACACCTCTAGCATTCCCGACTCGGATGTGATTTCTGCTGCAACTATGACTGTATACAGTAACGCTACTGGTGGAGCAGACACAGACGGGTACGATGTTGTTCTTTTAAACAACACTGCTGCTGGAACGAGCAGTCCGTTAGTTGCAGGTGACTTCGATGGATTTCCTTCCACATCCATTGGATCACTAGACTTAACTAACCTCACCAACATAAACGCAAACGTAGCGATCACACTAACTGATTTTGCCGTAATCAATAAAACAGGAACAACACTCATTGGTGTGCGATTGAGTGGCGACATCAACAACAGCACTCCAACGGGATCCAACGTGCTTCGTATTGGACAAGCTTCTGACTATCCGTTCTTAACCGTAACTCATGCAGCAGCAGGTGGCAGTAATTCCAACTTCCTAAGATTCATGTAACTACTAATAATATGGAACAAGCACAAACATTACTACACATAGCAACAGAACTAGGGCTAACACCACTTAATTTGGTGCTGGTGGTAATGTTGTACTTTATGGGCGCTCAACACGGTATGTTTCCAAAATTTTGGAAAGGAGAACCATCTCCAGACCGTGTACCAGCAACAAAAGCTCAAATGGACAGGTTATCTAGCCACTACAATCACGACACCACAGAGCTACTCACTTCTATTGACGGGGGTATAAAAGACGTCCGAAAAGCTGTTGAAAAGCTAGAGGACGTAGTATCAGAGCTTAAAAACAATCACCAAGAATGGGAGAAATTTGGTATTCCAGTACGTAATAAACAACCATGACACAAGAAGCTTTTAACAACCTTAGTGAACAAGTAAAACTTCTCGAAAAGGAGGTTAAAGAGCTATTAGCCTGGAAAACTATGAAAGAAAAGCGTCAACTGACTTTTCCTCTTGATAGTCAAAGCATTAAAGTATTAAACCAGACAATGAGACTGGAAAAGTTTGACCGCTTAAACGTCCGAGACATTTACTTTACTGCTACCAATACCAGTCCAACCGTGGCAGGACAGATGCGTTTCTATAATGATGGAGCCACACAAAACATGCGGATTAATACCACATACACAGTGTTTACAGGAACAGTTGATTTAACGGCAGTATAATAATAAGAGTATGATCAGAGTACCAACATTAGACGCCAAAGCATGGCAACAAACAAATACCTCTGACTTGACAGGTAATGTTTTCGTGACAAAAAACATTAGTTTTGATTCCGAAGGGTACCTAACGCTGTCTAATGCCACTCCTGGAATGTACAGTCAGGCTAATGACGCTGATTTTGATGAAGTAGCAGCCTTTTGTCGCTGTGATGGCTACGGATACTTTGCGGGTACTCACGATGCGCCATATCAAATTGACGAAGCTAGACCTTACGGAGAAGTGCCTACTAAAATTCTTACTGCTGGAGCTGTGGGATGTGATATTGAAGGGGACGCTCAATTTTTTGGAGATTCAATGGTTGTTTCACAAGATACTGATGTTGATTACTATACCCCATCTACCAACACATGGACTGACACCAATATTTCATTATCTGGAACAAGCCAAAGTCAACACTCGCTTACTCACTTTTTGAGTCTTAATGCGCTAGCAGTTGCTAACGTAAACACTGTAGCGCTGTATGAGTTCCCAATTACTGCAACACCAACACCGTTTGACTCAGGTGGCGTAAACTCAGTAATGACAGTCCCTTCAAACTTTTACATTACGGGTACTACGTACTTTAATGACAATCTTTTTAGCGGAACAATGAACCGTCAGGGAGGGAAAGCTGCATTGTACGTGTGGGACGGAACAGGAACAGCAGCACAATCAGTATATGAAGTAGACTCTGTAATTATCTGGGACGTTACAACTTACCAAGACTCAGTAGTAAACATTACGGGAGCAGGAGAGCTTTTGCGCTTCAATGGTAGTGGATTTACTCAACTAGCAGCACTTCCAATTTACTACACAGACCGAAAAATGGCTGATGAGACAAACATTGCAATGTACAAAAATACATTGAAACCTAACGGTGAATTGCTCTACACTAACTGGTCAAGTACTGCATATGATCTTAAATTAAACGATCAGCCAGATGGTGTGTGGTGTTATGACGAAAAAGTAGGAATGTACCACCGTTACGCACTTTCAGGAGCAGTTGCTGTATATGACACCATTAGTGTAGGTGACGTAAATACAACTACTAATGTTATTACTGTAACTGCAGCGCCAATTACAGGGACAGAATGTCTATACAACAACAGTAACAGCACAACAATGGGAGGTCTTACTCATGGTCAAAAGTACTATGTTATTAAGCTTACCTCTACAACTATTCAACTTGCTTCTACACTTGCCAACGCAAACGATGGAATAGCAATTGATCTTACAGGAACAGGAAATTCAGGACAGGTACTGACTTTCTTCCCAAAAACAGACTACGGACAAAAATATGTCGGACGCAGTAGCGCATTGCTACCATTTGAACGAATTATGGAAGAACCACAGTTTGGTACAGACATTCTTTGGAGTGGAACTGTTGCGAGCAGAACAACTGCTGGTACAGGAATTATGGGCAGTACTTCATCAATCATATCTAATCGTGGATACTTTATTACACCGAAGATTTTTTCTACTGAGGTAACAGATAACTTTAATAAAGTTGTATTAAAGTTTTCTCCCTTTACTGATGAAGCTGATCAAATCCTTATTAAATACCGCACCGTAGATGACATGAATATTGAACAGGTAAATTCAGCTACGCAGTGGGGCGCTACTTGGACATCTACAACTACATTTACTACTACCGAAGTGGGTATGGCTGCATACGGTAATGGTTCAGACAACTATGAAGTTGAATTTACCAAAGGAGCAGGATCTGGATACATAGCGCATATTACTTCTATAACTGAAAACGCTGGAACATACACCGTCACACTTGATGAAGAATATCCATACTACGAAGCAGGAGATGAAGCTTGGTTCACTGTTCGCAATTGGAAACGCTGGAAAACAATTTCTTACGGTGATTCCAATGCAGAGCAGCATTATATTAGTGATCAGCTTGGAGAAGAAGGAAAATTCTTGCAACTAAAAATTGAGTTGCGAGGGGTACAAGTACGAATTGAAGAATTATTAGTCAACAACGTAACGCAATTACCAGCCAAATAAGCCAATTATTATGCTTACTTACACCACAGCACTATCTACCTACCAAAACTGGACAGATAATTCTAGTGCAAATCAAACAAACGGCGCACAGTTTCTCAATGATTCAGTGCGTACAATCTGTAACTTGCAAGGCGGAAAACTACGCTTTTTGGAAGCTACTAAAGACATGGAAACTGTAGCAGGACAAGAAGCCTACCAAATACCTGCAAAGTTCCGAAAACTAATAGATTTATACATCTACAGTGGCGCAGGGACGGACTCAGACACCATTTACTCTCCTGAAATGGTCTTTGATCCTACTAAGTGGAAGTACATTAAGCAGGCACGATATGGCTCATCTTCAACACCGTACTTCACATACGTAGAAAACCAAAAGTTCTACATCAATCCAGTTCCTTCTGTATCTGGAAACAAAATCACATTACGTGGTCGTATCAATGTGCCTGATCTTGGCATTGCCGATTACACTACAGGAACAATTGTTTCAATTGCTAATGGTGGTACTGCTTTGGTAGGTTCTGGTACTACATGGACTGCAGACATGGTGGGTCGTTACATCAATATCCCACGAACTACTGCTGCAGGTGGTGGCGATGGTTTGTGGTACGAAATTGGAGGCTACACCAGCGCCACTGCACTGACACTTCTAAAACCATACGAAGGAACCAGCATTGCTGCTGGCACTGCTACATACACTATTGGACAAGTGCCACCGATACCAGAAGCGTATCAGATGGCAATGGTTTACCGAGCGTGTGCTTTGTATTGGGAAGATAAAAGTGAAGGAGAAAAAGCAAAACGCTTCTGGTTACGTTACGATGGAGGTAACGAAGCAGGTTATAATAATGACTATGGCGGTCTGATAAGTCAAATGCTCGCAAATGAAGGGGAAACGGAAGAAGGAGCATACATTCCACCATTTGGAAGCACATTAAATACACCGCAAGCACCGTATTACTTCCCTTATGAGCAAGCTAGTGGATTAACATAATTATCATGAAACCTACACCTAAACAAACATACATCAGCAATGTAGCAACATCACCAGGACTCACTAACCTGAGAAATTCTGCACAGAAAAAGCCAGTTGTATTTGGATTGCCTACTTCTGGTAAAGTTCCCGCACCTACATTGCCAACAGGTACTGCAAACTCTACTAGCGCTTATCCAAAAGGAGTAAATTCACCGAATCCAACGGCTGGAAACATTACCCCATCCTCTCCTGGAGCTACAGGAACCATGCAGGGACCAATTAAGCCTGCTACTGCTACTACCAATCGAACAGGGACCACAAGCAGTAGTCTGCCACCTGCAGGACAGGAATTTGCTAGTAAACTAGCTGGAATTAAGACAGGTCTTACTGATGTGCAAGATCGTCTAAATACATACACTAAAGAAAATACTGGAGCGCCTGAAAAGAAAGAATCAGAGTATTTGAAGTACTTGCGTACAATGTTTAATCCAGAAGAAGCAAAACGAGCGCAGGAGAACGTAAATAACCTCAATAAAATGACTGCTGATGAAATTAAGCGTAACCGTGATGAACAAGACCGTATTCAGAAAAACGAAGCTGGCATGGTAGAACGTGGTCAAACCTTCCTATCTGCTAGTTCTGGCAGAGCATCAGCAAAAGCATTGGCTGATCTTGCTATTGCTAAAGGTTACTCAACTGACATTCTTACTCAATTCACTGATGCTGGTAAATCGATTTACGAAGCAGAAGAAGCTATGCGTAAAGAAGCAGAATCACCGCTTACACTGGAAGAAGCAACAAAGCTTGGACTTCCATTTGGAACCACGATGGCTGAGGCTCGTAAGGCAGGTAAGATTCCTAGTAGTGGCGGAGAGACCAATGAAGCTACTGTATTTGCATACGCTGATTTGGTGAACAGTGGCGGTATGAGTATGGAAAACGTACCAGAGGAATACCGTGGACAGGTAGCGCAAGCAGTTGCTCTCGGAGGCGGAAAGAAGCCTGTTATCTCAGACTACCAACAGGAGCGCATCACTCGTAACCTCAACAGTATCAGTGACCTTGAAACACAGGTAAATAAGTGGACTACGGGTCCAGGAAGCCTGCTCAGTATGATCCCTGGCACTGCTGCACGAGACTTCAAAGCAGACGTTGATACACTTGCAGCTAACATTGCTTTTGGAGAACTCACCGCTATGCGTGAGGCTTCTAAGACAGGTGGCGCACTTGGAGCAGTATCTGAAAAAGAACTTCAATTGCTTGAATCTGCTCTTGGTTCACTAGATCGAGCGCAAAGTCCAACTCAGTTCAAAGAAAGTCTTGCAGAAATCAAAGCAAGTATTAACCGATGGCAAGATGCCGTTGCACAATACGGAGGTGGAACTATGGGAGGAGACACAGAAGGAGACTCATTATTCAACTGGTAACTAAAAAACAGTATGCCACCAACAGAAAACTCATTGGATCCACAAGTAGTGGCTATGGCTAAAGCCATACGGCAAGCAGAAAGCGGTAATCGTGCTGTTTTACCGCAAGAGGGCGCAGGTGTTGGTGGAGCATCTCGTTACCAATACACTCATGACACATGGAAAGGTGTCGCACAAAAGTATCTTGGAAATCCTAATGCTGAGTTAAATTTAGAAAATGAAAACAAGGCTTCTTATTTGAGAATTAAAGAATGGAAAGATAAAGGCTTCAACGTAGGACAGATTGCTTCCATGTGGAACGCTGGCGAAGGCAGACCAAATGCGTACCGTGAAAACTGGAGAGGGGTAAATAAGCATGGTGTTGTATATGACACACCAGCTTATGCAGCTAAAGTTGCTCGTGCCTACCAACAATTCAAGAGTGAAGCCATGCCAACCGTACAGGCAGCTACCGAAACACCAGCGCCAGTTGAGGAACAAAAGCCTTTTTCATTGACACAAGTAGCTAAAGAAGTAGTTTCTCCAGTAACAACCATGCTGGCACGACCATTTCAAGCAATTCAATCTGCTGCACAGCTATTTAGATCTAACCGTGAAAATCCAGACTTGGAAGCTAACGCTAAAAAATACAGTGACGAAGCTTACAAGCTATCGTTACAGCTACGTGATCCACAGCTAACACCAGAACAAAGAATTAGTCTGACAGGAGAAATCCAAAGGAATCAACAATTAGCTGAATACTACGGTAACAGACTATCAAGTAATGCTAATTACAAGCCTTTTTCTACTGAAACACTGGTAAAACCAGCGCCAGAAAACATGGCAGACGTTAAAAAAGATGTAGGACGGGGAATTCAGACCGTTGCTTTTGGTCTTGGTCCAGTTTCTGGAGGCGCAGCCTTTGGAACAGGTATGTCACTAGAAGATGGCAATGATTTACTTAGCTGGGATACCGCAGCCTACACTGCAGGTGGTTTAGTGCTAGGTAAGGCAGCCGATATAGTCGGAAAACCGCTTCTAAATGCTGCTGGTAAGGTAGTAGGAGTTATTACTCCACAAATGCTTAAAAACGTAGCTGCAGGAGGCGCAAAAGCCATGCAGACATTCATGGAGACTAACAAACTGCTTCCAAATTCTATAAGCAGACCACTCAATAAGGGGGCTGCTGCTCTTGAAGTTGGCGCTAATGCACCATTTAAGGCTGCTGCTGCACCTTTCAGGCAAGTAGATGAAAAAGTTATTGCTAGACGAGAACAGGCATTGAAGGAATTGGAAGAAAAATACGCTCAATTACGTGATAATGCAGCACGAAATCCAGAAGCTACTGCAGGCACACGGGGACGAGTAGCACGAAGTAATGTTCTTACAGAAGATAACATGGTCAATGAAGACGGAGTTATCATTGGCGCTAAAGAAGCAGCTAAAACCTACCGAAAAGAAACAATTGGAGAGGGCGAAAGCTTAGTTCGACAGTTGCTTACAAAAGAAGGTGTTGGAGTAGATATTGGTGTTGTAGAAAAAGAACTTCAAAAAGTATTGAAAGAATCATTTAGTGGTCGTGAACTCATTTCTGCACTAAATGCTATGAAGCGAGAAATTGCAGGATTGCGTCTCAAAAATCCAAACGGACGCATCATGCTTACTGATTTGCATGATGCTAAAGTTCAGCGTCAACCAGGCAGCAAAGCCTACGATAACTCAGAAACTAAAGCTGTAGACAAGCAAATTGCACGAGCGCACAAGCAAGTCATTGAAAACAACAGTGGCGAAAAGGTACGTGAAATTAACGCTGAAATTGGCAAATTCTTGGGTGACGCAGAATACATTGAAAGCTTGCAAGGAAAGCGTATTGGAAACGGCAAATTAGGACGTACAGTGTCGCAAGTAGCTGGCGCTGTGGCAGGAGCTGCAGCAGGTGGAGCGCTTGGAGGGCTTCCAGGAGTGGCTGTTGGATCATATGTGGGTGGATCTGTTTCACGTAAGCTCTCAGGGCGTGGATTGCGCAATGCGCTTGGTAAACCAACCAAGGTAGCACAGACTAAGAGTGCTGTATTTGAAGCTGGCAGGGAGCGCTTAAACCGTAAAGACTTGGCACTACCGCCTGGACCAGCTAAAGGAACTGCTAAGAACCCAATTGTTACTCCAATTAAGGACAAAGGCACTGGTCCTGTTAGCGTTAAAGCTTTGAAGGGTGAGCCTGTACGAAATAAAAAAACAGGTCGCTTTGAACGTACCTATCTCAGTAGTACAAATGACAAAGAAACCAATTTAGCACTGGAAAAAATCAAAGTTGCAAAAGCAATTGATACAAAGCTATTAAAAGCAGACAAAGCCAAAGAATATATTGATGAAGCTGCTGATAAAATTGCTAAGAAGTATGGCGATAGCGTAGTAGTAGCAAAGGCACCAATTAAAAGTCGGGAGCGAGCGATTGAGAAAACTATCAAAGAAAACGGTGGAAATGCTGACAAAATTAAAGATTTGGCACGAAACACCATCATGCCAAAGGATAAAAAAGTGTACCAAAAAGTACTTGATGACATGGACGCTAGAAAAGACCTTGTTACACGTAAAGACCAACATCCAGAGGATTACATGGGGTATGAAGGCATTATCTACCATGTAGAAACACCAGGTGGGCTTATTTCAGAAACACAAGTGGTCACTCCTAAAATGATTTACGGCAAGATGCCAGTAAATGAAGCAAAGACTTTATTGGGTGAAGACCTTTTCAACCAAATTAAAAAGGAATCAGGAGTAGAACCAGAGCTTGGACACAAGTACTACGAACAATTCCGAAAGCTCACTATTAAAGAAAAGGAAGGAAAAGTAGGACAAGATCTCACTGAAAAATCCATTGAGTATTACAACAAACTACGTTAATATCCGTATATGAAATACTATGAATCCACACTCCATGAAGTAAAAGTCAGAACAGACGCTGACGCTAACGAAGCGTTTATCAAAGCTGATAAAAAAGAAAGAAAAGTACCTGTTACTAACAAAGTGGTAAACGATGCAATTTTAGAGGGGAACACGATCTCAGAAGCTGAATACGCTAAGTAGTTGACAGTATGTACCAATAGGTATATACTGGCACTATGTTAAGTAACGTTGTACACAAAGCAATCATTTTTGCTACCAAAGCTCACGAAGGACAGTTTCGCAAAGGAACTGATGTTCCCTATATCGTGCATCCTATGGCAGTAAGTTTGCTGGCGTACTCGTATACCAAAGATACAGATCTCGCAGTCGCTGGCTTACTCCACGACACAGCAGAAGATACTGCCGTCACTATTCCCGAGATTCACGCTCTTTTTGGCGAAAGGGTGGCTATGTTAGTTGATGCTGTTACTGAGGAAGATCCAGCAGACACCTGGAAGGAACGTAAAAAGAAAGCGCTGGCTCGTGTAGATCGCTACAGCTCAGATGAATTAATCCTTAAAGGCTCAGATGTCATGGCAAACTGTCGAGACATTCTCAAAGATTACAAAGAGCATGGGGAAAACCTGTGGACACGTTTTAATCAGTCGGGCAGGGGAAATCTAGTCGATCACTACGTCATTATGCTCAAAACCCTTAAAAATAAGGCTATTTACAGCACTGCACCATTCGTATTTATCCGTGATTTAGACGAAACTTTAGCTGAAATGCAGGACGTTTTTGATGTGTAAAAAGCTTGACATTATATACCGATAGGTATATACTAAGTATGAAGTTAGCAGATAACCAAATACTCACTATGTCACACACATCAACAATCACCACACAGCGCATGCTCCGTATTCCATCGGACATGACTCAACTATTCAATGAGGATGCTATCGAGGTCTACACCAAAACAGTAGACGGCAAGATGGTCGCTATGGGCTTCGCAGGGAAGCGAACCAAGCCAGACTTTTACTACCGTTTCTCCACTGTCGAGCGCATGTACGAATACATCAACAACTGGCGCACCAACATTGAGTCCCACAACACCTATGTAAAAGAGCAGAAAGAAAAGCGTCTCCAAGACACCACTCTCAAAGTAAACGACATCCTAGAGGGTACATGGGGATACGAACAAACAAACGTCACGTTCTATCAAGTATTAAAAGTGGTCGGCAAGCGCATGGTAGAGATCCAAGAAATCGGAGCTTCACTCGACTGGAACGGCGGTCCGAGTGCTTACTCAACTCCAGTCCCTAACTCATTCAAGGGCAAGCCAGAACGCAAGATGGTTTCAAACGGTCACTACATCAGTATCAACAGTTATCTCTCAGTCACACCGTGGAATGGAAAGCCTGTCAGTATTACTGGTCCAGGATGGGGACATTAAAAACCTTTTCTCCATCCAACCAAATTGCACTTATTAGAGCAGTATTTGGACTTTGGAGCCTTGATAGAAACACCACAATTAGCACAGACTCTATCCATGACTGTGCTTTTTTGATTTAGTTCGTTCTCAATATCTCGATGGTGTTTAGAACAAACCCATGTAACATCGAGGGGTTTTAAGTAGTCTCCATGGTGAGCTTCTATCCTACCTTTACAATCAGATCCATAATTTTTACAAGCTGACGGTACTAATTTACCTTGCTTAACAGCATACGCCACCAAATTTCTAGCAGTTACTTTTTGTTTATCCCGATTTCGTTTATAGATTTTAAAATATTCATTTCTATTACGGGAGCGCTTCTTAGCTTTGTCTCCCCATGTATCAGCGTATGGCATATACAAATTATAAAGGAGGTGACGCTTTTATGCTACACCTCCTTTCTTCCTGTGGTTCTAGCGCCACATTCGAGATATGGACTTACCTCCCTTCAAATGTAAATATGCTGCTCATCAAGCCAGAGGACACCGATGACAGTCAGTGTGACACCGACTGCGAAGCCTACGAGGTACTTCATCATCGCTCTCCTTAGCGTGGATTGCATTGTGGGCAGTAGCAGAAGACTCGATGCTGTGCGCCTTGCATCTTCTTAAACGGAAGTTCAAGCTGATCTTCACCTTGTGAGGGCTTCGCCTCCTGTGTTTCCTGGCTAGGTACGTTACCGCTTTGCGGTTTGCCTGGATAGGTATCATTCATTTTTCCTTCCTCTCTGTCAGATTGAAATAGTAGAAGTGTTTGCCATCACAGGGCGGTAAATTGGCACAGATCACGAGCAACTGACGCTCGTACTCCCGATGTTCCTCACAACAGAAATACTTGCGTGACGGATCGAGCGTGGGACGCAGATCCAGGATCTTGTCGCACCACTCGCAGGTGGCTTTGTGCGACTTGGGTTCTTTACTCATCGCAGCCTCCTTATTTGTAGAACTGTTCTGTACTTAACTCTACTCCTGTATTGACGGATTTATACACAGGTTGTACACAGCTCAAAGTAGTTGACTTTATATACCTATGGGTATATAATAAGTATGTTACTGGTTAAGTCACAAAAACATTCTATGCAAACACAATCAATCACCAAGCGCACCGTCTACTTCAAGTCTCGCTCAGGCAATGAGACTTACAAGACAGAGCGCCATCGAAACGGGCATGTCACCTGTTTCTGTCCAGGATTTGTCTACCGAGGCACCTGCTGGCACACATTACGAGCTTCTAACTACAAAAAATAATATGAGTATCATGATATGCGAAAAGCACGATAGACACTACGACTCCGACTTCACTGACTGTCCAGAATGCGAAGATGAATGTGAGTATTGTGGTGGCACTGGAGAAACTGCTACTGACGAAACCGACAGTGACGGAAACATTATGAGAGGCGTAGGCACTCAAAAGTGCATCTGCCAGTATGAGTAAAAATCTACCGAAAGCCTGGAACCATATTCCGCATAGAATAGTCACACTCAATGGCACTCGATACTACGAAGTCTACTGGCAAAAAGAAGCCAGTGACATCACTGAGGACTGGCGTGAACTTGAACACATCAAGAAAAAGTTTTATCAACAATTAACGAAATAACTATGTTAGACAATCTCTACTACAAACCACCAACCGATGAAATCTTTAACGAGATCAAGGAAGCTGCAACGCAGATCTGGTCAGGCTACGAAGATCCGTACAAAACCGAGAAGCTTAACCGCATAAAGGACATCGGCAACGTCTCAGACAATGCCATGTATCTGGTCGCAATGTTTGATCTATCGAACCAAAGGAAAATGGCAGATCTACTCTCAATGGACGCTTGCGCAGCGATCCGTGAGCGCATGGAAGCAGGAGGCGCAGAACCATTCTTTATCGTATTCTAATCAATAAAAACTATGTATAACAAACTAAATCTAGCAGTGGGAAAAGTAGCAAGTAAGACCTCAATTAAACCAGAACTTGGATCAATTGCATTCTTTGGTAATCGAACAGTAGCAACTGACTCATTCCGTTTACTTGAAGTAAGCGCTCCAGGCGCAGCGCTACCAGAACCCGTACTTCTAAACGCTAAACACTTAAAAGGTAATCTAAAAATTACACCTGATCGAGAGATTGACATAGAAGAAATAATGCTACGTTCAGGAGCAGAACCAATTGAAGCCACATACCCAAATTTTGACAAGATTGTAGATGAAGCATTTGCAAGAACTGACGATATTAAAATTAGTATCAATGCTAAATATTTGTCTGAAATGTTAGCAATTCTTGCTACTATGAATTCATTTAACTCTGTTGAACTTTCTATTCCGCTTCTTCCTGGTAAAGCAATTGTCATGACAGCAAAGACCTCTCAAAAAACAGATGGTCCCGAACCACAGGTTGCAAGAGGACTCGTTATGCCACACAATAAATAAATCCGTTGGACTCGGTGTTCTTTCTCAGAGTGAATAAACTCCGAATAAATAATGAAGCTAACATATAGCAAAAGTCGTCCACTATGGGCGATTTTTGTTTGACATGCAAGTGATATACTTTAGGTATATGAATGAAAACACTATGTATGGAACAGGCGCTGAACCATCAGTAATTGATGAGCGAGATTTTATTTACATCCCTGATAAAGCTAATAAAAAAGGTGGGGAACGTTACAAAGCACAAGATATTGAAGACCAACACAGAGTTGGAATCTGTACTGCTATTTCACTTACTCAAAATGCGAGAAAAGCAACTGGCGTAGCATTTTCTGCAGACTTTCAATACTTGATGCAAAAAAAGTTCTATGACAAGAACTGGAACGAAGGATCAAGCGATCGTAGCGCACTTCACACTGCCAAAACTTACGGTTTTCTGCCTCAAAACGAGTGGACACACACTGATATGTCAGATCGTAAAGGTTCATACGCTAAATACGTTGCAAAACTCCAGAAGGTATCAGACGCTGAAATAGAACGTCTAATTGCTATAGCAGCCAAATACAAGCTTCTAGCAGGCTATGCTAGCGTCCCTGTTGACCGTGATTTGATTGCTAATGCTATTGATGAAAGTAAAGCAGGACTCATTACACGTTTTGTAGTTGGTCGTGAGTGGTATACAGCACCTGTAGAGCCACTCAGAAAGGCTGTCGCGCCAATTAGCGGTCATTTAATTACTATGTGTAACTATGGCGGTAACTCATACCGTGTAGCTAATACCTGGGGTAGTGATTGGGCTGATAGCGGTACTGCTTACAGTAGCTTTCTCACATACACTCCTACAGAAGCCTGGATCCCGTATTACAACGTGCTTCCAGCGCCAATTCAAGAGCAAAAGAAGAAGCTTACTGAGAAGCAAGAAAAGGAATTAAAGTCATTAATGGGAAAACTATTGACACTAAAGAAAAAAATTAGCGCAATACTAAATTTAACTAAATAATATCCACACCATGAAAGCAGACTATTCATTCAAAAAATCAGCAGGAAAAGGACTTCTGTTTATCCTCCAAGGCGCAGCAGCCGTTTTGGTCGTTACAGGCTTTGCTGAAATCAGCATTTGGGATCTGATTGTTCAATACGTAAAACCAATTGTAGGAACTCTTACTATTGGTGGCGCAATTGCACTTGCTACGAACTACGTAAAGTACAACTGGAGCTAAGATAAAATTAAAGAGTAGAACGAACACCATAAATGCAACCAGCATCCATTCTTAGTCGGTTTGGACAGTCTGTGAGAATTGACCGCATTCCTATAAAAACAAACCATTTTACGCTTTATAACATTTACAATATTTTGTCTGACTCTCCCACTGATCGTCATAGCAGAACCTTCTAAAGAAGGAGACGTTTCTGTATATCCTGAAATAGTCGAGACAGTAGAACCAAAAGTAGCGACCAGTTCAAAACCGCTTGTTTCTGAACACGTTGAAGCAACAGGTTCACCAGATGAACTACCCTATTATGTGCGTTCAAACTGTTATGCGTATGTAAAATACACGTATCCTGAGACACCAGACACTGCTACCATTCTTGCTAACTTATCTGATAGTGGTGAGATTGCCGTTTTTTATTATCCTGAAAGTGGTCTGTACCACTATGCAGTAGTGGAAAGCCTGGAACCGTTTATTGTTTCTGATACCAACTACGGCTCAGATACAAAAAAGACCCGTCAAGAGACAGGTCTTCACCTCATTGGTTTTTACGATCTGGACAGATAAGCGAGAGCTTTTTTGGCATACGCACCAGAGTCATATTCGACTCCATGCTTATTTGTGCCTTTCACCTCAACTGGCCGTCCTGAGTTCCACATGAGGAAGATCTCTTTCTCTGTGTATCCCTGCACTAACCATTTTTGTACCATCATGGTAGCGATGTACATTTCGTTGGTCTTGCTAATGGGAGCTACGTAGCCAATAGTCTCTTTGGACCACATTGCATACGTAGCAGGAAGGAACTGGAGACAGCTCTTTAGTTCACCACTGCCACCTTGCAAGTGACAAACAAACTCACCATTGGTTTCTGCTCCCCATATAGCCTGCACTATTCTACTGGCGTGGGAGCTTGCGAAAAAGACAGGCGAACTTGTCTAATTTCTTCTAATCGAGCTTCACTTTTCTTGATGTCTTCTTTAATAGTTGTTTCCTCAGCATCGAGGATCTTCTTTGCTTCATCCAATTGCTTTTGGGCTTCTGATACGTTGTCAGTCGGCTGTACTTCTACAACGTCTGGTGTGGGTTGTGACACGTACTCAGTAGTAGAGCTAATAGTAGAGAGGTAATAGATACCTGCTACGGCTATCACTATAGCAATGATTGTATAGAATGTTTTATTCATGGTTTTATTGGCTTAATTAACAAAAGGAGAAGTCGCCCTCTCCTACCTATAAGTATATACCACATAGTATATATTGCAATCCCCACCTGTGTATAACTCTGTAGTTGACTATATACCGATAGGTATGTTAGTATAAGTACATTATCAGCAATAACGACAGCTATGAAAAAACTTAATTGTAAGCGATGTCTACATGAATGGTATCCACGATCACCAAACAAACCGCAGGTGTGTCCGAATCCAAAATGTAAGAGTCCTTACTGGGATAAGCCAAGACAAAATGAACAAACAAAAACAGCCTCCCGTAAAGCGAAATAAGTTTGAAATGGCAGCGCATGATCTTGAAGTCACGTTTAAAAAACGAAACTCAGGACCAACTCATCCGCACACCATAGATACTTACGCTAATGCGTTCAAGAGGAAAATTATATAAACATTAATAGCGATAACAAAACATTATGAAGAAAGTATTTACAATCGTAGACGAAAAGCGAGGACTGATGCAGGTAACGACTGATGACGAACGTTTCTACATTAAAGAAAGCAAAGACCCTGAGACTGGATTACCGTGTCACATCTACTTACCATCAGCCACCTGGATCACGAAGTACGTTCCAAAAGGCTACGGCTTTGAGAAATGGCTCGGAGACAAGGGATGGGATGTAGCACAAGAGATCAAGATGGATCGTGGCAAGTACGGTACACGAGTTCACGCTGCCATTGATATGCTCGTGAATGGTGAAGATGTAGAGATCAGTGGACTGTTCAAAGATCCGTACGGAGAACGTGCTGAAATGGAACCTCTCACTTTTGAGGAATACCATGCTGTCTGGACATTCCAGGAGTGGTGGAAGGAATATACACAGGAGCATGAAGTAGAAGTGATTGAGACTGAGTTTTCACTCTGGTCACACAAGCTAGGCTTTGCAGGTACTGTGGACCTTTTGGCTAAAGTTGATGGTGTCTACACCATCTTTGACTGGAAAACCTCTAAGAGCGTCTATTTGGGACACAAGGCGCAGATCTCAGCCTACCGTAAGGAAATGTTGGCTCAACTCAAAACTGAGGAAATAAACATGGCAATTCTGCAGATCGGTTACGACAAGAACAAGAAAGGATTTAAGCTTACTGAAATTGAGGACTGTTGGATCGAGTTTGAAGCTGCTCACACTTTCTGGAGAAAGGAAAATGATGGATCAAAGCCATTCCAAAAAGACTACCCATTGAAGCTTTCTCTCATCGGGACAGGTGTAAAGAAGAACATGAGCAAGCAAACAAAGATGGAGAAGCAAGAAGAAGCACCAAAGAAGAAGGTCGCAAGGAAGGTTATTAACACTAATGAAATTGAACATGAAAATCAGCAAGGAACTGATGGAGACAGCAGGGATCAAGCCGAAGTTGAAGCTGGGAGTTAAAACAGATCGTGGTGTCCAGTCCACAGGACCGCACACCGTGACAATGATCAGCGATAAGATTGTAAATGGTCTTGATCGTGAGTCTGGAAAAGTAATTCAATACGTGAAATACGTAGTTGAAGAAGACGGGATCCAAAAGGAATACCGCACTCGCTTGAAGCACAAAGAAACTGGTGAACTCCAGTACCTAGTGCAAAACCTCTCTCAGATTGAGGAAGGTCAAGAAGTGATCCTGGAAATGAAAAAGATGGGACCAAAAAACTACGTGGAAGTTCGTCATGTTGACGGCTCCAAGATAACTGACGAAGAACAAGACGATGTAGATCCAACAGAGGAAGATATACCTGACGATGAAGTAGACGCAGCAATGGAAAGTATTAATGTAGACTAATATGCCAACACTACTCGCAATCGTCCTTGTCGTTGTTGTATTTGCAAACATTGGCCGTGTTCCTGAAAC
This sequence comes from uncultured Candidatus Saccharibacteria bacterium, assembly GCA_964654175.1. GTDB lineage: Bacteria > Patescibacteriota > Minisyncoccia > Phycocordibacterales > UBA5272 > UBA11704. The sequence continues at coordinate 35,146 of CAZZGJ010000002.1, forward strand.
TGTATGGGCTAGTATTGGAGTAGTGGTTGTCATAGCTGCTCTAGGCGTAGCTCTCTGGTATGTCCTGTGGCGTATCCTCAATGCTGTAATTATGTTTATTGTATTGAAATCTAAAAAATGGTAGAGTAATCACGTTATCGCAAATGAGAGTTTGTATATAATGTTTTCGCCGAAATCCACTTCTAAACAAGGTGGATTTTTGCGTTTTTGGTATACTGGTAGGTATGACCAAAACAATTAATCGAGTTAGTACCTCAAACATGACAGCGTAGTAACGGCGCTAATGCCGTTGCACGCTAGTTATGCAACACAAGGGAGGAAAACGTGGTCGTAAGACCCTCAGATCAATCAAAAGAGACCGATACAATAAATCATTTGAAAGACGGTACGGTATGAGTCGTAAAGTATGGGTAGAGTGGAAGCGAGAACATCCACAAGAAGTCCACGCTAAAAGATGCGAAGCGTACGCTCGTCTGGTAAAATAAGAGAACTACCGAAAGGTAGTAGCTCTACGTTGTACGATAGAGTCCTCTGTTAATTCAGGGGATTTTATTGTTATACACAGAATATCCACACTATCCCCATGTGAACAAAAAGTGAAGAAGCTGATAAGATGTTAGTATCCGTTCAACACAAAAGCCTGACTCTCTTTGAACGGAGGAGCAGGCTTTTGTGTTTTAATTTTAAAAACATTATTTATGAGTAAAAATACATTCTTTAACACACGCTTTTGGCAGGACAGCTACATAGCTGATCTTGATCCAAGCGAAAAACTATTATTCAACTACTGTCTTACGAGTCCCTTTCTCTCTATGAGTGGGATTTATGAAGTTCCTTTAAAATATATCGCCATAGAAACAGGAATTGACAAGGACATGGTTTCCAAAATATTGGCACGTTTTGAACAGGACAACAAAATCGTCTACTACGATGGCTGGTTGTGTATTTTGAAGTATCCAAAATACCAAAGTTATAACTTACCAAACGTAAAAAAGGGTTTAGATAGCGAGTTAAAATCTATACCTGCTGAAATAATGGACCACTTCATTAATAGTGGATATGCTATGGAAGATATTACCAAGACATTGGCAAGGGATTGGCAAGGGATTGACACCATGGTTATGGATAAGGAACAAGGAAAAGATAATGGTAATGGAAAAGAAAAATATGGAGAGAGTGGTGCAGTCCTCATGACACCAGAAGAATACCTGACCTTAGTGGAACTGATCGGAGAACCGATGACAAAATCGCTGATTGAGGAACTCGATGATTACATGGGCGCATCAGGAAAAAAATACAAATCTCACTACAAAGCTTTACGCAACTGGGCAAGACGCAAAATCCAAGACCACGCAAAAACAGTCAAAAATAACAACACTACTAAGCGAATCATCATATGAAAACCTACTATTTCAAAGTAAAACATGGCTTCAAAGCAAGCGACTTTGTAGTCGTGAAAGACGGACCAGAGTTGGAAAAAGCTCTCTATGCTTGGATGACAGGCAACATTGCTTCAGTGGGGGGTAAGATGATTAACGGAAATAACATTGTCTCCATTGAACCTGATTACCACAGCTACACTGGCTGGTATCGCTCGTATGAGCCAACCACAGGAGATGACTGGAAACAGATTGAACGTGACGTTCCTACTGAGATTAACCACGTTTTGCCAGAGTACCGAAATCGAGTTCAACAACTTTTAGCATCAGGACAAGAACAGCAGATCGGACGGGGTGAGCCGATTAAGATACTAGAAGCACCAAAGACCAGTGAATAACTCATTTGCAGTATATACCGAACAGTATATAATATAAGAAGGTCGATCAGTTAATAAAAACATTATGAAAGAGATAACAGCGAGAGCTAACGAAACCAGAAACGGTTTCACATTTCCGAGCGAGTATTCAAAAGCTCTACTCCTGGAGTGGATGAAGAAATACTCAAAGTTCAAAATCATTCCCATAGACACTGAAACAGTCAAAGGGAGGCGCTACCTGGAAGGCGCAATCATTCCAGAATATTGTTCCTTCCAGTACGACATTAATCCATGCGAACTGACAAAGGATGAAGCAAGGCGATGGCTCTTTAAGAGAGACTTCAACTACGACATCATCCAAGATCGTGAAGGCAATCCTGTACGCATTCCTGAGTCATCAAAAGGCAAAGCCAATGACTTGATTCAGAAGTGGACAGAGTGGGCAACAGAAAACGGCTGCAAGATTCCAAATCCAGAGTTATACAAACTTTGGCGTGATAAATGGAAAATCGATGGTCGCTTTCCAACATTTCACGAGTTCCTGAAATTCTTGAAACTTGACTGTGACGCAATGCCCACAGCGCAAACACTTGCAGTGTTGGAAGTGAAGAAGGAGAAGAAAGTAGATTATCCAATTTATCCAGGCGCACCAACAATTTAGTATGGGAATTATTACAAACGGAAAAGTACACATCTTAGGCAACTTTGCTGAGTATGCCGATAAAAAACCAGATAGTTTTGAAGAAGACTATAAAATGATGGTTCGCTACGATGAAGCCCTAAAAGGTATTGAACGTCCGACTCTAGGCAAGGTGGTATGCGACTGTGTAATGGTTAAGGAGCATTACATGCCGTACTACGGCTGGGATTGGTATCACAGTGATGAGTGCGCAGTTATGAAACACTACAACAAGTACCCACAAATGGCAAACTTTGGAGTTGATCCCACTTGTATAGCTTCAACAGGATAGTATGCTACGTAAAACACCCATGTCACGAGGGACCAGCCAGCTCAGGCGCTCAGGATTCAAGCAAAAGGAGACTGTGCCACTCCAGCGCACAAAACTAGCTAAGAAGGGCAAATCTGACGTTGCACTATGCAAAGACCGCATTCAAGCACTCTTGCGCAAGCTGGTAATCGAACGGGACGGAGGCTGTGTCTTACGACACTATCCAGAAGCTGGAGAATGTGGAGGATACCGCAATGATGGAGAGCTGGTACTGCAAGCAGAACACCTCATAACACGCTCCAACTCCATTTCTTACGGAGATCCACGAAATATCGTTTGTCTCTGTAAACACCATCACGGACACTGGAAGCCACAGCACTCACGGCAGTATTGGGTAATCATCCATCAGCATGTCGGACCAGAAACATCAGCATGGCTGGATCGAGTCGAAGCAGACAAACGCACTTATCGGTACACGCTCTACGATTGGGAAAAAGTGGAGTATGAATTAAGACAACAATTATCATGATCGAAGCAACAGAAAATATAAAAGCAGTCGCTGAATTAATGCGAACACAGGACAATCGTTCTACTAGCTATCCACTTTTTATCGTGGTAGAGAGTAAGAAGATCTATTGTGACTGTGGGGAAGACGGCAGAGAGCGAAAAGACTCAGACAGCTACATTAATGAGGATTTATGCGATGACTGCCAAGCGTTGGTGGCAGCAGATGAAGAACTGCCTGATGAGTGTGAAAACTGGCAATGTTCCGACACTTTCATCAAATATCGTATAGAAAAGCAAGTGCCAAATTTGAGAGCAGGCTTCTTTTTTACCGCAGCATCCTGTGACGAACATATCCGTATGCAACGTCATCACTACAATGAAACGGCTCAAAGTTACGCAATTTCAGCTTGTTACAATTGGGAACTGAAAGAGGTAATGGATTGGTTAAAGGAAATTGAATAGTATGAACACTTTTACTCTAAAACTACCGAAAGACTATTCCGAAGCTCTTTCACGCCGTCACCACGGAAGGGACCTGTCACCTGAGAGGGTAGCTGATCTGACAGAACGAATGGAAATGTTTTACGCCGATTGGAAGAAAGCTGTAGCGAAACTAGATAAATTGGATGAATTTTGGGACAGAGAAAATGTAGAGGCTCATTTCAAACGTCCAAAGTGGTACAACGCCCATGCTCGATTGAAAAAGTACGAGAAAGAGAGGAAGGATGCGCACCGA
>CAZZGJ010000003.1:0-1414 GCA_964654175.1 uncultured Candidatus Saccharibacteria bacterium
TAGCTTCCCCTGATGTAAAGGAGAAGGTCTCTCCTCCAAAGCCGGAGAGGAAGGTACCCCCGTCAAGTGTCATGTACTCATTTTGGTTTCCCATGTGTAGTATTTTATCTTGTATCGAACAAAATAGTAAGCTTGCCTACGGCTTTTTGTAGTTTTCGTTTCGAGTTGTTTACGTTTACTGTAAGTGTTCGTAAGCCCGCTGCGCTTTCTTGTGGTCTAAACGTAAGGGCGGTGTTAGTCTCTGGTTCAATTGGAAGTCCATCAAGTGCCCACGCATAGCGCACGCTTGAACCAAGTCCGTTGTTGGTTGAGAAGAAGTATGGAACAAAAGCAAGTGTAAATTCCCCCGTTGTTTCAAAGCGGCCTCCAAGGTTTTTCGTATAATCTACCCCAAGGGTTGGATCTCTTAAATAAAATGTTGGGCGAATCTCCGCAGGGTAAATGGTTATTTCTTTTGCGGCTGTATTTCCATTAGTGTCTCGGGCTACCACCCTTATTTTTGTGCTGTTAGAAAGGTATTCTAGTGGTATTGTGGCTGAACGCTTCCCTCTGCCTGAGGCACTTGTGATAAGTTCCCCGTTGCTATACCAAGAGTACGCAAGATCTTCCGGAGGAACTCGCCTCCCTTGAAAGCTTATTGTCGGTTCAGCTACAAGATGAACAGAAGATCCTTCAGCAGGTAACGACCTGCCTTCATAAAAAGGAGGAGTGTAGCTTTCTGGCGCTTCCCAAATCAGACTGATCCCCTGAGGAGAAAGCAGAGTGTCAACTTCGATCTCTTCTCCGTTTACAAGTAGCACTCGCGCTTTTACAAGTGAAGATTCGCCAACCCCTCCAGTTGTGATTGTGAAGGATCTCTCACCTGGCCCAGCAAGAGCAGTTTTTCCGTTTACAAACCAATTGATTGACGCCAAGTCAACATCAAATGAATAACTAGAAAGCGTAAGAGTAACCTTCTCGTATGGTCCAGGATGTTCTGGTTCAAGGGTAATAGTCGCATTTGTTTGTGCGTAGGCTGTGGTCAAAGAAAAGATCCCTAGTCCAAAAAGAAGGCACAAAGATATAAGTAGATTGTTACGCTGTTTTTTCTGCATCGAGTTCTTTTTTCATCGCTTTTATCTGAAGCAATTGAGATGGGTCACTTGTTATGATTTGGTCTTCTGTATATGAGGCTACAATTTTAATCGCCACGTGTTTTAATCCGGCGAAGAATATCCCCTCCCCAACACCTGATTCAAGAAGTAGGTACTTTTCTTCATCGGTTAAGTTAAATGTCTTTTGTACAAGGTCAATTGAAGACGGTGACTGCTTGAGAAGCAACTGAATTGAGGAGTTGGTAATAATTGGTAACCCGTAAGGAGATTTAAGGAAGTCTCCCACGTCTTGAGTAATTGTTGCGAGTCCAAGATAATAT
>CAZZGJ010000003.1:1424-26230 GCA_964654175.1 uncultured Candidatus Saccharibacteria bacterium
CCGCGTTTTGCAAGACCAAAAAGGAACGATGCTGTGTCGTCATTTTTCATCATTATCCAGGCTTCGTCCACTACAAGTAGACGCTTACGAATTTCTTTACGTACCGCGTTCCAGATGTAGTGCGTAATAATATACATCGCAACTGGCTTAAGTTCATCCTCCATGTCTCGAATCGAGAAACATACAAGCTTTTTGTTAATGTCTACGTTCGAAGGCTGGTTAATGAATCCTGCCCACGTTCCTTTCGTGTACTTAGAAAGTCTTGCAAGAAGATTTTCTGATCCATCAATACCGGCAAGCACCATTTCAAAGTCAGAAAGAAGTGGTGGTTCAAGTTTTGTGAAATCAGCGTCACCTGAAATATCTTTAAGTGCGTATGTTTCACTGATAGCCTGGTCGATAATAGCGTCTTCTTCAGGGCTGAGTCCTCCAAGCATTACACGGAAAAGTCCTACGAGATTTACGATGTTTGATCTCAGTACTTCAGATGGTGATTCGTCTTCACCTGGAACGGGTAAGTCAAAAGGATTAATGTGGTGGCTGCTTGTAAGAGAGATGTCAAAGTACCTTCCCCCTACTGACTCTGCGAGGTATTCATATTCTCGCTCAGGGTCGATGATAATAACTTCCGTATCAAACATAAGTGTACGTAGAATTTCAAGTTTGGTCGCGTAACTTTTTCCAGAACCTGATTTCGCAAAGATAATCGAGTTATAGTTCTCAAGTGAGAAACGGTCAAAAAGAATAAGTGAACCATTATGGCGATTAAGTCCGTAGAGAATACCCTTATCAGAAGACAGGTCAAAAGATACAAATGGGAAGAATGAAGAAAGTGGAGATGTATTTAGTTTATTGGTGATACCTAAGCGGTCATCTCCTAGGGGAAGTGTTGAAAGGAAGGCGTCGTCCTGTTGGAAGAGTGCTGGCTTTACATACACAAGACGGCTTTCAAGGATGGTTTTGATTTCGTTTTCTGTCTTACTTACTTCGGCCTCATCTGCTCCGTAGATTGAAATATACAAAGAAACATCAAACATTTTCTCTTGTGACTGAATAAGTCCATCGCGTAGGTCTTCGAGGTCTTTGTATGCAACATCAAGCGAAGGGTCTCGTACAAGCCCCTTGTCTTCTCGTGTCATAATTTGGCTCTCTACTTCAGCAACTTTTCTTTGGAATCCTTTCATCACCTCCCCTGTGTCTAGTGGAGTGATATGAATAGCAACGTCGAACACTTTGTCGAGGTTGATGATTGGGCTTAGCCAGTTATCACTTAAGAAGTGAGGATATGATATTACGAAGAATGATCGTACAACATTTGTTCCGAGATTAAGTATCTTAGGTTGTACACCAAGCGCGCTGGGCGCGATGATATCTTTAAGCTGCATTTCAGCAACTTTATATACCTGACCAGGAAGAATTGGTGAAACAGGAGATTTTTTTTGTGGAGAGAGAAAGTCAAAGATGCTCATGGTGGTTATGATTGTGCTACTTTAGGTGCAGATCTGTCCTGCTCACCTGGGTTAAAGAGTTTATAAAAAAGTTCGACAGCCTCTTCTGTTCCGAGTTTTTGCGCGCGAACCCCAAATCGTACAAGTCCTTGCATTACTGTTGCTACACGCTGTTCGAGTTGGATGCGCGCTGATTCAAAGTCTTTTTCCTCTGCTTTAGATACGGTTGATGAAGAGCCTCCTCCAAACCCAAGTAGTGAACTAACTCCCCCAACTGAAGAAGAGGCAGAAATCGGGAGGTATGGAATAACAATGAAGAAGTGTTTGGTCATAATATTTGTTTCTTCAGCAAATTTCCTAATAAACCCAATATATTCGTGGATTTGTATTTTAAGAAGGTCTTCTTTTACTTCCCCGCTTCGTTCTTCTAGGAGGTCAAGATATGGTTTTATGTTTAGTCGTCTTGATTGTGCGAAAAATTGCACAGGAAATTCAAGTGAGTTGAGTAGGTTTTGAAATTGTAGGAGAATCGCCTGTTGCTCATCTTCACTTTTAAGAGCAAGGTTAAGAGAGCTTGTGATGAGTATTGCACGTAGCTCACCATTTTTAAGTGTAATGATACCGTCTCGAATACGGTCAATTGGTACGAATTGTTGAGTAGCGGAGCCCTTTGCCATATGTATATAGAGTATAGCAAGGAAGGTGCTTGCGTTAAATGGATAGCAACTCTTTTTGAGGTTTTTGCTCTACTGCTGTGGTAACTGTTCTTCAGTTAGTTCTTTGTTCTTATCAAGCACATCAAGACCAAGCGCGATTTCATGAAGTTTATTTGCATTTGCTTTTGCAACAGCAACCTCTTGCGTTGCTTTTACTACCACCTCTTCAACCGGTGTTGCGGGCTCTTGGTTTGGTTGTTTCCAAGTGTATATTTTACTTCCTGAGTAGTAATTAAAAGCGCTTTCAAGTAAGTCTACAAAAGGGCGATCATTTATTTTTAGGAATGCCAAAGAAAGAAAAAGGCCTCCTACTGGAATCATAAGAATAACAGCCAGTACTTTTATAGGAATAAACGTCCACAATAGAAAAGAAAATCCACCAGCACCCAAGACATAACCAAATTGTTTAAGGGTGAGAGGCCCTACGATTTTTTCTTCAAGATCAATGAATTGTGGTACGCGGAATTGCATGAGAGTAGTATATCAAGGATATGGAGTAGAGTTTAGGGTGTTTGTAAAACACTATAGCTCAGCAACCTCTCTGTAAGGGTCGATGTTGTACTCAGTCGGAGCTTTACTATAGGATGCAGTTTTTGCTTTCGGCGCAACAGTCTCCCCTGCATGCTCTTGTAAACCAAGCGAAACAGCGACAGCTGTGGGGGTGCTTTCCCGTGCCGAGGACTCTATTGAAGTAATCTGTTCCTTAATGTGGTTTAAACGAGCCTCAATTTCTTCGTCGTTTGGTATCGTCTCTAGTACCTGAAGCTGCTCTAGTAGTTGTGATCGTGTACCTGGAGTGAGTACGGTTTTTGGTGTTGTGGTTGCGGGGGTAACTTTTTGTTCCTCCGTAAGAGGCTCCTCTGGGTTGGTTTCTATGGCTGCTGTTTTAGGTACAGGTTCTCTGTGTGTTGTGTCAAGTATTTCTTTTCGTAGGTCGTCCTCAGAAATTGTGTCGCTTAGCTTAATTTGCTTTACCTGAGTAGTGGTGTCGCCAAGTATTGAGAGGCGTACTTTTTGAAAAATGGTCTCTTCTAAATCTTGTGCGATTGCATACGCCTCATCGACAGAGATTCTACAGTTTTTTTCTATACTCTCTACTGCTTGAGCGGGTATAATCGCCCCGAGAAGTATAAGTGTTATTGTATTTTTAAGGGGTAAGTAACTTCCCACAGGGAGTTTGTGAAGTTTTCCTAAAATAGCAACAGCGCCGTCCAAGTCATTAGAAGCCAGGTAGGTTTGTACCTGTGGGTTTGCGAGACGGAAGAGCTCTTCGAGATGTTTTTGTGTAGTGGCCATAGGATTATACTGTTGCGCTTGCTGGTTGAGGCTGTGGTGCAGGTGGTGGGGTAGCGCCAGCAGTGTTTGTGTTTTGGAAAATGCCTTGAAGTAGCTGATGTAGGTCGGCCTGATTTGTTGCAAGTTGCTGCAGTGTCTGATTAGTTGATGCTGCTACGTCTAGTTGAGCTTGATTTGCAACTGTTTGACCGTTCTTGCGCGCCATGGTTTCATCGTATTCACTTGCTGCCGCTGCGTCAGTCTTAGAGATTCCAAAGGCTTGATTAAGAGCTTGTTTCATTTGTACTGCTGCGTCCTTGCTTAGCCCTTCGCCCAAGTCTCTACTGATGAGTTTTTCCACAAGTGCTGGGTCATCAAGTTTTTTAAGGGCTTCAATTTTTTGGTTTAAGGCATCGGCCGCAGTGTTATCAATAGCTCGTATTTTATCAACCACGTCTAGCTTCTCTTGGAGTTGCTTATTATTGGCTGCGTTTGCTAAGATGCTTTCTCTGCTCACTTGATCTGCGTTTAGGTAGCTTGCAGCTGTTGCATTAGTTCTGTTTTGCGCAAGTTGATCAGCATTTGTAAATTTCTTAAGGGCTTTTTCTGCTGCTGTTTCAACACCTGAAGCACCTACAAGGTTAAGAAGTTTTCTTTGAGCTTTCGTATCAAGGTTGTTGTAGTTGCGGTTAAGATATCGTTCACGTGCCGCTGCGTCTTTAATACTTGCCGCTTCTTCTGCGACTTTTTTATCAAAAGCATCTCTGCTTTTTGCGTACCCTCCTTCTCCTCCGCCCTGACCCATACCTTTTAGTCCTCCAATTCCAGCAGCTGTTTTTACAAGCGGTATTCTACGAGCGTCAAAGCTTCCCTTGCTCCCCCAGCTAGCTAGACTGTTGAGCGCTTCGCCTCCCCTCGTCCCTCGCATGCTACCAAGCCACTCACTGTTAAGCGCTGCCTTTGATGCGCGTCCAATTGTATTTCTTCCTGCAAAAGCCGCCGCACCAAGTGCGCCCCCTGTTGCTAATCCAAGTCCTAAACCTCTTGCCCCTCCCATCACCTTTGAGACAGATTCACCGACGGCACCAGACGCCTCTTTTGTGACCTTCATCATGATGTGAAGCATGATGATCATCATTATTAAGTTAAAGAACACGGCAACGTTAGCAGAGCTTGCGCTATCACGTAGTACGTTTCCTCCCCCCTGAAGAGCATTCCCTGCGGTACTGTTAAATATTTCTAGGAATTTTAAAGTAAGCGCAAGCATAATACAAAAGACAGGAGCAACAATAAGTTGAGAGAAGAAGAGTTTTCGTAGTTTAGCCGCAGTTTCTCCAAGTTTAGGCACCACAATATCGACAAACAACAGCGGGCATACGGCCATAATAAATACAAGAATCGCGGTGCGAGCTATTATGTAGCCTGATATCAGAAATAGAAACCACGCAACGAGTCCTATGAATACAACTGCTGCAAGTGCACCAGGGGTACTTCGTATTTGTTTCTCAAACTGGTTTGCGGGGTTGTCCCCGACCGCTGTTGCACTACTTACAAGTCCAGGAAGTCCTAAGCTGTTCATGATACGGTTCCCTGCCCCATTTGCATCTGTGGTGCCATTTGCAGCCGTGATGATTCCCGGACCGAAGGTGCTTTCGTATATTTTTAGTGAAGTGATGTTTGAAATATCAATCGCGACACGCGTAAGAGGGTAAGAAAAGTTTACAAATAACCCAAACAGTATCAGGAATGCAAAATATTTTTGTGCGTCCTCACTTCTTCCGATCACTGACATAAAAAATACCCAAAGTCCCGCGAAGAACACAAACACAGAAACCATTTGACGTATAGCTGACCAGAGTACGTATAGATTGTCAGGTGCCCAGGTTTTAAATTCAAAAATACCAACCTTCATCGAGTAGTTCAAAAGATTGGCAGAGAGCCATACTGCGAAACCAACAAGTTTAAGAAGAAAGTTTTTTATAAACCAAGTAATACCTGCGTCCAAACAATCGGTAACTGGGTTTTCTCCAAGAGCGGAACATTCAGCAACCTCTACTGTGTTTTGTAGTTCAGTCGTCGCTGTCTGAGTTGCCGCGTTGTCGAGCGTAATTTTTTCGCCGGATGTGATAATCCCCGCTTTCTGGTTTATTCTCGAGTCTGTAAAAGTAAGAAGTTGCTGCGAGACTGCTTTAAATCGATTTATAAGGTAAACAGGAGAGTCTTGCACATCTTTTGGTGCGTCGGCTGCGCCTTTCTTGTTTAGTGTTTGTAGAAATGCCTCAAGAGAATATTTTTCGAGGTAGTCTACGTTTACGTCTGGGTCGTTTCTGAACTGGTTGTATTTTCGGTCGAGTTCCTCAACATATAGTTTTTTCAAGTTAATCGCAAGGTACTCATTACTATTTGTGTTGTTCGGGTTTCGGGTGTCTCCACTTTTCGGCACGTTAAAAACCACAGTTGATACAGCTTCCCATGCCTGCTTTGAGAAAACTCCAGGAGAAGCGAGAATTACGTCTCCAAGTGATTTCTCCTCGGCCATTCGAATGGTGTCTAAACCGCTGTCTATTTTAGCCTTAAGAGCTACGTATTCTTCTCTACTTACTGCGGCGTATGCATTATCTGCAACACCGAAGTTACCAATGATAAGTAGTAGTGAAATAATAACAAAACCGAGACGCTTCATACCCACAAGTGTAGCATGGAAAAAGCACTGATATCCCCTCTTTTCTGTGATTATATAAGAGTTCCTGGGTTTAGTTTATGCTCCGGCATTTGCTCGCATAATTGCTTCCTGTATTTGTCGATCAATCTCAACGCAGGTCTCTTTGTAGTTAAATATTGCACCCCCTTGCATCATTGATAGGTCTACATTTCCCTTAAATACTATGTATGCACCATCTCTATTTGCTACTGTAATTGTATTTGGCATACCTTCAGCCTCAACTCGGTCTAGGTAGTTAGTAAAGAGAGAAAGCACTTCCTCGGTTGACTGAGAGTTATCAATCTTAGTCCTTGTGTCTTGTACATATGTTTTTGTAGCCGCTGCAACAGCTTGTTCCGCCTGTATCTGTGCTCGTAAGGTATTATTAACTGCCACTTGTCCACCTGTACAGTTCTGGTCTTGTTGATACGCACAAGTTTTCCCTCCGTAGTATTCGTAGGCTGAGCTAACGCGTGCATCCCCACTAACTTGATCTTGGTAATTTCTTACTAGGTTGTCGTAACAGCTTTTCATTGTGTCGAGCTGCCCCTGGTGATATGTGATAGTTGAAAGAAAGTCTTGGTTAAGTCTTTCTAATGTTACAAGTGCATCAGCGTGTAATTTTAGTTGTGTTTTTGGTGAACGAGTTACGCTTTCTTTTGATGCGGCGTTATTAACCAGGTCTTTGTCATATACCTTATTTACAGTAGTGGTAACCGGTATATTGTTTACCGTTCCACTACCGCCACCATCTGTGCCTGCGATTTGGTTTACTGAGTTTGTTATGCTGCTTGCTGCACTGCTTATGTTTCCGATCAGGCTCACAGTGTTAAAAAGTGAGTCCACAAGTGTCCCCGTACCCAGAGATGCATATTGAGTTTTTAATGGAGAAATAATTTGTTCGTTAAATGCTGTACTTAGAGCGCTTGACACTTGTTTAATTTCCTCAGAAATACATGGCGCCTGGCTAGCTACTGAGTATGGTTCACCATTTATATCTGTTTGCGCACGTGTCTTACACGCGGTAAGGCTTCGTATTCCCCCACCGAGGTTTAGGTCGTTTTTCGCAGCGTCTGCAACCTCTGTTGCGCGGGTAGCAAGGATCGTTTGTGATTCCGTAAATTTATTCCAGGCATTATCCCCGCTTGTAAGTTCAAGCCATGAGTCCCATCCGCCAATTTCAGGTCGTGCCGCCGTGAGAGTCTGTAGCGCCTGTGCAGTTGCTTCGTCTGTATTTGGGTCCTTTGCGCAAAGCTTTTCATAGAAGTATTGTTTTCGTGCGCTGTAGGCTGCTTGGTTAAGTGGCTGTCCACTTATCTCAATATCTTCTTTTGCTAGGTTAGAAAGGGTTGTCTCGTCGCAGGCTGAGTTTTGAGCGATACTTGGAAGTTTTGTGCTGTTTGTGGTGCGGAGTTTTGTAGAAACATCCGCGTAGTTAAATCGTGTCTGACCCACAAGAGCACTAAGTACGCTATCTCCATAGAGACTTTTTTGCGCGGCGATATCACCGAGCCCTGCTTTAATAGTGTTAAGTTCTTTATTTGCGATGTATACCTCTGGAAATTTTTCAAGAAGTGCCTGATTGGTCCCCACAGACCCAAGCACAAGATTTCTTATGTTGTCCCCGTTTTTCATGATGGCGATATATGTCATCGCTGTTTTTGCAGGCTTGATCACTGTATCGTTTACTGTAATAAGTGTTTGTTGTGCTGCTGTAATAGAGTTAGAGTAAGCGCTTATTGAGTCCTTACTGTATTGTAGACCTTGTCTTGCGTAGTCGATAAGCTGCTGTGCCCATGTTGAACATTGAGGACATCCAATAGCGTAAGTGGGTGTAACTGCTGATGTATAAAGTAATGTAAACAGAGAAAATATGAAGAGACTTTTTTTCATAAGGGGTTATTTAAGAGTATACCCTACAGTAAAGACATATCCGGCCTCCTTCCCCAAAAAGGTAACATTTTGGCTTTCGAAATATGCTGAGAGTTCATTGTGAATTCTAAGTGTAGATACAAGCGTGTCAGGGTATTTTTCGATAAACAGCGTTGCGCGTATCGGATCGTTTGCAGCCTGTGAGATGTTATACAACATGTCCCTGTATGCTGCGACACGGTTTACGGTAAGCCCCTGGTAGGTAGCAGCAGAAAGAGGTGTTGAAAGCGCTAGTAGTTTTTTTAGTACTGTATCTACCTTTATTCGCTCCTTTTCAATAGGGGCAAGGTCTTTCCCGTCTCGCGTTGCCAGAAATGTTTCAATTGCCCCCGCAGTCTCTCCGATTGATTGTTCTGTAATTAAGTTTTCTAAAAGTGAAGCTACAGCGTTTCCATATAGTTTAATTGAGGCTTTACTTTCGGCATCTGCGATGTTGAGGTCTTTAAAGCCGTATTTAGTTTGTGTAACTTTTGCGGCTTCTTGCTGTATGAGCTGGTCAATTACACCCTGTTTTGTTTCTTCGGTTACATTTGGGTCCTGAGAAAGGTAGGTTGATGCGAGGTAGAGGTTCTTTGAAAATGAAGCCGTTAAGTTATTTGGGTCGTTTAGCTCTGCTATTACTTTAGGGTCTGCTTCTTGCCCTTCAAATTCACTTCTCTCAGTTGGTCCAAGTGTGCTTTCAACGAGCTCCTTCCAACTGATTGCGTTGTCGTTGTTCGCATCTTCTGCAACGTCACTTGGTGTAATTGAAGAGAAATCAAGTCGCGCTCTTGTAATTGATTTAGGTTCAATGCCAAACCATTTCGCTGGGATAAAAGCGGTAGCAATCGTGAGTAATACTAAACCACCCAAGAAAAGAAGTGGAAGATTTTTTTGTGGTGTAAGGGTGTCCATACGTTACAGTATAGACCATGCATAGGTAGATATTTCCGGCCAGCTTCTTTTGTGTGGAAAACCAAAGACTCTTTACGCCCCTTGTTGTTTTGCTAATGTAAGCGAAAGCGACAGCCAAATGGCTAATGGAAGGTCTTCTGCACGAGCTTTTTCGGGGATGTTTTCTTTTACAAAGAGAGAAGGAATATCAATATGATCAAAAGCCTCTTTAAGGTTTGAGCTTAAAAGCTTTCTTTTGTGAGCGAACCCAGCCTTTACGGTCTTGAAAAATAAAGCCTCGTGATATTGGCTTTCAAAGCGATCTCTTGAGATGTTGGTGATTTGAAGTACCGCACTGTCTACATTTGGTATTGGGTTAAAGCTTCCTCTATTTACTTTGTATACCAGCTTTGGTGTTCCGTATGCTTTTACCGCAAGCGAAAGGATGGATTCCTTTTCGTCGCGCGCGCAGATGCGTTCGGCCACTTCTTTTTGTACAAGTACTACCATTGTTTCTGGCTGGTTTGTATGTGAAAGATATCGAGAGAGTATTGCCCCTGTTATGTAGTAAGGAATATTCGCGATAAGTTTCCATTTGCCAGATACAAGACCGGCTTCCCCTGGTTCAAATAAAAGCGCGTCCCCTTCTAGTAGTTGTAGCTGTCCGCTCGCGGCCTGGTCAGGAAATTGTTCTTTTAACACAGGAATAAGGTCTTGGTCTTTTTCAAGTGCTACTACATGTGCACCTGTATCTAATAGTGCTTTCGTAAGAAACCCTCTCCCCGGCCCTATTTCTAGAATAGTATCTGAAGCTTTACATTCCCCGGCTTCTATAATTGCGATACGCGCAGGAATGGAAGTAAGGAAGTTTTGTCCGAGAGATTTCTTTGCGTACATGTAGGTACTCTAGCATACTTTTTGCTGTGGTTAGCAGCTTCTTATCTTTGATATACTGCCGGCTATACGATGACCTCTCTCACTCAGAAAAACACAGATGCATCAGAGAGTTTCCGCTCCCTGACACCTTTCGTCCCTGTTATGGTATGGCCAGAGTATGCGCTTACAGATGTTATTGACAAAACATTGCGCCCAAAAATATTTGGTAAAGGCGTGCTGTACGGCATTTGGCCGCTGTATGTTGAAGCCTACTATGGGGACGAAGAACCCGCGCGTGAACATACTAGTCGCTATCCATTTGTTCCCCTATGGATTGTTTCTTGGGACAGACATACAAAAAGTGATGTACCTCCAGGTTGGAAATCTTTCGGAGAAAAGGACAGAAGTAAAATGGGCTATGTTTTTCTTTCTGAGACGACCCCCTATTACGCAACATGGTCAAAACATTTTAAAAAGCACAGAACCCACTGGCTCAGCTCTTGTCTTGATATTGTCTATACTATCGAACCTGTTTCGTACGAAGATTTCTTAGGGGCGTATCGACACAGTAAAACCGCAAAGCGCATGCCAAGAGATGTACGTTTTTTTGCATTGAAACTTCTTAAGCAAAAGATGCAGGCACCTCATTCTGATGTAGCGTTTTGGTGCGCACGGCGTATGGTGGATGGAAAAATAGTTGGAGGAGTTGCTGTTGAGTTTTCTCCTCTAACTAAAAATACTCATTACACAGCTGGTTTTTACATGGAAGACGTGGGGCAGGATCCGGTGATGATTGGTCTTATGGATTATTGGTATAAACGTTCAATAGAGAAAGGTATGAAGGTGCTTAGTTTTGGGCTCTTTTGGGTAGAGGGTAATCCGTTATCGTGGATGGGTTTTTCTTTTTTTAAAAGCAAGTTTGGTCCAGAGTATGTCTACCAACCTCCGACACTATATAAAGTAGTCTTTGCTCCCTGGATTAAGAAACTCTTTCGAATCACGTAGGTACTCTATATATAGACAACGTTTCCTCCTCCGTATTGTTTGTAGTATGTGTCGTGGTGAAGTGCGATGTCTTCTGGAACGTCATCTAAAAATTCACTCGGTGCGTTGATTTGTTTTTGCCCAAAAATAGTACGAAGCTCAGCGTGGGTGAGGTATAGGTGTTTTCTTGCTCGGGTAACAGCAACGTAAAAAAGTCTTCGCTCCTCCTCTTCCTCTTCTTTGCTTCGATTTCGGTTGCCAATATTTTTATGAGGAAACAGATCTTGCTCAAGTCCCGTTACAAACACGTGGTCAAATTCAAGTCCTTTACTTGCGTGGATTGTCATTAAGCGTACACCTCCCTTCTCTTCGGTGTCATTGTCTTGGTCTGATTGAAGCGAAGTTTCTTCAAGGAATTGTGTAAGCACTGCGTTTGCAGGGCTTTCGTCATATCGCACTGTAAGTGACACAAGTTCACGAGCATTTTCAAGTCGCTCCCTGTCTTCAGCCCCACCTTCAAGCATTTCTTTCTCCATTCCAGAATCAACAATAATCATTTGCATGATATGTGAAAGTGGTTCGGTCTCAAGTGACTCAACAATACGATCAAGGAAACTATATACTTCATTTATTTTTGCTTCTGCTTTAGCTGGAATTGCTTCACCTGCAAATATTTTTGCGACGGTTACTTTCCCGATACCACGTTTTGGAGTGTCAAATACTCGTTTAAGATCGGGTTGTGAGGATCGGTTTACTGCTGCACGTAAATAACTCATTACATCTTTTACTTCCTTTCTTTCAAAAAACTTTGTCCCAAGTAGGTTGTAACTTACCCCAGCATGAATAAACGCTTCTTCAAGGATACGAGACTGGAAGTTTGCTCTATAGAGGACCGCGATTTGTGAGGCGTCTTGTCCTTCACGTATAAGTTCTTTACACTTTTCTGCTATCCACTCAGACTCAGACTCTTCATCCCAGGCAGGAAGGACTTCAATAGGAGCCCCTTCCCCTTGTGAAGTGAACAGGTTTTTTTCTTTACGAACTGTATTTTTTTTAATACTTTTGTTTGCAAGCGTTAGGATATTTCCTGTCGATCTGTAGTTTTCTTCAAGGAGTACAACTTTTGCCCCCGGAAAATCTTTTTCGAAGTTCATAATATTTCTCACGTTCGCACCTCGCCAACTGTAAATATTTTGGTCAGTATCACCAACGACGCAAATGTTCTGTAGCTCTTTATTTACTAGGAGTTTTATAAATGCGTATTGTGCACCGTTGGTGTCTTGGTATTCGTCGACGTGTACGTACTTAAAACGTTTTTGGTAGTACTCACGAATTTCCTGATGTTCTTCAAGCATGCGCACAGCGCGTACGATGAGATCATCAAAGTCAACCGCTTTTTGTTTTTTTAACTCCTCGTCGTAGATTCTCCACACCGAAGCGACGATGTCCATCTGTGCGGTTGCTACTTTTTTTCTGTAGTCTTCTAGTTTCACGAAATCTCCCTTTTCTCGGCTGATAATGCTTCGAATTTTTGAAGGGTCGTTTACTTTTGGGTCGATGCCGAGGACCTCAACCGCTTGTTTAATAATAGAAAGTGAGTCCGCAGAGTCTAGAATTGTTGGGTGTTTATGTAGCCCCAGGTG
This sequence comes from uncultured Candidatus Saccharibacteria bacterium, assembly GCA_964654175.1. Classification (GTDB taxonomy): domain Bacteria; phylum Patescibacteriota; class Minisyncoccia; order Phycocordibacterales; family UBA5272; genus UBA11704. Next base: position 13,873 of record CAZZGJ010000003.1, read on the forward strand.
CGCTGATTGCTCAGAAAGCATCATAAGACCAAGTGAGTGAAATGTTTTTATAACCGGAGTAGGATGGTATGGGTTTTCTTTTTCAATAACGCGCTCATCTTCCAGTCGTGAAATGATTCGTTCACGCATTTCTTTTGCGGCCTTATTCGTAAATGTTACCGCAAGTATCGCCCGAGGGTCTGTGCCTTTTTTAATGATTCCCACGATGCGTTCAGTAATGGTTTTTGTTTTACCAGCGCCTGCACCAGCTAAAATAAGAAGCGGTCCCTCGGTGTGAAGAACTGCTTCTTGTTGTTTTGTATTAAGAGAGATTGTCGCCACAGGAGGCTATTATACCACGGCCGAGTTTGCGTTTTTATATGCAGAAATTATTTTTGTGCGTGCCTGTGCGAAAAGTTCTTCGTAGTTTGGTACGAGGTGTTTTAGTGTTGTAAAGTAAAATTCGTCTCCCATTGTAGAAGAGGCTTCGAGCGCAGAAAATTGCTCCTCGCCAAGTGCTGCGTGAATATCAAGCAAGAACTGGTTATGCACGGCCTTAGCTAATTCAAAGAGCATGTTCTCCTGCTCCTCTTTTGAAAGAGCGGTAAGGTCAAATTCTTGGGCAAGATCTTGAAGAATGGTTTCTGTGTTCATGTGATTATTTTGTTGCTGCTTGCTTTGCTAAGTACTCTTGTATCTGTTCTCTCACATACCCATGCATTTCGGTAATTGTTTTCTCAGGAAGTTGTGCGTCGTGGAGTCGAGAGAAGCCTGAGGTTTCTTGGAGTATCTCACGATATATTTTTGCAATTGTTGAAAAGTTTTCTCGCAAGTCACATGTAGTATTATCTACGTCAATTAAACACTCAGACATCGTAAGCCCAGTTTTTCCGCTCCAGGCTGTGTTTAGTATGTGTGCATTCTCGGCTTCATTGAGAATCCCAAAAATTTTAGTTTGTGTAGCTTCAGGAAGTTGTACAAGTTGGTCAGTTTGAAGTTTCTTTGCCTGCTTTAGAAAAGGCGTGATAAAGTCTTTTGCGTTAGGTTGTGCAAGTATCTGTATAACACTTTCGGTAATTCGTTCAGGAAGCTTTACAGCAAGTAACTGCTCTTTAGTTACGGATACGCTTTTTTCTTGACCTGCTTGTTGTTGTGGTCTGCTCTCTTTTTCTGTGGCAGGTTTCGGTGCAGCAGCTGGTGCCTGCTTTACTTGTTCTGACGCCGGAGCTTGGTCTGGGGATTTATTTGATTTTACGGCAGTGTAAAATGCGGCAGCTCCAAGAACCAGCGCCCCAATAGCAATGAACTTTCTATTCCCTCCTAACAGGCGTTCGGTCATGGTAGATGCGCGCGCTATAGGTGCTGGCTCAGCTCTAGGAGCGGTTGAGGGGTCTGCCGCAGGCGTTATAGGATTAGCTTCTAGTCCGGTGATGTCTATATCTACAGCAGGTGGTGATATTGGTCCAGCCGGAGCTGGTTCGTCTAAGTTAATATCCACGTCTGCTACGGTTGTTGGTGTTGGGGAAGAGGTGGTGGTCGTAGATCCTTCGCCTGCTATATCTGAAGTATTGATGCCCAGGTCTGGAGCTGTGGTCGGTGTTGCAGACGGGATATGAATAAATTTATTACCAAGAATTTTTTCATATCGCAGCCCTGCCTCAATGGCTTCAATTTTTTCTACTGACACGACTGTGTTATCTTCTTTTATACACTGCTCTGCTCCATCGTATTTTAGGTCTTCAATTATTTCGTTTGCAAGCTCTGGTGTAATTTTAAAACGCTGGCTAAGGTCAGCAGCGGTTATAAGTGAGGTTGCCCGCCCCTTTAAAAACTCAAGTAGTTCTTGGTTTGTAAATTCAACCGTAGTTGAGAGGGCTTCTGGTGCCTTAGGTGCTTGTGGAGGAGTAGATGCTACAGCTGCTACCGGCTCAGGTTGAGGTGTTGGTTCTGTTGCTGCAGGTGTAGCAGCTCCTGGTTCAGCAGCGGGCTCATTATTTGCTTCTAGTTGCTGTTGCGCCTTTGCTGCAGCTTCTGCTCTTCTCTGAGCTGCCGCAGCACGAATCTCCTCCATAGTCATTCCCCCAGAAAGTATTTTATTGATTACATCTCTTTTCTCCATTATGTTTCTAGTGTATCACTAAGGTTATCGTAAGAGCTCTAGGAGGTCACGAACATCTTCTAGCTTTGCAGCTAGTCCCTCTTTTTGAAGTTCGTCTAACACTTCTTCTGCGGTTATGTCTCCTTTATCTAGCTGGAGTGCGACAATTTTTTCCTGCACTGCAGTTGTCATCCCCTCTTGAGACGTCGTACCCTCTACAACCGCAGGCTCTGCTGGTGCCGCAGTTAGGGCTGTGCTTGTTGTATCAGGAGCTGGTTCTACTACGGGTGCAGCTGCTGGGTCTGCAATAACTGGCGCAGGTTCTGGTGCGGCAACAGGATCAACTACTGGTGTGATAGCAGGGTCTGCGACTGGGGTCACTGTAGCCGCTACAGGGGTTGATGCGGTCCCCGTTGCAACGCTCTCTAACAAATCAAGTATTTTTCTCTTCATACCAGCGTACATTTCTTGCGCCTCTACAATGATTGAGGTTAGCTCTTGGCCCTTTTTGATAAGCAGAGTAAGTCTCTCACTCTCCTCAAATGTAAAAGATCTAAGGTCCTCTTCCTTTAGGGACTGTCTTAGTTTTGTTATCTTTTCTATTTGGACTAAGAGACCTTGTCGTATTGTTTCAATCTCCGCAGCTTCTGTTTCGAGTGTCTTATTAATCTCCTCAAGTGTGCTTTTAACAAGCGGAGACTCTTTCTCAGCTGCTGCGAACTTTTCTTCAAGAGAGGTTATTTTTTCACTAAAATTATCACGTAAATTACGAGGGTCAATAGCTTCTAAGTCCTGCTGAAGTTTTTCTACTTCTGGACGAAGCATGCTTAGAACAGGAGTTGCAGGTGCCTGTTGTGGTCGGTTAACTAGTCGCACATTTGAAAATACTTGCCTTACTATTGAATCTGGTTTGCTCGGAGTAGGTGCCTGGATCTCATTGTTAGAAGTGAAGTTTGCAACTGTGCTTAAACTTTCATTAAAAGCCTGTAGCTGCGCATCATTTAGGCCTGAGGTTAGACTGTCGCTGAGTCTCCTTCAAAGGCCGTTTTTTTAACCTCCAGTTTAAGAATTAGGGCAATTTTTAAGTCAGTGGTTCCGATTCTCGTATTAATGCTATTGATACGATTTAAGAGGGCTGACTTTTGTTGTTTAAAGTTAGTATCTCCGTTTAGATCTATTAGGCTAATTTGTTCAAAAAGGGTTTCTATTGCAGAAACTACAGGCAAAAGTGCTTCCAACAGTTCGTGTGATTTAAGCAATTCCTCCGTGTTTTGACGTGGTTCCTGCTGCCCTTTCGCTGGCTGTATTTCTTGCCCTGTTTGTTTTTGAGAGAAACCACCCCTACCATCACCTTTGTGGTGGGGTTGTTTTCGAGGTTCTTCCTGCCTTCTGTTTCCTGTTCCTGGAGGTGCCATAGATACACGAAGTATACCTTTATTTACAAGCAAATGCGTAGACTTCTCCACATCTTAAAGGAAAGACGAATTGTTGCCCAACCCCCTCTTTTTTGGTAGTATGTGTTGTAAGCTCAGTGGTGTGTTTTTGTGTCTTTGCCATTGACGTTTCTTATCCTGTATAGTCGGATTGTATCTTTCTAACTAGGACTTTTTCAACTATTTTAGTTGCCTCTGCCAAACGCACTCGTGCGATACATAGCATTCTTATGATTACGCTTGTCATTGGACTTGCGCAGCCCTCAGTGTTACACGCTGGGATTATTTCAGCCTTCACTGAGAAAGTAAAGGCTATTTTCTTATCTGACCCTGCCTTCGAAGAAGAAGCTGTGCCCTCCTCTCAGGCGATGTTTAAACCTATCGTTGTTGAGAGTCAGGAAGTTACTGGAGCACTTTCGGACTCAACTAACTCATCGACGACAAACCTTTCCGCCACAACTGGATCGTTACGTCTTTCTACTGAAGAAGTGGATTTTCCGACAAGTGATGAGATTAGTCTTTATGAGGTAAAAAAGGGAGACACGCTCACAGAGGTTGCTAAGTTGTTTGGTGTTACCAAAAATACCATTGTATGGGCTAACGATTTAAAGACAGAAAAGATTTCTCCAGGAGACACTCTTATTATTTTGCCTATAACTGGTATTAAGCATACGATAAAGAAAGGAGACACTATTGCATCTGTGGCAAAGAAATATAAAGCAGACGCAGACGAAATCGCGAAGTTTAACGGTATAAGTAAAGATGCTTCACTTGTGGTTGGTGAGATTGTGCTCGTTCCAGATGGTGAAATTACGGTTGCTGCGCCCGTTAAACCAAAAGGTACCACTAGTGGGTCTAAAGTCATTGAGTCATATGTGTACACGGCAACAGATGGTTACTTCATCCGTCCAATTCTTGGTGGTCGCAGAACTCAAGGTGTTCACGGACGTAACGGTGTAGACCTTGCACACACACTTGGTACTCCAGTTATGGCTGCAGCTGGTGGGCGAGTGATCTCTGCGCGTTCTAGTGGGTATAACGGTGGTTATGGAAATATGATTATTATCACTCACGACAACGGAACACAAACCGTCTACGCCCACTTACGTGCAGTGTATGTGGTTAACGGACAGACTGTTACACAAGGTCAAACAATTGGTGAACTTGGAAACACCGGTAAATCAACTGGTCCACACCTTCACTTTGAAATTCGTGGAGCAAAGAATCCGTTTTAGGGAAGCAACGAAAAAGAAAGTGGCGCCGTACGGCGCCACTTTCTTTTTGGTTGCTTATACCCTGTCCTCGTATAACTTCGGGCGATACTGAAAAGCCTCTAAGATGTCCGCTTCAGCAATCCCATGTCTTTTGTTCATGTCTGCAATAGTCCGTGCAAGCCTAAGTACACGGTGATACGCTCTTGGTGAAAGAGTATATGTGGTTGCAAGTTTTTGCATTGTTGCGTTAACGGGTGGGTCAAGTTCAATATGAAGCGCAATATCTTTTGCTTTCATGTCTTTATTTGTTCGAAGCGTTGAAGTTGGGTCTTTCTTTAGAAAGCGCATGCGCGCAAAGTCTCTTGCGCCTTTAATCCTTGCACGAATAGATTCAGTTTCTTCTCCTACACGAGAATGCGAAAGGGTCTCATAATCAATATGTTGAACGGGCACCCACATATCAATACGGTCCATAATTGGCCCAGAGAGTTTTCGCGCGTAGCGTTCGATGTCTCCTCGAGTACAAATACATCGTTTCACCTTACTCCCCATGTATCCGCATGGGCAAGGATTAAGCGCAGCAATCACAATACATGACGCAGGGAAAGTAAATGTACCCTTTGCTCTTGATACGCTTATTATTCCTTCTTCAAGTGGCTGTCGTAAGGATTCGATAACCCGCTTATCAAATTCTGGGAATTCGTCTAAAAAGAGTACCCCGCGATGAGCAAGCGTTATCTCCCCTGGTCGTGGGTGTGTCCCTCCTCCAACAAGTGATACATACGATGACGTGTGATGAGGGCTTCTAAATGGAGGGTGAGTGATTAGACCTGTTTTTGTATGGGCTATTGAGTGTATGCGAGTAACCTCTAGAGCTTCGTCGCGTTCAAGTGAGGGTAGTATCCCGGTAAAAGCTCGTGCAAGCATGGTCTTGCCGGTCCCTGGGGGTCCATAGAGTGCTATGTTGTGCCCACCGGCCGCAGCTATTTCAAGTGCTCGCTTCGCAGTCTCTTGACCTCTTACATCTTTAAAATCTAAAAAGAAGTCCGGGCGAGAGTATTGTATTTCTGTCGGTGGGGTTGGTTGAATGTATGTTTCAAGCCCTCCAACGCCGTCTAACATTCCTCCGTAATGCATTACGATATCTCGCAAATGGGTGTAGCCATATATTGTTATATCTTCAACAAGAGCTGCCTCCTCCTTACTGCTGGTTGGTACAAAGAGTGCTTTAATCCCAAGCGCTTTTGCTTTTTCTGCGATAGAGAGGACCCCCTGAAGTGGTTGCGCTTCTCCAGAAAGAGAAAGCTCTCCAACAAACCACACGGATGAAAAATCCCCCTCTAGTTGTTTTGATGCAACTAAATACCCAAGTGCAATTGGTGTATCAAAATGGGATCCTTCTTTTTTAGTATGTGCAGGGGCAAGTGATACAGTAACTTTGTGATTTTCTGTTTTTGGATTTTTAAGTCCTGTATTTTTAAGTGCCGCGATTACACGATCCTTACTCTCGTCGATCGCTTTATCGGGTAGTCCAACGATAGAAAAAGAGTATAGACCAGACGATACATCTACGTCGACACTCACCGGTTCTGCTTCAAGTCCTACTATATGCGCACTGTACACAGTTGCAACACTCATTATTGGAGTATAGCACCGCGAATCGACAGGATACCTTCAGTTGAAGTTGAAAAGACTAATTTTTTTTCTGAGATGAATGCGTACACAATTGTACTTGATCCAAGAGATGCTATACGCATGTTTTGGTTTGAGCGAGTGATATCTGAGAACGTGAGTAATTCAGTTGTGGTGGCGATGTCGTCGCGCACATTACTTGAAGCGAGGATGTCTGCCCCTACTGCTCTTTCGTTTCGAATCATGTACGCAAAGAGTGCAGAGTAGTCAGTAATAGAAAGTATGCTTCCGTACGGTGTCTCTTCTACCTTTTCTACATAGGGCTGCACATCAGCCGCCAGACGTGGAGACACACTAATGAGTGCCGCAGATATATTTTGTTGTTGAGTTGGTGTTGGTGGGGTAAGCGGTTGACTGGTTGCGCCTTTTGTTAAAACAGCATTGTAAAGAATGTAACCACCACCAGCAAGAATGATGGTTGTTACTAAAAGAATCACTGCAATAAGTAGCTTACTTTTTGGAGAGACTCCCTCAGGTGTGCTATTTCCTATCTGCCCACTTGCAGAAGCGATATCCCCCATCGAAGCCTCTTTATGTTTTATTTCTTCGCTGATGTCGTTTTCAAACGTTTCAATGTTAGAAATAGTCATAGAGATAGTGTAACAGAGAAAACAGCTGAGACAACAGAAAAAGCGGTGGCCGTTGGGACATACTACTCAGTTCCCTCCGATGAGAATACTCCAAGCGCTTCGTCTGAAAACTCTTCAATTTTTTTGGTTGAGACTTTTTTTGCTGGACTAGTACGTGGGCGTCTCTGGTTTTTTGCTCCTCCTCGAAAACCAATTAAGAACTTCTCTGGATGGTCACACATATCAATAAAGTCTTCACAGGCTTCGCGAAGTTTTGTAGATGAAGACCGTCCAAAGGAAATAACTTCAACCTGTACCCCAAAATGTTCTTTTAGGAATACGACAAGCGGTACGAAGTCCCCGTCTCCCGTTGCAAGTACAATGGTGTCTACTTTAGGCGCAAGACGAATTGCGTCTACTGCCATCCCGACATCCCAGTCAGCTTTTTTTGCTCCCCCATAAAAAATCTGAAGATCTTTTGTTTTAGTTTCGATTCCAATTTTTGTGAGTGCTTCAAAAAACTGAGTTTCGTCTCCTGCTTCAGTTGTGATTACGTACGCGAGTGCGCGGATAAGCTTACGCTTTCCTACGGACTCTTGCATGACCGCACCGAAGTTTACTTTAGTGTTGTATAAATTTCTTGCACTGTGGTATAGATTTTGAGTATCTATAAATACTGCGACACGCTGGTCGCTGTGTTTGATAACTGCCATATGATAGTTGGTAGTTACTGGTTTATAGCTGGTAGTGTGAGTACAAAAATCCAGCAGCCAGTAACCTTTAAAATTAAAAATAGAAACTAGGGTTTTTGCAGTAAGTATTAATCATGGTGCCTCTTCTTCGCCAAACCACTCCCTGCCCTCAGAAGAGGCATCATTCTTTACAGTATGCAAAACCCTATTATAGTTAGTATACACTCACCCTTGCCAAGAGAGCGCCCAACGGGCGCTCTCTACTGTTGATTACTTTAGTCCAAGTTTTGTAACAATTGCTGTATATCGCTTCTTGTTGCTTGTTTCGAGGTACTTAAGATGTGTACGACGGTCAGCAACCATCTGAATAAGACCACGACGTGAGTGGTTGTCTTTCTTGTGAACCTTCAAATGATTTGTAAGTTCAGCGATTTTCTTGCTTAAAAGTGATACCTGAACCTCAGGAGATCCTGTGTCCGTATCATGAATTTGAGCATTTTTGATGGCGGTAGCCTTTTTACGTGTTGTAAGCATACTATATAACTATATCCTATATTCTATCACACTTTTTAAGATATTGCAAGCCCCTTGAAACCTTATTTTACTTGGCGGTAGTCTTCCCCACCATATTGTGCGACGTTAAGGTATACTCTTTACTATGCACAATTTAGCTTCACTTAAGGCCGATTTCCTTCAATATATAGAAATTGAAAAGGGGCGCTCTGCACTTACGGTCCGTAACTATGAGCATTACCTTAATAGATTTCTAGATTTTGCTAAAGTAGACTCCCCTGCTCAGATTACTGAAAGTATGATGCGTGAGTACCGCGTTTTTCTTAACCGACATCCTGCCCGTGAAGCAAAAAAAGGTCAGTCCACAGAGACGCTTACTAAACATACACAGAATTATCATTTGATAGCACTTCGTGCTTTTTTTAAATATATTCGTAAACGCGGTGTGGAGGGATATGATCCTGAACGTATTGAACTTGCAAAGACTCAGTCTCGCGAACTTGATCTTATATCTGAGAAAGAGTTGGAGAATCTACTTAGTGCGCCAGATCTTTCAACTATTGCTGGCCTTCGTGATAAGGCAATCCTTGAGCTTTTCTTTTCGACCGGGCTTCGTGTCTCAGAGCTTTGTTCGCTTAATCGTGATTTAGACTTAAGAGGTGGTGAAATATCTGTACGTGGTAAGGGTGGGAAAATACGCGTGGTGTTTGTTTCTGGGCAAGCTATGGCGTCTGTTAAAAAATATATAGACAATCGCGTAGATATTGATGAGGCAATGTTTATTGACCACTCCCCTCGTGCTCATGCGCGAATGGTAAAAGAAGAATCAATTCGCCTCACCCCAAGAAGTGTCGAGCGTATCGTTCAAAAGTATGCACTCGTTGCAGGTATTGCTAAGAAATGCACGCCGCACGTGATTCGCCACAGCTTCGCGACGGACTTACTGTATAACGGTGCGGATCTCCGCACGGTGCAGATGATGCTTGGGCATGCATCTATTGCGACAACTCAGATTTATACCAACGTAACCAACAAATTCCTCCGCGACCAGTTCGAAAAATTTCATTCAAAACGCGATAAAAAATAGTTGCTGAGATATCTTGTTTACTGTAGGCTTGCACCAGAGCAAAATCGCTCTTTCACAACTACGAGGTGAGAAATGAAACATGGAAACTCCTGGGTTGTAGGCGGTGTGCCAATGCCGCTTCCGATCATTCTCGGTGCGGGTGTGTGTAAAGCGCCGGCAAGACTTGTGCCCTACATGCGAGATGACGTTTCGCTCGGCGCGGTCATCACCGGCTCGTATACGCCGGATGAAGCAGACGGCGAGCCTCGAAAGGGAAATGACGACGGCAAGAATATTTGCCAATGGCCGCCCCAACTTGAAGGTGGTGCAGAGTTTCAGTTCGGTTTGAATTCTTGGGGGATGCCCAACATGGGTTTCACCAAGGCTGAGAACGAACTGGCCCGCACATATCTTCCGCGGAAGGTCATCGTGAGTATCGCAGCTTTTTCGGTCAACGGGTATGTTGACGGCGCACAAATCTTTGGTGGTAACCCGCCCTGGAGTGCACCGAGGTTTGCAGCTCAGGAATGGAATCTGGGTTGCCCGAATACACACGACAAGAAGGCGTTGCCGATTTCGTACGACTACGATTCGTTTGAGCAGATTCTGGCAGCTGGCGAAAAGCTCAAGCTCAACTGCCCGGTCTGGGTGAAGGTGTCGCCGTACCTCACGCTCGAAAACCTGAAGTTACTGGTTGAGCACGGTATCGACGTAACGCATGTCCCGGTCGCCGAAGAAGGCTTCCTGGAACGTGTGGCGGCGCTCATCGCGAGGTATCCGTACGTTCGTGCGGTTGTCGTTAGCAACACCGGTCCGAATGCGGGGTATCGCGTGAATGGTGAATCGGTTACGACACCCAACGCCGGCAAGGCCGGCCTCTCTGGGCCGATCATGAAGGAAATCGTTTTCGAGCAGGTACGGCGCTTTCGTGCTGTGCTTCCGGAAACGGTTGATGTCATCCACTCCGGTGGCCTGTGGAATGGGGACGATCTCGTCTCTGCCATCGAAAACGGAGCAGCAGCTGGACAGTTCACCAGCCTCCCCTCCTGGGGTGGCGGGCCGAAAGTGTTCGGCGAACTCATCGCAGGCAGTGAACGCCTGCAGAATCTTTTGACCAATTAACCGCCTGCGGGCGCATTGAGGAGAGAAGCATGCAACTTGTATTTCCAACCCCGGACGACTTACACGTCCACTTCCGCGTGGGCGCGCGTTTGCATTCTGTCGTGCGCCACACGGCGGCCCAGTTCGCTCGTGCGATTGTGATGCCGAACTTGGCACCGAAGCACATCACCACACTTGACCAGGTACTTCAGTACCGCGCCGAGGTTTTGGCGGCTGTGCCAACGGGTTTCGACTTCACGCCGCTCATGACGGTGTCGCTCACACATGAGACCACCCACGAGGGCTTGTCGAAGGCGCTCGCGTCTGAGCATGTCTATGCGGCCAAGCTTTATGCTGGCCACACCACCAACTCGGAAGGTGTCTCTGATCTCGCCAGCATGGGCTGGATGTTCGAGATGCTGCAGGAGTACCGCAAACCGCTTCTTGTTCACGGCGAGGCGGGTGTCACGGTTGACGTGTTCGACCGGGAGGCCCGCTTCTACGAACAGGAGATGTCGGCGATTTTGGAGCGGTGTCCTGACCTCAAAGTGGTGTGTGAACACATCACCACAAGGACAGCTGTGGAGTTCGTGAAGCAGCACACTCTGCGTGTCGCGGCCACGATTACCCCGCAACACCTGCTTGCCAACAGGAACGACATGCTGGGGAAGGGTGGCATCCGCCCAGACTACTACTGCATGCCGATTCTGAAGACCGAGCAGGATCGCCTCGCCCTTTTGGAAGCGGCGACGTCGGGCAGTCCGCAGTTCTTTCTGGGTACTGATTCGGCGCCTCATCCGCGCTTCGGAGTTGCTGGCAAGGCGAAGTACACCTCGTGTGGCTGCGCTGGCTGTTTCACGGCCACGCACGCGCTTGAGCTCTACGCCGAGGCCTTCAATTCGGTTGGCAAGATCGAGATGCTTCCTGATTTTGCTTCGAAGTTCGGCCGTGAGTTCTACGGCCTGCCTCCGAACAAGGGGTCTGTGATCATTGAGCAGGTAGAGCCCTGGCGCCTGCCGGAAGCAATTGAGTTTGGCGATGAGGATGTTGCCCCCTTCCAGTACGAGAAGCCTGTTCCCTGGAAGGCGACGCGCATCACCGCAAGCTGAACTTCTCCAGCTCTAAAATGGTCGGTGTGACGCCGACCTTAAATACCCAGCTTTCGAGCTGGGTATTTGTTTTTTGATATACTGCTTCCATGAAACTCATCTCATGGAATGTAAATGGTATTCGTGCGTCATACAAAAAGGGAGCACTTGATGAAGTATTTAAACTAAATGCAGATATTATTGGGATTCAAGAGACAAAGTCGACCCCCGACCAACTGGTCTCAGAGATTACAGATCGTTCTGGGTACGTTTCATACTTTGACTCAGCTAAGGAGCGTAAAGGGTACTCTGGTGTTGCGGTGTATACAAAAGTACAACCAGAAAAGATTCACTATGGGTTAGGGAATGACGAGTACGATACCGAGGGTAGATGTCTCACACTTTGTTTTAAAGAGTTTGCTTTTGTAACTGCATATTTCCCAAATGGTGGTCGTGATGCCGACCACTTCCAGTTTAAGTTGCGATACTACGACATGTTCCTTAAGCATGTTGAGAAACTCAAGAAACAGTATAAGAACGTTATTTTTTGCGGAGACTTAAACGTGGCACACAATGAAATCGACCTTGCTCGTCCAAAAGAGAACAGTAACCAGATTGGCTTTTTACCAATTGAACGTGCGTGGGTAGATCGTGTTATTGATGCGGGGTTCATAGATACATTTCGTGCACTTCACAAAGAAGAAGTGAAGTATAGTTGGTGGGACCAAAAAACCAGATCCCGAGAAAGAAATGTTGGGTGGCGTATTGATTATTTTTTCGTTAACAAAGAGTTGTTTCCTAAGGTTTCACACGCAGATATTTTAGACGATGTACTTGGGAGTGACCACGCGCCTGTGATGCTTGAGGTGAAGGTGTAATCTAAAAGCGCCGCCGGAGGCCGCGCGTTTTTATT
>CAZZGJ010000003.1:26240-29957 GCA_964654175.1 uncultured Candidatus Saccharibacteria bacterium
GGTTTGTGTCTTGTGTTCACTTTTAAAAAAAACCCCCCGGCCCCCCCCCCCGCTTTTAGATTACTGAGAAATATTCGATACCTCTGCTTGTCCTCCAAAAAATACTTTAATAGATGAAATTTTTTCACGCAGCGTCTGGCTAAAGGTTTTTCCTTCTGCTTTTGCTTCGGTAGCGGCCATGAGACTCACTGCTTCCTTTTTCACCTCTGATTTTACTACTGATTTCTTTGCATTTGCTGGCTGAGTCCCTTCTTTTTTGTAGTTCTGACATTCTTTTGCATTTGCTTCAAAAGCTTCCCAAGCTTCTTTTCGCGCAGCGGTTAGTGTTTCCTGGGCTTCGGTTACTGCTTTTTTGTAAGCGTCAGCAGTGGCCTGTATTGCTGCCTTCTTTTCGTCTTCGTCTTCTATTGCGACAGCAGCTTTTTCGCCCTCCGTACGAGCTGTAAGGGCAGCCGTCATTGATGTGTTATATGCAATTCGAGCTTTGTTAATACTTACGTCGCGTACTTCGATTGTCATTTGTGAACATGAAGTAAAAATCTGCGCGGCAGTTGGTGTGGCAACACTTGCGCTTACAGCGGTTTTTGTATCTGTTGTAACACTAAGCTGCGCTGAGGCATATAGAGGTGCCATAAGCGTTACGCCGAGAAAAGTAGAAATGAGAAATTTGTTCATAGTGTGTAGTGTGTTTATAGAGTATAGTCTACCAGCATGTGCGCGTAGTCTTCTTCGTTTATCCCCTGTTCGAACTGCTCAACTTGAGCGTCGATTGTATAGAAAGGGTCATTTGCGTGCATTGTCTGTAAGAGATCTTCTGTGGTTGGTACAGTGAAAATCATTACAACTGCTACTAGTGCGGCCATTTGAGACACCGCAAGCCATATATAGGGGGAGCGTATCGCGCGCCTATCTTCTTGTGTTTTTTCTTTTATCTCTGGTATTTGATTAAGAATCTTTACAAGGATATCTTGTGACGGCGACCCGCTCTCCTTATACATAGCCAAAGCCTTTTCAATTGTGGGGATGTTTGTGTTACTCATAGAGATGATTGGTCAGTGCACGAAGTTTTTTGAGCGCCCTTGATTTGATTTGACGAATATAGGCCTCTTCTTTTTCTAAAATAGCTGCAATCTCTTTATGTTCGAGCTCGCTATAGTAGTGGAGACGAATAACTTCTTGTTCGTCTTTAGTAAGATGTTCAAGATATGAGTCAATTCGTTCTGCAAGAAATGCCACGTGAGTCTCTTCTACGATGTCAGTGTCGTCGTATTCTTGTTCAAGGTCCTCATTTTCGTAAGGCACTGATGTCATCTTAAGCGCTTGGTTTATTATTCTGCGCTTAGCTATGGTGAAGAGGTATGCCAGAGGAGATGTAGTCATCTCATAGCGTGGAAGTGCTTGGTAAAACTGTAAAAAGGTCGTTTGGCAGATATCTTCTGCTTCAGACACGTCTTTTGTTCGAGACAGAACATAGCGATACAGTGGCGTTATAAACGTGTTATAAAGCACCGTAAACGATTCTTTATCGCCCTGTTTTGCTTGTAGAACTAGTTTTTGTAGAGTTTTGAAGTCCTCTACATCTACATTAACGGGTGACTTTGGATTCTGTGACAGCATCTATACCAGGGAGTGTACCAGATGCGAGGAAATCAAGCATCGCCCCACCGCCTAGCGACACGAAGCCTATTTTAGAAAGTGCGTGCACAGAAGCCGCCGCCGCAACGGTGTCTCCTCCCCCAAGATAGGTATGTACAGTCTTCGCTTCTCCAAGAGTGGTAAGTATGTGCTCGGTTCCGTACATCCAACCCCTTTCATACATTCCAAGTGGCCCATTCATGATAACGGTTCCCGCTCCTTGTATATGAGTGTCTAGTATTGCTAGTGTTTTCTTGCCGCAATCTACGATGACATCCCCTTTTCCAACGTCTTGGAGCGCAACTTCTTTACCCGTCTCTACGACGACGTCAGTTGGGATAAGTAAGAGTGGGTGATTACAAACAGATTCAAGCACTGTGTAGGTTGGGTCGTATAGACTATTTCCAATTTCGTATCCTCGCTGTTTTAAGATGTTGTGCACCATTGCGCCCCCTACAAACACATGTACACCCAAATCTAAGTATCGTTTTATAAGTGATAATTTTGTTTTTATTTTTGCGCCGCCTACGATAAGTAGTGCGGGTGGTTTTGGGGTAAGCGCTGGGAGCAGGTGCTCTATCTCGCGTGTACAGGTGGGGCCAAGATAAGAAAGTAGGTGGGCGGGTACGCCTGTTACGCTTGCGTGACTTCTGTGTGATACGGAAAACGCGTCATTTACAAAGATGTCTGCAAGTGAAGCAAAGGCTCGCGCACATGCGGGGGTGTTATCTTCTTCCCCAGGAAACATTCGACTGTTTTCAAGGAGTAACATTGTTCCAAGAGGCATTTCGTCTATTTTGTCTCGAATCTCATCTATGTTAGTCGTAGGCACAAATGAAACACCCTGCAGTTTTTGGGCAAGTAATTCGGCAACTGGGCCAATGCTTTTCCCATCTTCACCAAAATGCGAAAGGAGTATTACTTTTGCTCCCACAAAAGAAAACTGACGAAGAAAAGGCAGTAGTACATCTAGACGTGAAGTGTCAGTTATTTTCCCGCCGCTTTCAGGCAAGTTAAGATCTACACGTATTAGTATTCGCTTACCCTGTAAGCTTTTTAGGTCGGGTAGGACGTGGGATTTCCAGGTTGGTGAAATCATACGTTTTATGCAAAACAGGACGAAAGTATTTTACTGAAGCTGTTCACTTCCTGAGAAGCTCTTCCAAGAAGAAGGCCATCCACTCCCCCTTCTTCTAGAAACTCGCGAGCATTTTCTTCAGATACTGCTCCTCCGTAGATAATAGAAACTTTTTTCGCGTACTCAATTCCTACAAGTGATGCAAGTGCACGCCTAAGTGCGATCACTACTTCAAAGCACTCATGTACTGTTGCAGGATTCTTTGCTCCTATTGCCCACACTGGTTCGTATGCAATGACGAGGTTTGCAAAAAGTGATCTATCTACTTGGGCTAGTAGCTGCTTTAGTTCGTCCTCTAGCTCCGCTAGGTAGTTCCCCTCCTTATCTCTCGTTGTCTCGCCGACACAAAGCACGGTCAGTAGTTTAGATTGTAGTGAAAGCGTAACTTTTTTGGCGAGCAGGTCGATACTTTCACCGCGGGCGCGTACTTCGCTGTGTCCAAGGAGGGTGAAAGCGCCTCCCCCGCTTACGATTTGTGATGGGGTGGTAAGGCCGGTTGCTTGCCCAAGAATAGTTCCTGAAATATTTTGAGAACCAATCTCACCGTGGGATGCAAGTTCGCTTAGTGGTGGAATAAAAATATCCGCAACCGCGAGATAGTAGTGAGCTTTATGTTTCATTGCCCCACACTTTTTCTCGAGGTTTTTTACAAAAGTGAGCGCTTCTTTTAATGTTGCAGGTGTTGTTTTCCAGTTGCCAATGATCAGCGGTTTGACAATTTTTTTCATGAGATAAAGTATATCATTGAAATTTGTCCACTCTTAGATTTCTGTACAGCGTGTGGCTGCGCGTGATTGTTACGGTGCCATACTTGCTTTTTTGTTCTAATGTTGTATACTAAAAGGGTTAGTTTGGATGTGCGTTTAAGAGTTTCTTGTGTAACCGGCCCGAAAGGCCGGTCAAATTTTTATAAAAATACAAAAAATAAGATTTAGAAACACCAT
>CAZZGJ010000004.1:0-4748 GCA_964654175.1 uncultured Candidatus Saccharibacteria bacterium
GTGAAAAGTGTCTTCTTTATGAGTCCTTCATGACTAAAACGTTCATCAGTCCATCCTTCCGCTGGGGGGAGTTCTTCTTTTAGAATAGAAATAAGTTCACTGTCATCTTTATAAAGTCGCGCGTAGGGGAGTCCTCGTAAGATTTCAGGAACTCCGCCTACCTCTCTTGCGATCACAGGGAGGCCTGCTTGTAGTGCTTCAAGTGCCACGTATCCAAGTGCCTCTGTGCGAGAAGGCAACAAGAATACGTCATATTGTGGTAGAAGTTTGCTTGCGTTTGGAATGTGTCCGTACAGAGTAACAGACTTAGAAAGTCCTTTATTTTCAATGATTTTTTCAAGTTTTTGTCGAAGAACACCTTCTCCAATAATGTGGTAGTGCACGTTTTCAACATATGGAAGAATAGAAAGCACTGTGTCATGACCTTTATTGGCATTGAGTTCACCAATACTAATAATATGTTTTGTGGTACTGCCCTGGGATAACTTTGGTAGTACTGTAGGGGCTTCACTTTGTATACCAAGGTAAATGATTCGCATCTTTTTAGAAATCCACTTTGGTGCGCGGAGTGATTTTTTTGTTTGTTCAGAAACTGCGATTGCGTAATCGCTCGCGTATACAGTAATCCACATCAGCGTTCTAAACATCACTCGCTGTACGAAGGGGCGCTTCTCATTAAAAGGCCAACCGTGAGAAGTGAATACTACGTGTGGTACTTTAGTCATTCTTGCTGCGAGTACACCAAGTAAACCCATTTTTGAACTGTTAATGTGCACAATAGTTGGTCTTTCTTTTTTTAGAAATTGCACCAGTCGACGAAACTCAAAAAAAGCCTCGAAAGGGTTGGCTTTGTTTTTTAGGGCTAGCACATCTGTTTCAACATGTTTTTCATTGAGTCGGGCGAGCAGTTCCCCGTCGTTTCCTGAAGCAACTTTTATGTTAAATTTCTTCCGAATAGCTTGGGAAGTGGCTAAATCATATACATATTTTTGTGCTCCTCCCCAGTTTGATTTTGTGATGAGGAATAGGAGCTTGGGTTTTTCTTGCTTGAATTCCTTCATATATGTAGTAAAGTAGTGGTTATGGTACAGCTAACGGGCAAAAAAGCAACCTTAGCCATCGTTGATGTGCTTCTTTTCTTTGTGTCGTTGTACGCCGCGCTGTCCCTTCGTCGCCTTGAAGTTATTTCATACGACTATTTCCAGCTACACCTTCCTTCCTTCTCAGTTATTTTACTACTTTTTTTAACTTCTCTCTACATTGTTGGTCTCTACGATGTGGTAGTAATGAGGTCAAAGATAAAAATGCTTTCATATACCCTATATGCGGTAGGGGTAAGCTTCATGATTGGCGTTGCGCTTTTCTACGTATTTCCAAGCGACATTTCTCCTAAAACAGTGCTTGTCCTACAGGCAGGGATGTTGGTGGCGCTTACGTTTTGCTTTAGGGTTGTGTATGAACGTATACGTGTCGCAAAAGAAAAGGTAAGAGTTCTTCTTCTTGGTCATGGAGAAGAATATGAAGAGTTAAAGCACGCAGTAAACACAAGTACTAATCTTCCTATGTATTTTGTGGACCATGTAAATTACGACCTCTTCGCAAATAAATCACAAACAGAGATGCAAATTTTACATGAGCTTCTCCTGAAGAACAGAATCACTGTGATTGTTGCAGATATTAGGGACCCTCAATTAAGTCCGCTCCTTCCTCATTTATATAGTGCCGCAAGCCAGGGGGTGGTACTTTATGACATGAGACGTATGTATCAGGACTTGTTTAGGCGTATGCCGCTTTCTGATATCGGTTACTTTTGGTTTTTTGAAAACGTAAGTTTTGATATGCGTGCGTATGCTGCGGTGAAGCGCGTGATTGATGTGGTGCTCTCCGTTGTTGTGCTTATTGTAATGTGTATTTTGCATCCATTTGTTTGGCTTGCGATTAAGTTAGACGATGGAGGGGATGTATTCATTACCCAAGAACGTCTCGGTCAATACGGCGCGCTTATTAAGCTTAAGAAGTACCGTTCAATGCAGTTTAGTGATGGGGGTAAGTGGCTTGAAGAAAACAAAGAGAATAAAGTGACTCGAGTTGGCTACTACTTACGTAAGTCTCGTATCGACGAATTACCACAGGCCCTTGCTGTGCTACGGGGAGATCTTTCACTTATCGGTCCTCGTACGGATGTGATTGATCTTGGTAGGCGTATGGCAAGAGAAATTCCTCACTACATGATTCGTTACGCTGTTCCACCTGGTTTGTCTGGTTGGGCTCAAGTAAATCAAGATAAACAGCCTAGAACCGTCGAGGAAACCGTTGAAAGACTGCAGTATGACCTCTATTATGTAAAGCATCGATCCCTTATTCTTGATGCGGTTATTATTTTAAAGACTATTAGAACGCTCCTTTCTCGAACAGGGATGTAGCGCGTCATCTGCTATACTATACGGCATGGAATCAAAAAAGCTTCTCATTACTGGTGCGGCAGGGTATGTTGGCGCAATGCTATGTGACCAGTTTGCTCGCCGTGAAGATGTATCTCATATAGTCGCTATCGATAAAGAACCATCGAGCGATCTTATTGAAAAAATGCCAGAAGATCTTCGAAAGAAAATTACCTACATTTCACAAAATCTTGCTGATAACGGGTGGCAAGAAATTGCTCGTGTACATAAGCCTTCCGTCGTGATTCATACTGCTTGGCAGATACGCGAGATATATGGAGATAGAAAGACGTCTTGGAAGTGGAATATTGATGCATCTGATCGTGTGTTTGAATATGTTTTTAATACTGAACACGCTGTCTCAAAACTAGTGTACTTCTCAACGGTTTCCTCATATGGAGCTTTTCCAGATAATCGCATAGATCACTTTTATAAAGAGTCAGAACCATTTCGAAAGAGTGAATATCTCTACGCAGAAGAAAAGAGAGTTGCGGAAGAGCACTTAGAGGTTAAGTATAAAGATGCGGTAGCCTCTGGCTTTAACGGGCAGGTATTTATTGTGCGCCCGGCTGCTATTACTGGTCCACGTGGTAGATACGATCGTATTCGCTTTGGGCTACAGTCAGCATTGTCTGGTAACTTAAAAGGAAACCCAGTTTATAAACTCCTTACGCTACTTACTTCTTTTGTGCCGGTTACTAAGGGGTGGTTACGGCAGTACATTCACGAAGATGACGTTACAAATATCGTCGCATTATTTACGTTTACTTCACTTGCTGGAAAGTATGAAGTCTTTAATATTTCTCCGCCAGGGGATGTTGTGTTGGGTAAGGATATGGCACAGGCTGTTGGTAAGAAAACGTTGCCAATTATGCCGTGGATGGCGAGACTCGCTTTCTTTGTTTTTTGGCATCTTACACGCGGAAAGGTTCCAACTTCCCCAGGTTCTTGGAGGGGGTACTCTTATCCGATAGCGGTGGATGGCTCAAAGTTAACTAAGCAGTACGGCTACAACTATGTCTTTTCTTCAAAAGAGGCCTTTGTACAGAATGAAGGAAGGTATAAAGTCAGTCTGTAGTTTTTCAGACAAGGCTTGATTATAGGCCGAAAATAAGGTATAATCCCAAAACTATGACAACATCGCAAATGGTACTTACTACTACTCCTCGCAAGGCCAAGGAGACAAAAAAGGAAGGGTGTATTCCTGCTGTGTACTACGGCGCTCACCAGGCACCTACATCAATTTTTATTGATCTTATTGAATTCAAGAAAGTGTTGGCTTCAGCCGGTGAATCAAGCTCAATTGCGCTCGTTACCGAACACGGAAATGAAAATGCCATGATTCAGGATGTGCAGGTTGATCCAGTTAAAGGTGGCCCAATCCACGCTGACTTTTATGTACTTGAAAAAGGGCAGAAGGTTCACGTTAAGACACCTATCGTATTCGTTGGTGAATCACAGGCCGTTAAGGACGGTGGCGTACTCGTAAAGGTTATGCATGAACTTTCAGTAGAAGGTGAATCAACTAAGCTCCCACATGAATTTACTGTCGATGTGTCAGCTCTTACTTCTATGGATAGTGTTATTCACGTGAAGGATATTACTCTTCCAGCAGGTGTAGAGCTTTACCATGTACAAGGTGACGATGTTGTTGCATCAATCGCACAAGCTCAGGAAGAAATAACTGATGTTCCGGTTGCCCCAGACCTTTCAACTATTGAAGTTGAAGCTAAAGGTAAGAAGGAAGAAGAGGAAAAAGCTGCAGAATAATACTGCTCCACAACAAAAAATCGCCGAAAGGCGATTTTTTGTTGTGGGTTTCTGTCACGGAATGGCTGTAGTTCCTGTTATACTATGTATATGAGATACAGTCTCGCTATTTTTGTAATTGCCTTCCTTATTATTTTTGGGCAATTTGAAGGAACTTCTAATGTGTTCGCTCAGCAATCACGAGAACAGTTAGAGCAAGAGCTTGCTGATCTGGAAGCACAGATTAAAGCTCTTAATGGGAGTATTACCCAAACACAAGCACAAAAAAACTCGCTTGCTAAAGAGATTTCTCTGTTGAGTCAGAAAATTTCACAGAGTAAGCTAAAAATACAAGCCCACGATAAAGCGATTTCAAAGCTTAATCAAAATATTTCTGAAAAGAATCGTACTATTAACGTACTTGATGCAAAAGTGGAACGCGAAAAAGACTCGCTCGCTCAGATTATGCGTAAGACAAAATACTTAGAGCAGTACTCGCTGCTTGATTTTGGTCTTCAGTCAAATAGTCTCTCCACGTTCTTTTCTGATGTTGATTCA
>CAZZGJ010000004.1:4771-5423 GCA_964654175.1 uncultured Candidatus Saccharibacteria bacterium
TGAAGATATTCGTGCCACAAAGGCTGAACTTGAGAACGTAAAGTCTGAACTAGAAGAGGCAAAAGACGAAGAGACTCAAAAGAAACTTGCGCAAGAGTCCGAGAAGAAAAAAGTAGAAACAAACCAAAAAGAAAAGAACTCGCTACTTACTCAAACAAAAAATCAAGAGGCTGAGTATAAAAAAGTACTAGCTGCGCGAGAAAAAGAAGCTGCGCAAATTCGTTCACGACTGTTTGAACTGCGAGACACTTCAGCGATTTCTTTTGGGCAGGCGTATGATTACGCACTTGCTGCGTCAAAAACAACGGGGGTTCGTCCTGCGCTCATGCTCGCCATCCTTATGCAGGAATCTTCTCTTGGGGGTAACGTAGGAGCGTGCTATTTACGTGATTACAACACTGGGTCTGGGGTTTCAATTAAAACTGGAGCAGAGCGTCCTCGTACAATGAGCCCAACTCGAGATGTGCCTGTCTTCACCGCTCTTATGGCAAAACTTGGGCGTGATCCACAGACAACGCCAGTTTCGTGCTGGATTGCGATGTATAGTGGTGGTTCTCCAACCGGGTGGGGTGGTGCGATGGGTCCTTCACAGTTCATTCCTTCAACCTGGAAGATTTTTGAAAAAAGGATTGAGAACTCAACAGGGGCAGCT
>CAZZGJ010000004.1:5550-11374 GCA_964654175.1 uncultured Candidatus Saccharibacteria bacterium
GTGGCGGGGGATGAAGCTTCCGAGCGTAACGCTGCGTGTAAGTACTACTCAGGTCGTTCATGTGCCTCTTCTTCAGCTGGTGCGGGTTATGGAAATGCTGTAATGAAGAAACTGTATGCGACGCAAGCCGACATCGACAAACTCCAGAGGTAAAAAGTCATAAATTGCGAGCTTACTTTGTCGAACGGGTTAGTTTTTCGGTCAATGTACTAGGTGTACACTTTCCTCAAAAGTAACCCGTTCTTCGCGTACGCTCATCAATTTCTTACTTTTTTAGTGGTTGCAAATAGCTTGAAATTGTGGTAGAATCTAAAAACGTAAATAAAAATCTATGAAAGCAGATATTCACCCAACATATTATGACAAAGCAATCGCAACCTGCGCGTGCGGTGCTGTATATGTCGTAGGGTCAACTCAGGAGACACTTTCTGTTGAAATCTGTCAGAGCTGCCATCCGTTCTACACAGGACAGGATAAGGTGCTTGATACGACAGGACGTGTAGATAAGTTCAAGAAGCGTCAAGCTTCAGCAAAGAAGGCCTAACGTAAGCAAAAGCCGCAAAGCTACGCTTTGGGGCTTTTGCTTTGGTATACTAATTGACACTATGACTCTCGACGAATTCAAATCAAATCCGCGCACTATGTATATAGCTCAAGAGTATGAGCGGCTTTCTTCTGCAAAAGAAGAGGCGGAGCAGATGCTCGCAGATGAATCTCTTGCTGAGCTTGCTCAGATGGAGGTTGATTCGCTTACTCCACAACTAGAAGCGCTCTGGAAACAAATGGAAGAAACCGCAGAAGCTGCAAAAGAGGAGGAAGAAAAACCAAAGAGCATGATTCTCGAAATCCAAGGTGGGGCAGGAGGAGACGAGTCATCACTTTTTGCAGCAGAGCTTGCGCTTATGTATCAGAATTATGCAGAGGAGCGTGGCTGGGGGTGGAATAAGTTGGATGAGTCTGTGTCTGATGTTGGCGGGTATAAAGACGTATCATTTGAAGTAAAAGGTCGTGACGCGTATGATGCACTGCGTTTTGAAACAGGGGTGCATCGTGTGCAGCGTATTCCGGAGACAGAAAAAAACGGCCGTGTACACACTTCTACTGTTACTGTTTCTGTGATGCCAATTCGTACTGTTAAAAAAGTAACTATTCCACCATCTGACTTGGAATTTGAAACATCTCGTTCAGGAGGTGCGGGAGGGCAAAACGTAAATAAAGTAGAAACTGCTGTGCGTGTGATTCACAAACCAACGGGTATCGCTATTCGTTGTACGATTGAACGTTCTCAGTTAAAAAACAAAGAGCGTGCACTTGAAATGCTTCAAGCAAAACTTGACCAGATGGCACAAGAAGAAGATGATAAGAAACACGCTGATGAGAAAAAGTCTCAAGTAGGAACAGGGGACAGATCAGAAAAAATTCGTACCTATAACTTCCCACAAGACAGAGTTACTGATCACCGTATTCGTCAGTCATGGCACGGACTTCCAAAAATAATGGAAGGAAACTTCGGTCCAATTGCAGAAGCGCTTCAGAATTTTACTGGAGAATTTGGGGATGCGGATGAGGAGTAACTCCCGTACTCAGGTTAGTTTTAGGTATTCACAAAAGACTATTTTTGTGCTATAATGGATATATTCATCCAATCGGGCAAATCAGGATTTGGACACCTGAGCACAACCATTTGAGCACTACGGACGCGTATCAAACTGATACTTAGAGAGTGGTCGTGTGGCACGAGTAAATGTTTTACCAAATAATTACATCAAAATATGTCAATCACAAAAGAGACGCTTGCAAAGCATGGTCTTCAGTACGGGTATTCTCGTACACGTCGCCACCCAACTATTAAGCCTTTCATCGAAGGTAATCACAATGGAGTGGACTTTATCAATCTTGAATCAACAGCAGCTCAGTTAAATGAGGCGCTTTCTTTCCTTAAGTCTGTACAGGGTGCAGGAAAGACAATTCTTTTTGTTGGTGTTAAGCCAGAAATTCGTCAGATGATTAAAGAGGTTGCGCTTTCGCTAAACGCCCCATATATCGCTGAACGTTTTATCGGAGGAACGCTTACAAACTTCCCACAGATGAAGAAGCGTATTGAAAAGCTTCATGATCTTCTCAAGAAGAAAGAAACAGGAGAGCTTGCGGTGTACACAAAGAAAGAACAGCTTTTAATTCAGCGTGATATCGACCGTTTGGATCGCGATTTCGGTGGAATTTCTACACTTACAAATCTTCCTGCAGCTATTGTAGTGATTGATCCTCGTCACGAAGAAATGTGTGTAAAGGAGGCTGCTATCTGTCATATCCCAGTGGTTGCACTTTCTAACACTGACTGTACACTGGAAGGTATCGAGTACCCGATTGTCGGTAATGATGGTTCGGTTGCATCTGTGAAGTTTGTTCTCGATACAATCAAAGAAGCACTTGCTATTCAGGCGTAATAACGCAACAGGGTGCGCACTATTAAATTAGCTTACTTTCCTATGGACACTATTAAAGAACTACGAGAAGAAACAGGTCTGTCATTTGCGCAGATCAAGAAAGCCCTTGATGAAGCATCTGGGGATAAAGATAAAGCACGAGAAATACTTTCACAGTATTCTTCAGCTCAGGCTGAGAAGAAAGCTGATCGAGAAGTAGAAGCTGGTGTTGTAGACGCATACGTTCACTCATCAGGTACTATCGGAGTGCTACTTACTCTTGGATGTGAAACTGACTTCGTTGCAAAAAATGAAGAGTTTAAAGCGCTTGCTCATGATATCTCTATGCACATCTGTGCGATGGCACCAACTTCAATTGATAATGAAGATGGAGCAGGGGAAGAAACTGCACTTCTTAAACAGCCTTTCATCAAGGACCCGTCTCTTACTCTAGAACAGAGAATCCAGGCTGCAATTCAAAAGTTTGGAGAAAACACAAAGGTGATTAAGTTCACCCGCTACACTATTTAAGTGTAGAAACTACCATGCTCACCTATTTTTTACTCATAAGTGGAATACTCGCAGGACTTAGTGCTGTGGGGATTCTCTTTGTGCAGTATTACAGGATTGAGCGTGGGGCGCTTACTATTGATCCTACGTTTAACGGCCCAGAGCGTGTATCGGTAACGGTTCATATCGTGCTTAGGTACCTTCTTCGTAGAAGCGTGCATGCTAGAAAATTTGTGGTGCAGTACATTGCGCATCTTGCTGTGCGTGTCATGTATTATGTTGATAAGTTTTCTTCATATTTGTATGCAAAATCTCGTAATTGGTTCGTAAAGAATGCTGTACGAAACAGGGGGACAGTACCGCATTTCTGGAATCATCTAAAAGTGTATAAACAGGAGATGGATAAGGAAAAAATCGACCAAGAGTAGATTGATCTACCTAGTAAAAAGATTGAGGAAAAAAGAGGGTTTCGACCCTCTTTTTTCCTCATGACAAAAGTGAAGATATATGTTAGGATAGTACCTATCGCTGTTGTAGTTTTAGTTCTCAAGCGACGGTCATTAAGAGGGTAGATAACTCTTAATGACCACAGAAAAAATTAGCCACTTTAGCTCAGTTGGTAGAGCAACGGTTTTGTAAACCGTAGGTCCTCAGTTCGAGCCTGAGAAGTGGCTCCACAAAGCGTAAGCTTTATAACCCATATATATGATCGATACGAGAAAGTATATCTTTACGTTTGTGATTACGGCAGCAATCTTTGCAACTGCTTTTTTCGCATCAAGTTTCTTTTCAAATAAACGTGTAGAAGATGTAAAACAAATTCAAGACAACATCGCTATTGATATTCTTTCTTCCGAAACACAATTCGATCTTCTAAAAGAAGTTCCGTGTGCAAATATTAACGACTCAGTGCTATCTCCAGAACTCAATGCGCTAGGGGATAAACTTTCGCATACTGAATCAGAACGAGGCTCTACTGACGAAGATATTGTCTATCTTAAAAAATACTACTCACTTCTCCAGATTAAAGACTATATTCTTTCAAAAAAACTTGCGGTACAGTGTGGCGCTGCGAAAAAACCAGTATTTATTATTTACTTTTACTCAAACAAAGGAGACTGTGAAGACTGTGAAAAAGAAGGGTATGTACTTACTCGTCTAAAAGAAAAATATCCTGAACTCCGTGTGTACTCTTTTGACTACAACCTCGACCTCTCTGCGATTGATTCAATGAAGACGATTTATAAAATAGAATCATCTCTTCCATCGCTTGTGATTGAAGACAAGACGTATACCGGTTTTAAATCAGTCGAGGATCTTGAAAAGCTTCTCCCTGATACTCTTAAAGTGGCATCAACTACAGTAGCGACGTCTACACAGGCTTCTTCTACAAAGAAGAAGTAACATGCTTGAAACTCTTTTTTCGTTGCCGATGTATCCATTCTTGTTTCTTTCGATGTACTTTCAGGTGCTTCTCCTTATTTCATTTTTTGAAAATAAACACAAAATAAAAAATGAAGAGAATCGTGAGGTTACTGTATTTCCATCAGTCGCTGTCGCTATTCCATGTTGGAATGAATCAAAAACACTTGGTAAAACGGTTGAGTCGATACTTGCACTTGATTACCCAAAGGACAAGCTTACAATTTACATTGTAGATAATAATAGTACAGACTCTACGCAAGAGATTGCGCAGTACTATAAAGAGCATCATGGAGATCAGGTTCAAGTCCTGCTTGAAACAAAGCAAGGGAAACATCATGCAGTAAACTACGCTCTCGCAGAGTCTAAATCTGATCTTTTCGGATGTTTGGACGCAGACTCCTTTGTGGCACCTCAGACACTAAAAACTATCGTGGCGTATTTTAATGCGGATAAGGAGGTGATGGCTGTTACGCCATGTATTCATATTGTGAACCCAAAAACATTTATACAGCGTATGCAGGCTATCGAGTATTTGATGGGTGTATTTTTGCGTAAGGCCTTTGGGGAGTTAGATGCTATCCAAGTAACTCCTGGCCCTTTTTCTATTTTCAGAAGGGAGGTATTTGAACAGATTGGACCATATCGTAAGGCGCATAATACTGAAGATTTTGAAATTACATTGCGTATGCATCGTGCTAACTTAAAAATCGTAAACTCACACAAGGCGCTTGTGTATACCGTTGGGCCAGCAACAGGGAAGGGGTTCTTCTTCCAACGCCTTAGATGGGCTCGAGGGTTCTTGCAGAATGCGCTTGACTACAAAGAGCTTTTCTTTAAAAAGAAATATGGGAACTTTGGAATGTTTACTCTGCCGGTTGCATTTGCCTTCGTATTTTATGGTTTGTATGCTGCTGTCTTTGTGTGTATAAGCCTCCTGCAAGAAGGGTATCAGATGCTTACTCGATGGTTAACAGTTGGAATACATCCATCTATTCCTTCGTTTGATATTTTTTATTTCAATACAAACGTAATGTCTTTCGTTGCTATGGTGCTATTTTCTATGTTCTTATTTGTTCTCTACATCGGAAACACTCTTTCAGACGACAGGCAGCAATTCTATAGAAACTTTCCACTTTTCTTTCTCTTGTACCCACTGTTTGTACCCCTGTTTCTTGGTCGTGCGGTATTTGATACGCTCACGAGACGTAAAAATGAGTGGGTTCTCCAGGACACTAAAAAATAACAGTCATAATCTCGTTATATGTTAAAATGAGATTATGAAAGGTCACTTCCATCCAATTACTCACGTAATCGACGACATTGCAAACATCTTTACAAAGATCGGCTTTGATGTGGTCGATGGACAAGAGCTTGAAAGTGAGTGGTATAACTTTGATGCCTTAAACGTCCCTCGCGATCATCCTTCGCGTGATATGCAGGATACATTTCTTATTAAATCCGAG
>CAZZGJ010000004.1:11384-21671 GCA_964654175.1 uncultured Candidatus Saccharibacteria bacterium
CGCTTAGTAATCGTACCAAAAGCTAGGCCGAGAAGCGAGTTTTGGACAGCGGATTGCCTCTTGGGTACGTATTGCGAACCCATACATCTAATATGCAGATTAGAACTATGGAGAGATGGATACGCGAAGCAAAAGCGTTTCCTGTCGCTATTGTGTGTCCAGGAAAAGTATATCGAAACGAAGCAACAGATGCGCGACATGAAGCGCAGTTTTACCAGATAGAAGGACTTCTTGTTGGGGAAGGGATTACCCTTGCGCACCTTCGTGGCACGCTTGAGTATTTTTTCAGTGAACTTTTTGGGAAGGCGATTCAGATTCGTTTTAGGTCTTCCTTCTTTCCGTTTGTTGAGCCCGGTGTTGAGGTGGATATGCAATGTTTTAAATGCGGGGCAACAGGAATGGTTGGTCAAGAAAAATGTTCGCTTTGTTCTGGCTCGGGTTGGATTGAAATCATGGGGGCTGGTATGGTTCATCCAAATGTATTAAGAAATGCGGGTGTTGATCCGGAGAAGTACCAAGGTTTTGCGTTCGGCGGAGGAATTGATCGCATCGCCATGCTTAAGTGGGGATTTGACGATATTAGAATGTTATATAACGGCGACCTGCGTGTGGTTAACCAATTTTAAACTATGGAGGGATATTTTTTTGAAACAAGTCATTGGAAAATACTACTTTGTGAAGATCAGCGTTATGTTGGCTATATGATCATTAAGACAAAAGTAGGAAGACAAACCCTTCCTGAGCTCACCTCAGAAGAGCAGTCGGATTTTTTTGTGCTTATTGGTAACCTTGAGGCTTTTTTCAAAGAAGAAATTGGAGCAACGATGTTTAACTACTCGTGTCTTATGAACTTTGCATATAGGGACAACCAAACACCTCATGTGCATTTTCACTTTCGCCCACGATATAGAAACCCTATCACGCTAGCTGGGCATACATTCACTGATCCAAATTTTGGTTCCCACTATCTAGAACCGACACTTAATGACAACGGTGTTGTTCCTATGCCTGACGAAGTGAGGGTATATCTTACTAAGCAGATACACAGCTACTTATCAAAGAAATACGCATAACCATTTATGACAAAGAAAACAATCTATATTTACGTATTAACATTCCTTGCTCTGTTGGCTGGGTGTGCTTCATACGTGTATTTTGGTAAAGAAGAGAAGTCTGTTCCTTTGGCCTCTTCTCCTGCCCCAGCATCGGCACCATCTCGTACCTATTCTAATGATTATATTTCTGTAAGTGTAGTGTATCCAGTTATTCCGGGTAAGTCAGAGGATATTGTAGAGACAAATGCTGTACTTAAAAAAGCAATTGACGCGCAGATTGATGAGTTTGACGTGTCAACTAAAGACTATCCTATGTTCCACATCGATACAATAAAAAGTATGGTCCAGGGTGGGTATGCTGTGGAGGCCTCTACAAGTGATTGGGTTTCTATTGTTGGCGGTTTGTCTTTCTATTCTTCAGGTGCTGCACATCCATTTTTTGTTGTCGGTACATATGTATACGATATCCATCAAAAAAAGATACTTCAGCTTTCAGATGTTTTTAAGGAAGGCTCTGACTATTTAACGGCACTCTCAAAGCTTTCTCGAGAAGATCTCTATGCTCAAATAGAAGAGGGTGATGGAGACAACCCTCCAGATACTAACTTTGTTTTTTCTGGAACAGAACCAAATGCAGAAAACTTCCGTTCATTTGCCTTTCTGTGCGAAGGCCTTGCGATTTACTTTGGGGAATATCAAGTTGCTCCATATGCCGCAGGGATTCAGCATGTTGTCATTCCGTATTCAAAACTAAAGCCCTATTTACATGATAGGATTAGTGGGTATACATGTATTAATTCGTAGTATGAAATTTTCTAAAGCCTGGCTACAGACATACAGTAAAGAACTTCTTCCGGACACGGTAACGCTTCGAGACCGTATTACATTTAACGCGTTTGAAGTAGAGGAGGTGATTGAAGTACATGGAGATGATATTTTTGACATCAAGGTTCTTCCTAACAGAGCACATGACGCACTTTCTCACCGTGGAATGGGAAGAGATATTACAGCGCTTTTAGGTACGACATTTGTCGACCCTGAAATGTATTACAACGGACCTGGGGTTGAGACGGTTAAGACACCTGTGGTTAGTATTTTAGATGAGAAAGCATGTACGCGTTTTATGAGTGTTCGTATAGACGGAATCACCGTAACTGATTCTCCTTTGTGGCTTAAAGAGCGGCTAGAAGCTATTGGGCAGAGAAGTATTAACTCGATTGTTGATATTACCAACTATGTTCAGTTTGCAATTAATAAGCCAATGCATGCTTATGACAGATCTCTAGTCGAAGGTGAGACGCTTATTGCTCGTTACGCAAAAGAAGGTGAGACGCTCAGAACATTAGATGAGAAAGAGCTTGTTTTAGATGCTTCTACGCTTGTTATCGCAGATAGAGAAAAACCACTTGGCCTTGCCGGTATAAAAGGTGGTAAGTTTTCTGGTGTAAGTGCCGGTACTACTTCTCTTATTATTGAGTCTGCCAACTTTAATTCTACGCTTATTAGAAAAACTGCTCAGAAGTACGGAATACGTACAGATGCTTCTAAGCGTTTTGAGAATGAGATAAGTAGTTCGTTAGTAGAAGAAGGGCTGCGTATGACAATCGCTCTTATTCAAAAACTTAACAAAGACGCACTCGTTAGTCCTATTACCGATGTGTACCCCGTAAAAGAAGAGGCAGTATTTGTTGATGTTTCCCTTGAGGAAATAAACAGCGTACTGGGTATAACCTTCATGGCTGTAGACGTTGAAGTCTTATGGAAAAAGCTAGGCTTTTCTTTCACAAAAGCTGATAGTGTATATTATGTTTCTATTCCACCAGAGCGCCTTGATCTACGAATTAAAGAGGATCTGATTGAGGAAGTTGCTCGAGTGTACGGACTTTCAAATATTAAAGGTGTTATGCCTGTACTAAGTGGGAAAGGGGCTCCGCATAAGCGACTCTTTTATGAAAATAAAATTAAAAATATTCTTCACGCTCACGGCTTCTCGGAAGTAATGACCTACTCATTTGGAGATGTGGGTGATGTGGAGATTGTAAAAGGGCTAGCTACCGACAAAGAAAAACTTCGTACAGTGCTTGCTGGTGGAGTAGAAAAGGCATTTCAAATGAACATGCTTAACGCTCCACTTCTAAATGTTGATGTAATACGAATGTATGAATTTGGAAACATCTTTACCCGAGAAAGTGAGCGTCGACATTTTGCACTTATTATTGATGACGGTAAAAAGAAATCCGTCTTTACACAAGAAGTAGCGGCTATTCTTGAAGAAATAAAAACAGCGCTTTCGCTTTCGGAAGTTATTCCAGTTGTATTTTCTACAAAACCGTATATAGTCGAAGTTGACTTTGATTCACTGATTGAGTTTTTACCGGAGCCAACAGCCTATGAACCGCTTGATCGTACAGACAGTAAGCCGACATATAAAGCAGTTTCTCCATATCCGTTTATTGTCCGTGACATTGCGGTGTGGGTACCATCTGGAGTTACCTGGGAAAGCATTCACACATTGATGCAAACAGTAGTTTCTCCGCTTATTGTTCGAATTGACTGCTTCGACACCTTTTCAAAAGAAATAGACGGTGTTCTTAAAACGTCGTATGCATTTCGCGTAGTCCTTCAGTCATTTGAAAGAACGCTCACTGATATAGAGGCAAACGTAGTCGCAGAGCAGATGTACTCGCTTCTTAAAGAAAAAGGATACGAGATACGTTAGACTCTTTTACGAAGACGCTCTTCTGCTTTTTCAAGACATGCAGGTGTTGTGACCTGTATCCATTCTGTTGCCTGGACGACATGTATTGGAATGATATGACAAAATGATACAAGGGTATGAGGAAGGCCATACTCTGTTTCAGAGAATTTAACAGAAGGATAGTTGAAGTATTGTTTTGATATAGTATACGCCCCTGTGTTTACAAGTGTAGATGCTATGCCCATCTGAGAGAGGCCTTCATTTAAACCTGCAAGTAGGCCATTTTTTTGAACCACTTTCCCGCCCTGACTCTGTAAGGATCTCTCTTTCTGATCTTATACGAGATTTGAAATTTCGTGGACAACAAGTTTTTCTAGGTCTTCTTTTGTGTAGATATCGTCTCCCATCATAATGAGAGCTCGGTCTACAATGTGTTCCTTGCATAAGGTGATGGCTCCGCCTGTGCCGTCTAGTTGTTCGTGCTCAACATAGGTGATAGGCAGGTGTTTCCACATGTTTCCAAAGTGGTTTTTAATCACTTCTTTTTTATAACCGACCACGAAAATAACACTCGTTATTTCTTTTGGTAGTGCTTCAAGTTTCCATTCAAGAAGGTTTTTGTCGCCAACGGTAAGCATTGGCTTAGGCGTGTGGTCTGTGAGGGGTGCCATACGGGTACCTTTTCCAGCCGCTAGGATAATTGCTTGCATTAGGTGATAATAGCAGAAATACGCCCAGAAAACTAAAAAGGTAAATACTGATATACTAGAGGCGTAGCCTTTATACATAGGTTGTATGGAAGAAATGTCTCACTCAGAAATAAGTAAAAAAAGGATTTATTGTATAGGAATTGGAGGTATAGGCCTGTCTGCGATGGCTCGTTTTTATGCGCACGAAGGTCACGAAGTTACCGGGTCAGACTCAACTGATTCGGAGCTTATTGAGACGCTTAGAAAAGAAGGTATAGCAGTTTCGATCGGAACAGATGCGGACCGTATTACTACAGATATCGACATGGTTGTGTATACGATCTCCATCTCTCTTGATAACCCAGAGTATGTGCGTGCCAAGGAGTTAGGTATTCCTTGTAAGACATATCCTGAAGCATTGGGTGAACTGACAGCGCGTAAAAAAACAATCGCCGTGTGTGGGACTCATGGGAAAACGACAACAACAGCGATGATGTACTACGCGCTTAAAGCGTGTGGCCTTAACCCTACAGTGATCATTGGGAGTCTTCTCCCTGAAGAGGGGAGTAACTTCGTCGCTGGTTCTGATGATTGGCTTATCGTTGAAGCGTGTGAGTATCGTCGCTCATTTTTACAGTTACAGCCAACATATCTTGTTGTTACAAATATCGATGCAGACCATTTAGATTATTATAAAGACATAGAGGATATTCACGATGCATTTCAGTCATTTGCAAATAAAGTCCCAGCGCAGGGTGCGCTTATAACTCATAGTAATGTCTCGCTTAATACGCCAGGGAAAAAAGTCGATGCAGATTGTGTAGAGAGTAAAGGCATAAAGCTTACCGTTCTTGGAGAGCATAATCAATCAAACGCACAACTTGTACTTGCTCTTACCAAGACGCTTGGTTTAGATGAAGAAAAAGCAAGAGAGGGACTTAAAGATTTTCCTGGAACATGGCGAAGATTGGAGTATAAAGGTAAAACCGAAAACGGTGTGAGAGTCTATGACGACTATGGTCATCATCCTACAGAAATACGCGCCACACTACAGGCTTTACGATCTGCGTATCCAAAAGAGGTATATCGTCTTCATGTATTTTTCCAGCCACACCTTCACTCTCGCACTAAAATCTTTTTTGAAGAATTTGGTGACGCGTTGCTTGGATGCGACATGGTTTCACTTATGCCTATTTATAAAGCACGTCTTGAAACTGATCTTTCTGTATCGTCTAATGACTTACGAGATCTCGTCATACAAAAAGGTGGCAGCGCAGAAAGCCTGGCTTCCATAGCTGACATGCCAAAGCGTATTATGGAAATCACAGATGAACATACCGTTGTTCTTAACATCGGTGCGGGGGATGCTTTTGCGGAACTTAACACACTTACGCTTCTTAAATAGGTTATGAAAAAAGAATTATATTTACCTTACTTTAAAGATAAAAAAATTACAGTGCTTGGACTTGGGTTACTTGGTCGCGGTATTGGTGATTCAGCCTTTCTGGCATCGTGCGGAGCGAGGCTTATTGTTACCGATAAAAAAACAGAAGAACAGTTATCTTACTCTCTAAATCAGCTGACTTCGTTTCCTGAGATTGCATATTACCTTGGTGGTCATGCGTATGCAGATTTTGAGAACAGGGATTTTATTTTACAAGCGGCGGGTATTCCAAGAGATAATGAATACATTCTTCACGCAAAAGAAAAGCATATTCCTGTGTATATGTCGGCTGCATTGCTTACTCATATAGTTACAACACATCTTCCTCGTGTACGGGTGATTGGTGTTACAGGAACACGTGGGAAAAGTACTACTACTGAACTAATTGCTCACATACTTTCTTCGGCCGGTAAACGAGTACATAGAGGTGGTAATATCCGCGGAGTTGCCAATCTGCCTCTGCTTGAAGTGGTCGAGGACGGTGACTACTTGGTTCTTGAGCTTGACTCGTGGCAGCTACAGGGATTTGCTGATATGGAGATCAGTCCGCATATTGCTGTGTTTACAAGTTTCTTGGACGATCACATGAATTACTATAACGGAGATAAAGAAATCTATTTCCAAGACAAGGCTGCTATCTATCGTTTTCAGAAAGAAGGGGATGTGCTCATCGCAAGTGCGCAGGCCGAAGAAGAAATTTCAAAGCGAGATGATGTAAGTATTGTTGTTCCAGAAGTTGGGGTATACGAAACTAAGTTAATTGGTGAACATAATATGATAGCTATTTCGTTAGCAGAGGAAGTAGCTAAACGTTGTGAACTGACAGAAGATCAGATACGAGAAGGTGTACGCACCGCAGAGCCGGTTGAAGGCCGTCTCCAATACATGGGTGAAGTGCAAGGTGTTCACACATATAACGATAATAACGCTACGACGGGAGATGCTGTTGTGGCAGGTATTCGTGCGGTGGCTGAGCACCTAAAAGTGAAACCTATCCTTATTTGTGGTGGGGCTGATAAGGGTCTACCTGTTGACGATCTTGAGAAGGAAATTAGGGAGAATACTAAGGCGTGTATTTTACTTGCTGGAACCGGATCATATCGGTTACTTGTGGATGCGACGATATGTAATACGCTTCCCGAGTGTATTGCGAAAGCATTTGAGATCGCAGAAAAAGGTGACGTTATTTTGTTTAGTCCAGGCTTTGCGTCTTTTAGTGAGTACTTCAACAATGAATACGAGCGTAATGATGTTTTTATACGTGAAATTAAAAAGCGCCTCGAAAATAAGTAAGGAGCATAAAGACTATAAAAACCCATGCCTAGCAAGGGTTTTTTAAGTGGATTATTACTAGTCTTCCGCCCCTAGAAATGTTATAATTAAATGAATTAATTTATCTATTTATGGCCGCAAAAAAGACAGAAAACACAAACAAAAAAAGCTCATACGGAGCGGATTCGATTCAGGTGTTGGAAGGTCTTGAACCGGTACGTAAGCGTCCCGGTATGTACATCGGGTCAACTGGACCTGCTGGACTTCACCACTTAATTTGGGAAATTTTTGATAACTCTCGAGACGAGGCAATGAACGGTCATGCGAATCGTGTGGAGGTGGCACTTCTCCCAGACGGCTATGTGCGTGTCGTTGATAACGGTCGTGGTATTCCAACAGATATTCACCCGAAGACAAAAGTTTCAACACTCGAAACTATTATGACAACACTTCACGCCGGAGGTAAGTTCGGTGGCGATGGTTACAATGTATCCGGTGGGCTTCACGGTGTGGGAGCGTCTGTGGTAAACGCGCTCTCTATTCACACAAAAGTAGAAGTACACCGTGACGGCGGACTTTTCATGCAGGAATATAAGCAGGGTATTCGTAAAGCTGCGGTTAAGCAGATCGGAAAGAGTAAGCTTAATGGTACAGTTGTTACTTTTAAACCAGACGCAGAGATCTTTAAAGAAGGAACAGAATTTTCTTGGGACACTGTGGTGAGCCATCTTCGTCAGCAGGCATACCTTGTTAAAGGGCTTACTATTAATATCATTGACGCACGAGCCTACACAGGTAAAGTTGATCTTGAAGGTGAGACATACCTTTATGACTTAGGCTATGAACAGCCAAGCCAGTCATTTTATTTTGAAGGAGGGCTTAAGTCTTTGGTGAAGCACTACAACGAATTTGTAAAACCGATTCATAAAAATATTTTCTATGTTGAAAAGGAAGCTGAAGGAGTGGGAGTTGAAATTGCACTTCAGTATATTGACGACCTCACTACTAAAATCGCTGCGTTTGCTAACAACATTCCTACGGCGGAAGGTGGTACACACGTAACAGGATTTAAAACATCTCTCACTCGACTCATTAATGCATACGCTCGTAAGAATGGAATTCTAAAAGAAAAAGATGAAAATCTTACAGGAGACGACGTGCTTGAAGGTCTTACTGTAGTTATCTCTGTTAAGCTTCGAGAAATTCAGTTCGAAGGGCAAACAAAAGCAAAGCTTGGTTCGATGGAAGCTCAGTCTGCAACTGCGACAGTGTTTTCTGATGCCTTCACATTGTTCCTCGAAGAAAACCCAGATGATGCTAAAGAAATTATAAACAAAGGCTTGCTTGCACTCCGTGCGAGAAAAGCTGCCAAAGCTGCAAAAGACTCAGTGCTTCGTAAGGGGGCGCTTGAAGGTTTTTCACTTCCTGGAAAACTTGCAGACTGTCAGTCAAATGATCCAGCGGAATCAGAACTATTCATTGTGGAGGGAGACTCTGCGGGAGGTTCTGCGAAAATGGGTCGCGATCGTCGTACACAAGCTATCCTTCCACTTCGTGGAAAGATTCTAAACGTAGAACGTGCACGCTTAGATAAGATGCTTGGAAGTGAACAGATTAAAAATCTCGTACTCGCTATGGGCGCCGCAATTGGAGATACATTTGATATTTCTAAAGTTCGTTATCACAAACTTATCATAGCAACAGATGCCGACGTAGACGGTGCGCACATTCGTACGCTTCTTCTTACGTTTTTCTTCCGTTACTATCGTCCAATTATAGAAGCAGGGTACGTATATATTGCCCAGCCACCACTCTATAAAATTGCATACAATAAAGAAACAAAATACGCATACTCTGATGTGGAAAAAGCAGCTGTCCTTAAGTCATTTGGATTTGACGATACAGAAGAAGGGGAATCTGCAGCAGAAGGGGAAGGTGAAGTAGAATCAGATGCACAAGCTGAAACTGAAGATGAAAAAGAAGAAAAGGTGGTAAAGAAGGCAGGAAAGAAACCTTCTATTCAGCGATATAAAGGTCTTGGAGAAATGAACCCAGAAGAACTCAAAGAGACTACAATGGACCCAAAGAACCGTACACTTAAAGTGGTGTCTGTACATGAAGCCGAAGAAGCTGACCGTGTATTTGAAATGCTGATGGGTAGTGAAGTTGGCCCACGAAAAAGCTTTATCCAAACATACGCTAAAGACGCGAATTTGGATATTTAAAAGAAAGTGCCTACAGACCAGCTTTATGAAATGGGTTTTATTTACTGGGACATGGAAAGATACTAACGCAGAAGTTTTAAGCGACGTACGAGAGGCGACACGCGAGGTGCTTACTCGTGGGGATGGAATTATTACAGGAGGCGCTCTTGGGGTGGACCATGCCTGTATGGATGAAGTGCTTAGGCTAGGGAAGGAGACTCAGTTAAAAGTAATTATCCCAACAAAACTCGAAGTGTATATCGAACATTTTCATAACGCGGCACATATTGGCAAGATTTTAAAAACAGAGTGTGAACTTCTTGAAGCAAGCTTGCGTGAACTATACAAGCGGTGTCCAGAAGCGATTGTTGAGCTTTCATTTACAGAAATTAAAACACGAGAAGAATATTTTGCGCGTAATCAAGCAGAAGTAGATAGCGCCGATGAGGTATATGCATTTCAGGTTAACGATTCAATCGGTACTCAAGATACTATTGATAAAGCTATACAGAAGGGGATTCCAATCTCAGTTCATAAGAAGTATACGATACCAGTTGTATAGGACCTTGACTGGAATTGAAAGTAAACGTGTTTCAACAACCAGGAGCTCTTTTATGGCAGCAGTATTGACGGTTGGCGAGGGTCCTCGCCCCCTGTACGCGATGGGTGAAGAGGCTGACGCTCCGCTGGGGGCTACGCCCTCAGGTCAAAAGCTTGACCCGCGGTCTTTTGAACCGTCGGGCGAAGACTTCTTGAACGGGGTATGGCCAGCAGGTCAACCCGCTGATCCGAGAAGGGAGCCTGATGAAGGCTCACCCTGAACCCAGGAGGGATGAAGATAATGGCCGAGGATGCTTTGCGCCCTCGGCCATTAGTTTTTTCAGTTACTTTTTTTAAATTACTTTTTTTATTTAATACTTTGTTG
>CAZZGJ010000005.1:0-3267 GCA_964654175.1 uncultured Candidatus Saccharibacteria bacterium
AAATACGTTTGGATCATTTCTGTATACCTTTTCCAAGAACTGTTTTACTTCGTCACTTAAACTATCATCGTTAAGTATTTCACTTCTCATAAGATCTCCATTCTTAAAGTACTCTAGAATAAAAGCTTGGTATACTTTTCGTTCTGGAACACCAAGATCTCTCGCTATTTTATCTATAAGGTTTTGTAGGGCTAATCTTTCTGGGACATATCCTAAATACCGCTTGGCAAAATCTAACTCGGTGTCGGTGTTTGCAGACTCATACTCTGCCAGTTTTCCCGTCCGCGCAAAATATTCTGAATAAACTCCATCTGCAATGATTTCCGTAAGAGCTTCATTTAGTGCCGAAAAAGAAGCAACACTTGTTATATTAGAATCCAAGTTCACTGATACCTTTTCAATACCCGTATTCTTATGCAGAACATTAGGAGGTGAACCCCTAAAAGCTGTAGTACTTCTCCGGTGCACAATTTCATGTATTAGCATCTTCACTAAAAATCCTCTCATTTCTTGGCCCAGCTCCCCTTCTTCATTTACGATCTCACGGGCGTTTACTTTTAGCTTTTTTTAATAACTATAACCAAGGACTATTCCTTGATGCGCGTTAAAAGCTGTACCATAGTGACTTAGATCAACTTCTCCTGAGTAAGTAACCTGCACAGGATACACCCCTTCTAACCCAAAGATTTGCTTTAGATCTTTAGGCGGAATTTCTGGATATATTTTCTTGTATACATCTAAAAAAATAGTATCTATTGCCTGAAAATCAATCTCTTTAACAGCTTCTTGTACAGCGTCTAGTGACTTAACCACCAAATTAGCTTCTCTACCTATCTCTTCTGGTTGTAAGCCCGCCTGAGAAAAGGGTGCTCGTTCCATAGTTAGTGAGTAACTTCGTCAATCTGAATGACGCGGTCAGCGTGTCTTTCGTCTTAAGAAACAACTGAATTGCTTGCATCGCTTCGGCTGAGTTTACAAAACGTGCTCAAAATGAGAGAACGTTGGCGTCGTTATGTTCACGGCCTAGTTTTACTAATTCTAAGTTACCTCCCGCATACACAACTGCTCGCACGTGCTTCACACGATTCGCAACAATTGCTTCACCTTGTCCTGAACCACCAAATAGCACAGCCATAGACGGAGCGTGCATAGCATCGTCTCTTACTTTTTCTGCAGTACGTGCCATATACATTGGGTAGTCATCCCCTTCCTCGTATGTAAGGGCTCCACAGTCAAACACTTCAATGTTTAACTCCTCTCGCTTATCTTCAAGTAGCTGCTTAATTGTTTCTTTCAGTTCAAATCCTGCGTGATCAGTAGCTAAATAAAGTATCATACGTACAAGTATACCATTTAGTTTTGTAGAGACTTTCCGGCTTTAGCGACATGTTCAACAAGTGTATGTGTGTACCCCATTTCGTTGTCATACCACGCCAGCACTTTTACGAGATTTCCACCAACGACTCTAGTCATTTTTAGGTCCGCAATCGAAGCGTAAGGAAGTCCTATAATATCACTTGAAACAAGCTCTTCTTCAGTTGCTTGAAAGATACTGGACCACCTAGGATCAAGTGAAGCAGCCTTAAGAATCTCGTTCACCTCTTCTACAGTTGTTGCACGTTTAGAAATAAATGTAATGTCAGCGATTGATCCAGCAGGAGTAGGCACACGAATAGAAATTCCATCAAACAAACCCTCAAGTGACGTGAACGCTTTCGTAACCGCAATAGCTGCCCCAGTAGACGAAGGCACGATGTTTTGTGCAGCAGCTCGGCCTTCACGAAAGTCCTTTTTGTTTGGACCGTCAACAATAGACTGGGATGCAGTGTATGAGTGCACAGTGTTCAGAATAGCTTTTTCGATGCCGATAGCCTCGTCTAAAATAGCGATGACAGGAGAAGAGGCGTTAGTGGTACATGAGGCATTAGACGTAACTTTACATGTCCCAAATTTTTCCTCATTAACACCAAGTAGAATTGTCTCTCCTTTAACGCTGGTATCTTCACCCGCTTTCGCAGGAGCAGAAATAACAACTGCCTTTGCGCCCCCTTGTAAATGAAGAGAGGCTTTGTCATACGCAGTGAAAAGCCCCGTCGACTCAACAACCACATCTACTTCTACACTCGCCCAGGGAATTGCGCTTGGGTCCTTTTCTTGAAAGACTCGAATACTTGAACCTAGCGCCCCGCTTGTAACGAGATACTGTTCTTCTTCGTGAATCTCTGCATGTACATCATACGGAGCAACTTTATATACAGTGTCGTACTGAAGAAGATATGCAAGGTTATGAATATCACCAAGATCATTTATCGCCACAACCTCCATATCGCTACGCTGTGAAGCAACCTTAAAAAAAGCGCGCCCTATACGCCCAAAACCATTTATTCCGACACGAAGTTTTTTATCCATGTATCCAGTATATAAGATGACTGTGTTTTAGATAGTGGAAAGCTTAAGAATTTCTAGAGCTCAATATCAAGTTTCTGTCTAGTAACAACAGTATCGTCAGGAATATCATCAGGGAGAGCACTTTGCGCACCAATAAGCAGCGCCTGGACTTCTGCAAGCTGTTGAGGAGTTAAAGATTCAGCACCCTTACTTTCAATAAGTTCTCGCATTCTGTTTGCTTCTCCAACAAGTTCATTGATTTTTTCTGCTATCTGCCGCATCTCCTCTTTTCTGACTGGATCACCGTTCCATGAGGTAAGCTTGCGATTAATATACCCGCCAAGCATTATGAAAATAAGAAGCGCAGGACCATAGAAGGAAACCTTATCTCCAACTTCCTGCATCTTATAAAAGTTAAGCAAGATCTCTTTATAGGTTTTAGAGTCTTTAATGTATTCCATCGGATTCATTCCGTTCTTTTCAATCTTTTCTTTTAAGATTCTATACCAGTCACCAATACCCTTTTCACGCTCTGCTTGTTTTTGTTTTTTGAAATCTTCAAAAGTGCCCACCTCCTTCTTAAGTTCTGTGTTTAACTGCTCATGCTTAACTGGGTCGTAACCTGTTGTATCACGATACGTATTTTGCGCCATCTGCCCACCCACCACGCCAACAGCTGCTCCGACAGAGTACGAAATCGTTTTTAGCTTGAAAAAATTCTTGAGCTTAAGAATCATCTTTTCTTTTTTAGTGGGGAGGCTCAGCTCTTCTATCTTTTCCATGGTATGAGAAGTATATCAAAATAGTTAGAAACTAAATAAGTATCTTTTAGCCCGCACATGAAAAAACCAGAGACACCTCTGGTTTTTTCATGTGCGG
>CAZZGJ010000005.1:3277-17759 GCA_964654175.1 uncultured Candidatus Saccharibacteria bacterium
AATTTATTTCCCCCCCCCAACAAAAAAAACCCCCCCCCCCCTTTTTTTTTTTGGGGGAGGGCGGGCCCACGAGGAATCGAACCTCGACCAACGGATTTGGAGGCCGTTGTTCTGCCACTAAACTATAGGCCCAGAAAAACTCGAGTGAATAGCCGCTATCCGTCCTTTCCTTCTACTCGAGACGCAGTTACACAAGGGCTCTATTTCAACGTTGGCTCCATGCTGCCCAGAAGCAACACTTCAAAGCCTCAAGCCTATCCTACGCATGCCTAACTGTCGCCCCGACATCATAACAAAAAATCACTGTTTTGGACAGTGATTTTTTGTTAACCTAAATGAAGTAATTACTTCTTAGCTTCCTTAAACATTACATGCTTACGAAGTTTCTTTGAATACTTCTTAAGTTCGATCTTACGAGTAACAAGCTTTTTGTTCTTGTGTGTATGATACACCTCGCCCGTTTCCTTGTTTTTGATGATGATGAGGTTGTCCTGGATCTTTGCCATAGTTTTCAAATACTACCTTATTTTACGCTTTTTCGCAAGCTCTTTAAGCGCTTAGTTTAGAAGCGATATACGCTGCAAGCTCAGAAATAGCCACTCTTTCTTGTTTCATGGTATCCCTGTCACGAACGGTTACAGCGTTATCAGTAAGAGTGTCAAAATCAACAGTAACACAAAATGGAGTACCGATTTCATCCTGACGACGGTAACGCTTACCGATTGACTGAGTTTCGTCGTAGGAAACGCGAGCAATTTTCCTTAAATCTTTAGCAATTTTTTCAGCTGGAATAGAGAGTTCATCTTTTTTAGAAAGCGGGAGCACGGCGACTTGAACTGGAGCAACTGAAGGATTAAAACGGAGCACTGTACGAGTCTCACCTTCGACTTCTTCTTCATCGTAGACAGATGAAAGCACTGCAAGCATAAGACGATCAAGTCCAAACGTCGGTTCTACACAGTGTGGCACGTAGCGCTCTTTTGTTTCCTCATCAAAAAAAGAAAGATCGACTCCTGACCCAGTTTTATGAGCGTTAAGATCAAAATCAGTACGGTACGCAATACCAAGAAGCTCTTTTTGTCCGATCGGAAAATCAAATTCTGTATCAACACTCCATTTTGAATAGTGAGCACGATCAGCTTCTGGAATTTCCACTTGATGAATTTTTGATTCTGGCAGTCCGAGATTTACGAGAAATTCTTTTTGTAACGCAAGAAGTTCGTCGAATGACTTCTTCCACTCATCTGGTTTTACAAAATACTCAATTTCCATCTGCTCTAATTCACGAAGGCGAAAAATAAAGTTTCCTGGCGCAATTTCATTACGAAACGCTTTACCAATTTGAGCCATACCAAATGGAAGACGCGGATGAAATGTGTCTAGAATATTTTTAAAATTCACAAAGATCCCTTGTGCTGTTTCTGGACGAAGGTACACAGTAGCCGAGTCGTCATCTGCTGCACCAGTTTTGGTTGCAAACATCATATTAAATTGACGCACTTCACCAAGAGGGTTTTTGTCTGGACTCTGTAGCTTCTTCTCCTTAATAAGTGCATCCATCTCAGCAACTGTCATCCCTTTTGGATCAATACCTGCATCTTCGAGGAGATGGTCAGCACGATAACGCTTCTTGGTTTTAGTATCTTCTACAAGAGGGTCATTGAAGCCACCAACATGCCCTGACGATTTCCATACATTTTGGTTCATGAGAATCGCAGCATCCACCCCATACATATCAGTACGTCCATCAACAAAGAATTTCCACCATATGTTTTTAATATTGTTGCGAAGAGCAACACCATATGGTCCGTAATCGCATGTGCCCGCATGCCCTCCATAAATCTCGCACCCAGGAAAAATAATACGTCTGCGTTTACAGAGCGAAACAATCGCTTCCATATCTACAGATTTCTTTGTTGTGTTGGTGGCGTCTGACATAACGTATATTCTCTGCATTCTAGCATAAACCCACAAAAGCACAGAACCAGGATACTAGTAAAGAAAATTCGATCCAAGCAGATCGTTAAAGAACTCAATAATAGCACCAACAGACAAAATAATGAGTAAGCCTAAAATACCGTACATAAGATTCTTTCTTGCTTGCTCACGCTTATCCGGCTGGTCCATCTGGAATAATAAAATCACAACGCTATAAATGAAGTATAGAAATGCGACTGCAACAGCTATTTGATAAATTGGACTAAAAAAATAAGTAACTTCTTTTGAGAAAAAATCGTCTGTTACGGTAACTGCTGATGTTGGTTCCATATAAGGATAAGTATATCACCACAAGAAAAAACTGCTCACATGTGAGCAGTTTTTTCTTGTGAGTAGCTAGTTTGCTACGTATGGAATAGTTGGAACGGAAGCACTTCCTCCTACACCCACACCAAGCACTGAAGCTAGGAATCCTACAAGCCCCCAGATAGACACCATTACGAAAAGTGAAAGAATTGAGTATCCCATCCACTTAAGCCATTGCTCACGCTTCTCTGAACTCTCGCGGCCCTGCCATAGGAACATGATAATACCGAAGAATAGAGATACTACAGCAAGCCCAATACCAAGCGGTACAAGTCTCGTTACAATGTTCTGAACGAGGTTGATGAGGTTAATGAGGTTTCCACCAACGGCACTGTTAGACTGTACCTGCTGTCCGATAATAAGAGACCCGCCGTTACCTCCTCCAGTACTAAACTGAACAGGTGTACCGCCGATTGTTCCGCCCACCTGAATATTTGTCTGCGCCTGCACAAACATAACGGTTAGAGCTGCAAGAGAAACTGTAAGTAAAGCTTTTTTCATAATTTTTTAGTTGTACTTATAAGTATATACCCCACCTGAAAGCACGCAAGAGGAAAACCAGAAAGAATCTAGATTCCTGAGGAAGGCGGGATACATCTCTGCATTGGCTCATTATAGGCATAGCCCGGTGGACAAGTACATCGTTTAGTACTTATATCAATAGTACCGCCGGTACATGGGTTTGGTGCAGGTTCTGTGGTTCGACGACATTCACTAACACCTCCCCCTGCTGCAATACACGCATCGAAAGCAGCATTTCCAGTTTGCCCAGCAGAAGGGGTTGTGGGGGTAGGTTTAGGTGTCGGGCTTGTTCTTGTAGGTGTATTACTAGGTATAAATCGTACGTTTGGAATAGTAATAGTGTTCTGCCCCTTAATCTCAAACACACCCTGAACAAACGTGATGATGCCCCATACTGAAAACATTACGAAGAGTGCAATAAGCCCCCAGAGCATAAACTGCTTACCATTTTTAATTTCGTCTCCCTGACTTCCATTACGAGCTGCCCAGATGAACTTAACCATTCCCGCCAAAAAAGCGACAACTCCAAGCGTAAAGAGTAAGTATCCAATTGAACGCACCACACCATCTGCCACAGTAGTAGCTAATTCGTTTAATGTTCCAAAACCAAGTGATGTCGCAGCGAAAGCAACAGCAGGAGTAAGACACAAACTAATGATGAAGGCGATTTTTTTCATGCAAAAAGTATATCACTCATATGAGCTAACTTAGTATTTGATTAGCGGTATCACGCAACGTGAAAGCAAGTCCAAGTATTACCATAAGAATCACCGTCCACACAACAGAATACACCAGACGTTCGCGCGCCCGTTTAAGACCTTCTGGATTTCCTTGCGCCCTAATGAATAAGAAACCTGCCCAGACCCAAGAAGCAATAAGTAATGGTATAGCAATCCATCTCATTGCGAGCTGATAAGCTAAAATCGCTAAGTCATACGGAGTCTCGACTACAAGCGCGTTTGGTAAATGTTCCCCTTC
Source organism: uncultured Candidatus Saccharibacteria bacterium (assembly GCA_964654175.1). Lineage (GTDB taxonomy): Bacteria > Patescibacteriota > Minisyncoccia > Phycocordibacterales > UBA5272 > UBA11704. The sequence continues at coordinate 7,082 of CAZZGJ010000005.1, forward strand.
TACAGCATACGCGTGTGTAACAAAAGGTTCATTAAGAGACTGGAATGTTTTAAATGCATCATAAGGTTTACTAAACTTCTCCACTAACACAGCCTGATAGAACGCAACCGTTACACTTACAATTATGAGCGACAACACAATATAATAAAGCGCTCTCCACCCTTGCTGCTTCAGCGCTGCCAGAGCTTGTGCTTGGTCTTCTTTAAACATCTGAAGCGTACCGCTCTTTATAATTATAAACAAATTCAATAACATAATAATCAGAACAGCTACAATAAAAACTTTTGTCAACTGCTCAAATAAATCATTCGCATCACAACCGTTGGGGCCTTCTGCAGCACAATTACTCGCAAGAGGTTGGTCCCAATCAATAGCATATGCAGGCAAAGTAGCGACGGAGAAAAACAGTACAAATGATGCAAGATATGCGAGTGCTTTTATTTTCATGATTTTATCTACGATTATAGAGGTCGATAAACCGAGCAACGAAGCTTCCAACTGCATCAACCAGCCCTTCCTTTCCACTTAGTATATCGGATATCATAACCCCGACCAATGCATCCGTAGATTGAGCTCTAATATCATACCAACCACGAGTCACCAAGAGGCTGTTTTTAATAACTTCTGGTAAACCTGGGGTGTTTACATACCCACGAAGTGCAGGCGATGCACCCACAAGCGGCGCAATAAGTGGAGACCAAGCGGCACCACCAAGTTGAGCCTGAACAGAAAGAGATGCTGATGGATTTTTTGTCTGACGTATTGTCGCAATACCGTACAAACGCATACCCGTTGAAAACGTGTTATAACCCTTCATTTGAGGTAGATACGTCATATCGATATCCATGCGTGGATTACGTGCACGAAGCACCGGAAGCTCACCGGCATATCCTATGTACATAGCAAGTCTTTCTGCTACGAATTGGTCAGTAGCATTCCCCGCGAACTGACTCCATGTGTACGTAGATTTAAGTGGATCAGAGAACTGCATGATAAATCTCATGGTACTTGTAAGCGGAAGTACATCACCCCCAAGCACCACAGGATCGTTTACCAAAACGTCATACATAATCGCACCATCGGACTGATATGTTGGCAGCACCGGCACCTGTCCTAACTGTCCAATCATCGCCATAATAATATCTTTTATATACGGAACAGTTTCTGTACCTAGCGCAATTCCACTTTCAAGGAAGCCACCACTTGTCGTTTCAATTGTAAGTGCTGGACTATTTTTTGTAATCTCATCCCAATATGTTGGCGGAGCACTCATGCCATGCTTTGAGAGAAGCGTTCTATTAAAGAAAAGCACCATCGGCTCTATCGCCACAGGAAGAGCAAGAGCTCCATACGGAGTCCAAAAAACAGAAGCGCCATCTAGATAAGCGTCCTTGTACATTTTTTCTGTAAAAGAATCTAGTGGGAACGGATACAATCTTGATGATTGAGAGAGGATGATTTGATACGGCGCTAAAATAACATCCGGCCCCTGTCCACTTGCGAGCGCCTCAACAAGCCTGTTCTCAAATACATTTGGTGGTACGTACGTATAACTTATGTTGTACGTTTTTGCTTGAGCGTTAAAAGGCTGAATGATAGAAGCCATTTCTGAATCTGGAAATACTCCCCACATAACCACAGTCCCTTCAGGAGCTTGTTGAGAAGACCCGCCTATTGGAAGCCTGCCAGAAAAAATAAGTGCTGCAAAAAGCGCAGCAATAACTGACGCAGCGAGAAGAATCTTTCTTACCATAGAAACAGTATATAGGAAGGCCCCACTTCATAGTAGTGGACAATACGAAAGTTACACAGCTAGGGCGACAAAAGCGTAGTGATAATCTCCTGCGGGAAGTCGTTTTAACACCCTAAATCCAGCCTCCGTTACCAAAGATTCTGCACGAGACTCAGTTATAACATGGTCAGGGTGTGGACCAATTCCAGCGTGAGACTGACTCCAGTCCACAATAAGTAGCAACCCTTCTGGCTTCAAAAGCATCGACACTGTTTTAAGTGCGGAGGGAATATCCTCTAACTGAAAAAGAATATTAGACATCACCACAGCGTCTAAACTGTACCTGTCTATTGAAATATCCTTCTCTACATCAGCCCACAGTACGTCAACATTTAAAATATTTCTTTTTTCAAGTGCATATGAAAGTGTGTGAAGCGCTTCACGGTGCACGTCTACTGCATACACCTGTCCCACTTCTCCTACCTCGCGAGAAAGAGCGATAGTATACGCTCCAGTACCAGCACCGATATCAGCAACTTTATCACCAACTTTTAAACCAAGCTCTCGCACAAGATGATCTGGAGTTAAAAACATAATACATCAAGTGTACTCTTAGTAAGTACCTGTTACTAGTGGATAGAACTTACCAAAAAGAATTAACCTCCTCCACACCCTCGTTCATACCAAGCATTTCTGTACGAACCCCGCCCACAGAAGTACTTAACACCCACTTCTTGTCTGTGTTTTTATAAAAACTTACTCAAAAGGCACAAGCTCACCTTCTTCAAAGTAATTACCTGACGTAACCACACATTCTCTTGTAAAAGGGTTATATGCAAGCCCTATACTCGCACACACCTCACTCGGACTAAGAGTAAGCAGCGCACCACTTTGATTAACACAATCTCCGCTAGTATTTACTTCTCCACCAAGTTTGGTACGACATGTAGCTTTAAAAAGTAGCGGAGTTAGTTCGTCTCCTGAAGCATATGACTTACCTCCAATAACACACTTTTTATTTTGAAGGCCTCCAGAAAGAATTACACACTGCGTAAGCAAACTTATATCCTCATCTAGTTGGGTTGAGTCACCCTCAAAATAAACTTTACCGTAATTTGAAACCGTACAGACAGCATTTGAGTATGAGCCTCCCCACAACCCGCATGAACACGACTCAGCTAACTGAATATCTTTAGGGTCCTCTGTTCTCCCTGCTTTTTTAATTATGTTCCCACACTTTTCATTAAAAATTTCAAGGTTCGGCGACATTTTTATCTCTGTTTCTGTAGCAGTGGACTCTGGGGTTGATCTCTCGGACTCTTCAGATGAGGGAGTATCAGAAGAGGTGTCCGGCTTTTCTGTTGCAGAAGCTTGTTCTGTTTGTTCGGTGTTCACGTTTGCTCTTTCCTCGTCCCCGCTTCCTCGTGAAGGAGTACCGGCACCTGGTGTGCCAACTGTAGAAACCGAACGCTCAGTAACACCGCCTTGTCTGAACTGTAAATCAGGAACTATAATCGTATTCTCCCCTTGTATTCCAAATACTCCTTGAGCGAATTTAATGATGCCCCATACTGAAAACATTACGAAGAGTCCAATAAGGCCCCACATCATGAATGTTTTACCGTTACTAATACCTTTCCCTTCTGCTCCTTGTCGTGCTGACCAGATGAATTGAATAATTCCCCAGAAGAATGCAACTACTGCAAGCGTAAAGAGCATGTAGCCGATTGAACGGATTACTCCGTTGGAGAGTGAGAGTATCAGTTTGTTTAGACCTTCAAATCCGATGTTTGAGGTAGCGGCGGAGGCGAATGGAATCAAACAAAACAACCCGAGAAATATAATGAGGCGAGTTTTCATAATAATTAGCAAGCGGAAGGATACGCTCTATGAAACTCTAATTCCAAAATTCATACCATGCAGCCTGATCACTCTGGACGTCAGCACCGTTTTCATATGTGTTTGCACTTTGTGGATTTCCGGTGTTGAAAGTCGTAGTTATCGTTAGTGTTATCTTGTGAATAGTAAAAACTGTCACTCTGGACATCGGATCCATTTCTTGCGGTAGCGTCATCATTACAAAACATTCCATCACCTTTGTTACACCTTTGACCGTCAGATGGACTACATGCCCCACTTGATCTATTAGCGGCAGCGGTTCCACAAACAGGTAGACCACTACTCGCTGCATAATTTGACTCTTCCACATTCCCCGCGGTAGATGCATTATCACTTTGGACGTCAGCACCGTTTCGGTAGTCCCCTGAACTAGCAGGAGAAGACGCCCCGCCTGTACGAATTGTAGTACCTGAAGGTGATGGCGATTGAGAGGTCCCCGATCTCTGTTCATTCTTCATTCTACGACACTGCGCATCACAAGAACACACTCCACCAATAAGCTCGTTAGGCGGATCACATTTAACGGAACCACTCGCAGGATCTCCACTAGTTCCACTTCCTGGTTTGAAGTCAAGCGTAGGAACTATAATCGTATTCTCCCCTTGTATTCCAAATACTCCTTGAGCGAATTTAATGATGCCCCATACTGAAAACATTACGAAGAGTCCAATAAGGCCCCACATCATGAATGTTTTACCGTTACTAATACCTTTCCCTTCTGCTCCTTGTCGTGCTGACCAGATGAATTGAATAATTCCCCAGAAGAATGCAACTACTGCAAGCGTAAAGAGCATGTAGCCGATTGAACGGATTACTCCGTTGGAGAGTGAGAGTATCAGTTTGTTTAGACCTTCAAATCCGATGTTTGAGGTAGCGGCGGAGGCGAAAAGAGGAACGGAAAGACCAGCTAATAAAAAGAACGCAAGACGTAGTTTCTTTGACATACGGTAAAGTGTATCCCCATAGATAGAAAACGGTCAAGGGAAAAGAATTATTACACCATTGAAAGAGAAACTTATTTAGTGTAGTGTCGTACACAGACAGGAGGTTACCTATGGACACACCTGAGATTGAAGCACATGAAGTGCACATAAGTCCCTTTGGGATATGCACCCTACTCTCCCTTGAAGTCCTGCCGGCGCCGCTACGGTGTTACGAAAAACTGCAGAAGACAGCGCAGCAACTTGGGCTTCAAGAACTCCCCGAAAACCTCGGAGAGGGGACGCTTCCGCAAATACTTATGCAAGTCGCGCGCACTGTTGGTGCGGCGAGCATTTGGATTTCTGGAGTACATGATGGTTACCACACCCTCAACCTCGTCCTCGACGAGGGCGACCAACAGCACGAACCTTGCGTCGTTTGCATTGAGCTTACATGCTTGGAAGTAGACATCATCGAAATAGGTGGCGTTCGTCAGCTTCCCATTAGAGAAATCTGGGATCTTTACTACGATGACGCCTGCTACTGCCTCTTCCTTGGGTCAGTAGATGCATAAAGCCGGCCCATGGCCGGTTTTATTAATGCTGCGCTACTTTAAAATTACAAGAGGTTAAATGACGCAAGCGAATCCCCTTCACGTAACTTCATAATTCGTACACCTTGTGTGTCTCGTCCAAGGGTTGGAATAGAAGAGACTTCTGTACGAATCACTTGAGAATCTTTAGAAACTGCAAGCAATTCATCAACATCTCCAGTAACCACACGAGCAACCATAAGCTTTCCAGTCTTCTCAGTTACTTTCACTGTTTTAATACCAGATCCACCACGCTTCTGTGTTTTGTATTCAGAGAGTTTTGTTTTCTTACCGTAGCCATTTGCGGTCATAATGAGAAGCTCTGCCCCCTTTACACCCGTAACCACTTTATCAGCCGCAACGATTACATCCCCTTTATCAAGTTTCATTCCAATCACACCTGCAGCAGTACGCCCCATCTCTCGCACATCAGTATGGTTAAAACGAATTGACTGACCATTTTGAGTCGTAAGCATTACGTTATCCTCATCTGATACAAATAATGCCGCAAGAAGTTCATCTTTTTCTTCCAGACGAATCGCAATAAGTCCGTTACGACGAACATCTTTGAAACTATCTGCAGAAGATTTCTTTACAGTACCCTCCTTAGTAATCATCATAAGAGAAATGCCCGCCATCGCTTTCACGTCTTTTGGCATTGCGAGAATACTTGTTACTTTTTCTCCATCAACAAGCTGAAGGAAGTTCATAATTGATTTCCCTCGTGTCGCACGCTTCCCTTCTGGAAGATCATACATCTTCATCTGATATGCTTTCCCTTTATCAGTAAAGAAGAGAAGGTCGCTGTGACTTGATGTAGTAAGCGACATTGTTACGAAGTCTTCTTCTTTAGTGTTCATGTCGACAACCCCCACACCGCCACGCTTCTGTGTACGGAACTCAGATGGGTCAGTACGTTTTACATAGCCTCCTGAGGTATACACAAGCACCTCTTCTTTATCCGCAATCAAGTCCTCTGGGTTGAATTCTTTAGCTCTGTGCTTTACGATTTTTGTACGACGTTCATCTCCATAACGCGCTCGAATGTCTGCAAGTTCTGATTTGATAATTGCAAGCATTTTCTTTTCTGACTTAAGAATTTCTTGAAGCTCTGCAATAAGGAGCTGTACAGCTTTCAAGTCGTCCTCAATCTTCTTTCTTTCAAGACCAGCCAATCGCTGAAGCTTCATTTCAAGAATTGCCGTCGCCTGAATATCAGAGAATTTAAATTTCTTTACCAACTGCGCATGAGCATCCGGTGTGTCCTTTGATTTCTTGATCGTCTGAATAATCTCATCGATATGATCAAGTGCTTTCTTTAGACCAAGTAAAATATGTTCACGTTCAAGTGCACGCTTAAGATCAAACTCTGTGCGACGACGTACAACTTCTTTTCGGTGCCCGATAAATGACTCAAGCGCACCCTTAAGTGAAAGTGTCTGAGGAATACCATCCACAAGTGCAACCACGTTATAGTGGAACGTGCTTTCAAGTTCTGTGTGCTTATACAAATAATTCAACACTTTCTGAGGTTGTGCTCCGGACTTTAGATCAATCACCACACGAATATCTTTAGTTGATTCATCACGAAGCCCTTTGATTCCCTCAATCTTCTTCTCACGCACTAGATCTGCAATATTTTCAATCAAGTTACTCTTCACAACACGGAAAGGAAGTGAAGTGATAATAATTTGGAACTGACCGTTTTTAGTTTCTGTGATTTCCGCTTCACCGCGCACCACAACCCCACCGCGCCCTGTGGCGTAAGCTTGTCGTATATCTGACTGACCAAAGGCAATACCTCCAACTGGAAAGTCAGGTCCTTTTACGTGCTCACACAGCTCCTCAGTTGTTGCATGTGGGTTGTCGATTAAATGCACAGTCGCATCTACCACTTCACCTAAGTTATGTGGAGGAATATTAGTAGCCATTCCCACCGCGATACCAAGCGTACCGTTTAAAAGAAGGTTAGGCACAGCTGTAGGAAGTACACGAGGCTCCTTTTTTGTACCGTCATAGTTAGGAACCATCTCAACTGTATCTTTTTCGATATCACGCATCATCTCCATTGAGACTTTAGACATCTTAGCTTCGGTATAACGATATGCCGCAGCACCGTCACCGTCAATTGAACCAAAGTTTCCCTGTCCCATCACAAGCGGGTAACGATATGAGAAGTCTTGTGCGGATTTTACCATCGCGTCGTACACAGAAGCGTCTCCGTGCGGGTGATAGTTACCAAGCACGTCTCCCACAATTGTCGCAGACTTACGAAATTTTGCCCCTGGGGTTAGCCCCATGTTATTCATAGAATACAAAATACGTCGATGCACCGGCTTTAAACCATCTCGAGCATCAGGAAGTGCACGTGAGGTGATTACACTCATCGCATAATCAAGATATGCGGTACGCATTTCTTCTGAAATGTTAACCGCCAAAATACCAGATCGCTCTACTGGAACAGGAGACTCTTCAGGGTTAGTTGTCTTTTTTGCCATAGAAAAATGTCAAACGAATATCTATATAGTATAGCATAAATCTAAGCGAAAAACTACAGAGACTTTTGGTAAAAAACTGTTACAGGGCAGCAATTAACACTATTCATTACTATATACTTCTGTCCCCTCAAGGAGCATCTGCCCAGAATTACCAACCTCACCAAGACGAAGCTTAGCTTCTTCTAGTAGCCGTGAGAAAGATTCAAGAGGAGACTCCCCTTCCTCTTGTAAAGAACCCTCACTAACTACTGCCGTATTTTCTGTGTTGACGTACACATCATGCCAGAAACCGTAATCGTAGTAGAGAATAAAGCCCACAACAATCCCGGTTATTACCGAAGCAAACACAAACGCGTGAAAGTGTTGTATGTGTTTGTTTTGTCTGCGCACATGGCGGATGTACCCACGTAGAGAAAGTTTCATAGCTTTTTATGATACTTAAAAGTATACAACACAAAACGCGGCCGTAGGCCGCGTTTTGTGTTTACTACATCTCGTGGAATAGCACCACCTCTCCTAACTTCGACTCAATATCTTTCTTTTTAATAGTGAGTTTCTCTAGTGGTTCGATTTTTTCAGCACCTGCTTCTTTTAAGAAAATCGGAAGAGACTTCTCGTCGTAGTCCATCGGAATAATAAGATGGGGCTCAAGCGACACCGCACACTTATGAGCGTCATATGGATTAAGCAAGAAACCGTCGTCACCAACAGGGATAAATAGTACATCTGTTTCATCAATCACCTCTTTATGATGCGGTTCAAGCATTTGTGAGAGGGCCCCTAGAAACGTAACTTTAATACCGTCAAACGTAAAACAATAACTTGTGTTTTGGTATGTCTTTTTTGTTTTCCCTTCTTGTAGTTCTGCCTCTGTTCCAAAACCTTTAATGAAAATTCCAGCGACCTCATACTCACCAGCACCACTAATCACGAAAGGCTCCTTTGAACCATGTGTTACTTGCTCAACACCGTTATAGTCTGGGTGATTTGTAGTAATAAGGCATACGTCTGCGCCGTATTTTGCAACCTTCCCCCTTCCATCTTTTGAAACAGGATTTATTGCAAACGTAGTCTCTCCAACTTGTAACTTGAAATGCTGACGTCCGAAATGAGTGATTATCATGCTCACTATTCTAACATAGCTTTTTTATTTGAGGAGCACCCAAATCAAACTCTAAAAACAATCAATCTTATACTTGACAAAATACATATAAATGATATAATAATATTCTGTTCATTCAACCCAAGAAAGGCTTCTCTATGTCCCCAAAGGAATCCCAACCGGCCGAGACAAGCTTCTCGGTCGACATCACCTGGCCAAACCCACTGAAACTGGCCGGCTACCTCCTGGTGGTGTCTCTGTTTGCCCTGATCGCGGTGATCCTTGGCAACATCATGATGCCGAGAACCTATGACGTCCTGACGATCTGGTTCATCGGCCTGGTCGTCATGACCCTCTCTGCCTTCGTGCTTTGCCTGATCACCATCATGGTCGAGCTGACCCTGCGCTGGCGTCGTCTGGCGCGCAAGGACATCATTCCCGGTTAGGCGAGATGTAAACCTAACCCCAATAAACCAAGGAGAAACACTCATGAGATGACGACCGAGTAAAGAGTAGTGGACCTAAGCCACCCACGAGATCAAGGCTCTCAACCCTCAGCAGCGGAGGGTGCCCCCAATGGGCAACTTGATCAGACCGGCCGCCAATGCACCAAGTGCAGAGGCGGCCTTTCTTATTGCGTAATAAAGCTTTTTGTTGTAGTATTGTAGACAATCTATTAATAGATAACGTTCTAGCGTAACCCCTACTTCTGCAGACATTTGAGGAGTAGACCACTAGACCGAAGGTGTGAATCCCACCTTTTGTGTGGGAATTTATTTTTTTATGACAACAAACGAATCAACAATTGAAGGAGCAGATGTAGTTCTTGTAAAGCAAGATGACATCGTAGAAGGTACCGTAGTCGCTATCCAAAAGGCAGCGCTCTACGTAGACCTTGGTCTTTCAGGAACAGGTATTATTTATGGTGCTGAGTTCATGAACGCTCGTGATGTGATCAAACGCATCAACATCGGCGACATGATTTCTGCAAAAGTAATCCTTCGTGAAAATAACGAAGGATACGTAGAACTTTCTCTTAAGGAAGCTCGCCAGGCACTTATGTGGTCTGACGCAGAACAGGCCATCAAAGAGAAGCGAGTTATGGACCTCGTTATCAAGGACGCCAACAAAGGTGGACTTATTATCGAATGGCAAGGAATTGCTGGATTCCTTCCAGCATCTCAGCTTAAGAAAACTATCCTCGCGTAGAAGACGGCGATAAGGATAAAATCCTCCGTGAGCTTAAGAAGCTTATTGGAAAGCGTATTTCAGTTACTATCATTAACGCGCTTCCAAAAGAAGGAAAACTTATCTTCTCTGAAAAAGACGGCGGTGTTAAGGAATCAAAAGAAGTTATTGCTGGTAACTTCCTCGTTGGCGATGAAGTCGAAGGCACTGTTACAGGTGTTGTAGAGTTCGGAATCTTCGTGAAGCTAGAAGACGGTGTTGAAGGACTTGTTCACAAGTCAGAAATTGATTGGGGTCTTGTTGAAGACACAAAGGCTCACGCTCGTGTTGGAGATAAGGTAAAAGCTAAGATCATTGAAGTGAAGGATGGAAAGATTTCACTTTCTATCAAGGCGCTTAAGCAAAACCCATGGAAAGAGGCCGCTGCTAAGTACAAGAAGGGCGACCAAGTTCAAGGTGTTGTGATTAAGTTCAACAAGCACGGAGCACTTGTTTCTATCGAAGAAGGAGTTGCGGGACTTGTTCACGTATCTGATTTCGGAGACGAAGAGAAGTTACGTGCAGCGCTTTCACTTGGAAAGAGCGCGTCGTTTACTATTACATTCTTTGATGCAAATGAAGAGCGTATGACGCTTTCATACGCGAAGTAAGTAACAAGCGACACAATTAATAAAAGAGCGGCGCCATAAGGCGCCGCTGTTTTATTTATTTTGTGGCTCCATAGCCGTGTGATAAACGCGCGTTGG
>CAZZGJ010000005.1:17792-21613 GCA_964654175.1 uncultured Candidatus Saccharibacteria bacterium
CAATTCAAACAACGAACCGGCTACCGGCATTTTAATCGAAGCCAACACTTTTGTAGCCACAGCACGTAGAGCCGTGAGTTCTTCATCTCTAAACTTACCCATCACATACCCTTGCACAGCTTCACCGTGAGGAGCATCTGCCTTCCCATCTTCTTTTATCGCTGCAATTCCAATACGAATACGTACAAATTCTCTAGTACCCAGATGTTCAATAATACTTTTAACTCCATTATGCCCACCGTCTCCCCTGTCGTGAGAAATACGTATAGTCCCTAGTGGCAAATCTTTATCGTCATATACCACAACAAGCTCACGATCACTGTGATACTTCAAATAATGTGCGATAGCTCTACCGCTTTCATTCATAAACGTGTCAGGTATAAATAGTTCTACACCTTCTATGTTCATAATATCTTCTTCTACTAAAGAAGTAATAATACGCGCAGCGTTATGACGTGTATGAGCATACTCATTGCCAGGATTTCCAAGTGGAACTATCGTGTATATCATTGTGTATGAGTGTAACATTCGTACTATAATCAGCAATTTATAAAAAATATGATTCGTTTGTTGCGGAGCTACAAACGAATCTATATACTGAGCACACAATGCTATCTACAATTATGCAACCGATACTTGATTCGTTTACAGATGTTGCACAAAATCCGATTTCAATTTCCATCATTGTAATCATCTCCCTTTTACTTATATCACTCTTACTCGCCATGATATTCCCATCATGTAGAGACCTCTTGGTCCGTGGACGTATCCTTGAAGAAGACGAAAAACCTTCTTCGCTTTTTTACTGGATACTTATTGTTATCATTATCGTAAAATGTATCCAGGCCTTTGTTATACAGCCATTTATTGTAGATGGTGGTTCTATGCTTCCTACATTTCATAATAGAGAATTTCTCCTTGTAGACAAACTCAGCTACAAGTTTGAAGCACCAAAACGTGGAGATGTGACTGTCTTTAAACTCTACGAAGGTAACCCTACCGCATATACAGGCAAACACCTCATCAAACGAATCATTGGACTCCCTGGTGAGCGCGTCGTCATTCAACAAGGAGTAACAACCATCTATAACACCGAACATCCTGAAGGGTTTATACTAGACGAAACGTACGTCAAAGAAAAAGATAGAAGTAAAACTGCAGATATTATTTTAGACAATGATCACTACTTCGTAATGGGAGACAACCGTGCGCAAAGCTATGACAGTAGAGACTGGGGTCCACTTGAAAAAGTAAACATAAAAGGAAGAGCCCTGCTTCGAATCTACCCCCTCTCAACAATCTCCTATACACCAGGAGGACACACATACTCACAATAAACGTTATCACTTTTACAGCCAAACACTATGAACGACGAACTCAAAAAAGAAACAAAGAAAGAGATACCTACATCATTGAAAGGAATGGATGATCTTTTCGATGAAGAGTACTACGCGTTTCAGGGACTCTTTGAAAAGGCTCAGGAAATTGCTGTCTACTATGGTTTCAAACCAATTGAAACACCCGTACTGGAACATGAAGAGGTGTTTGTATCTGCAATTGGTGAAGGCACAGATATTATCGACAAAGAAATGTACACGTTCCGTACTAAAGGTGGCGACAAGCTTGCAGTACGCCCAGAATATACCGCGGGAGTAATGCGAGCGTATCTTGAACACGGTATGCAAAATCTTTCACAGCCAGTACTCCTCTACTCATACGGACAAACCTTTCGTCATGACAAACCACAGCGTGGACGATGGCGACAATTCAGACAATTTAACCTTGAGATTTTAGGTACCTCAAAATCAATTGCGGACGCGCTTATCATTCGCACACTCATTACCATTCTTGAGGAATACGGATTCAAAGACTTGATTATTGACATCAACTCAATGGGAGACAAGGAGACTCGCCCAGCGTTTGTAAAAGAACTTGTAAACTATTACAAGAAACACCTAGACGCACTCTGTAAGGACTGCCATGAACGTATAAAGACAAACCCCCTACGTCTTCTTGATTGTAAAGAACCAGGATGTCAGCCGCTAAAAGAAAATGCACCATCTTCACTTTCTTTCCTCTCTAATGACGCCCGTCATCACTTCAAGGAAGTGCTTCAGTATCTCGAAGAAATGGGTATCCCATACCGTGTAAACAATTCTCTTGTTCGAGGACAAAGCTACTACACTCGCACAGTATTTGAAGTGGTCAAAGTAGACGTCTCAGAAGACGGAAAAGAGAAAGAAATCACCATCACAGGTGGAGGACGATACGACAACCTTGCAAAGATGATGGGAAGTAAAAAGGACGTACCTGCTGTAGGAACAGGCCTTAGTATGGAGCGCATTAAAATGTTCCCAGAGTGTAAGACACTTATGCCTCGCATCATGAAACCGTCAAAAGTGTACTTCATACAGCTTGGGTTTGAAGCAAAACTAAAAAGTCTCTGTATTGTAGAAGTGCTTCGTAAAGCACGAATCCCGGTACACCAGTCTGTCGCAAAGGACTCACTTGGTGCACAGCTCGCTATCGCTGAAAAAATGCAGATTCCATATTGTATTATCTTCGGACAGAAAGAAGCCATGGATAACACGGTAATTGTGCGAAACATGAGTACCCACTCACAAGACACCGTAAAAATAGACGCTTTATCAGACTACATTAAGCACCTTAAATAACCACCAAAAATACATACCTGGCGCGACCTTCAGTCGCGCCAGGTATGTATTTGTGATAGAGTTTGTCTAAACCAACCACTTGGAGAAAAAAGTGAGCACAGATACTAAACCTGTGATAGCCGTGGACGGCGATGATGTACTCTGGCAAACAATGCCGAACCTCATTAGGTTCCACAATGAACTGTACCGCACCACCCACCGTGTTGAAGACGTGGTCGAGTACGACGTCAACGCTTTATGGGAGTGTGATCTTGCAGAAATGCACAGACGGCTTGAGAACTTCTACGCATCTAGATACAACCAGCCAGAACCTCTTCCCCACGCCGTTGAAAGCGTCGCAAAACTAGCGAAGTGGTACAACGTACACCTGGTGACAGCTCGGCAAGAGCGCTACGCCGACATCACGCACCAAAGTCTGATACCGTTTGGAAACGCCATCAAGGATACCCATTTCCTTGGTAAAGCAGGCGGGGGGATGCTTGAAAGTAAGGCGACAAGGTGCAGAAGAATTAACGCCCTCTTTCACGTTGAGGACGCCACGCATCACGCTACCGCGGTCGCCGAAGTCACCACAGTTCTTTTGATGGACACATCATGGAACAAGGCAGCACCCTTGCAACCAAATATCATCCGGGTTTTCGGGTGGAAAGATGTGCTGCGAGAAATTGCAGACAATCATCCCCGATGAGGGACCGAGGAAGGGCCCCAACAAGCTTGCGCCCGTTTGAAAATGGATTGATGTGTTTTTTTTGTTTTTTTTGTTAAAAATAGCCCAATATGTCAAACGTAAATGTAGAAGTAAAGAAGAACCCAAACGAGAACGCTCTTTCGCTTGTACGCCGCTTTCAGAAGCGTGTGCAGGAATCAGGAGTACTCCCTCGTGTACGATCTCTTCGTTACAGCGACCGCGCCCTCTCAGAGCTTAAAACAAAGCGAGCTAAGCTAAAGAAACTTGCAAGTAAAGAAAAATACGAACTTGCGAAGAGAATGGGTAAAGTAATCGAAAAGAAAAAGGGTCGCAGATAATCATTCTATGTCGATACTTGAGACAACACAACCCACAGTTAACCGCAAAAATGGCCCATTACCAACTGTGCCATTTTTACCTATTAAGGAAAAAATACTAGGCAAAACATACGACCTCAC
>CAZZGJ010000006.1:0-3357 GCA_964654175.1 uncultured Candidatus Saccharibacteria bacterium
GGAGGTTGTATAAAGGAGGGCTTTTTGGCGCACTCGCTGTAATTGCGTTTATTATCAAACTTCAAAACCCTGGCACACCTGATAAATTGGTAGACACTATTTATGCTGACGTACCGTACCCATACCCAGAGCCGACTCCAGCACCGACTCCAACTCCAGCTCCAACTCCAGCTCCAACTCCAGCTCCGACCCCAGCACCTACACCTGAACCTACTCCAACACCAGCTCCAACCCCAGCACCAACACCCGATCCAGTACCTGAACCGGTGCCAGAACCAAGTCCAGGACCAGACGGTTCAGGAGATTGCCCGTCTGACGGAGACGGCGACTGTTCTTAAATAAAGAAAAACACGGCCCTTGCGAGGCCGTGTTTTTCTTTTCCCCAGTAACTACCGGGAAAAAGAAAAGAAAGCGGTTGATTTTCGGCCCGAAGAAGGGTAAACAACATCCATCTTCCCTGTAACGTGTCCGAGGACACCTTTTCCTTGGGGAAGCGTAATGGTGTGTTTGATTCCAGTGCAAAATGCAGCGTCGGCCGGAGTGCGGGGAGTCATTTGTTCGACGACAATTTCGAAGTTTTCATCCACAACTTGTGCCGTAATCACGGCGTCGATGAAACACTTCGTACCCTCAAGGTACAGTTTCCCAGACATCCCCGACACTGCGGTCAAGGAGATGTTGTTGACATACCCGTTGCTGCTTAACTTTTACCGAGTCTTGAACGCCGGCAGCTTTGCTGCCGGGTCGACAGCAGCAACCTGGATTTGCGCGACAGAGGCGCAAGAAACCAGGGCGATGGCCAGGGAAATGGCGAACTTGTTCATGGTGAACCTCTCTATAATCGCGCAGTTAAGCGCAAGTGCCTTTCGGCGTTATGGAGCCCTCTTTCGAGGACAGGAATGGAAAGAGCGGGATGCTATTTCTGTGATTAAGAATAGCATATTTCATACAAAAAGTCAATAGCTGGAACCCCTGTAATACTGTGTACAAAGGCCTTGTCCCCTATACTTTTAGACATATACTGTACTTATATGCCCCCACTATCTACACCACAACCCCCTCAAATAGAGACACCTAACTACCTGCTTAGAATTAGTGTTACTTTACTAGCTGTTGCGTTAGTGGGAACATCTTCTTATTTTGGTTATGAAAAATACAAGAAAGTAGGACCTGGTACTGTAAAACCAAATCAAACATACTTAAACCTAAAACAAGACGAGAGTTTTAGAGAGGCACAAGCGGCTGCCAACAGAAAAGATTATGAGGCAGCAGTAGTTAAGTACAGAGAAGTATCTTACAATAATAACGACGAATATTCTTTTATACAGTACGAAATTGCAAATGCATTCTTAAAGACGAACCGAGAAAAAGGTATTGAGGCTTTTTCTAGCCTAATAGCAAGCTCATCTATTAACAGTCAAACAAAAGGGTACGCAATAAACACACTTGCACGTACATACTCAAGCTCTCACGAACAGAAGATACTAGATACACTCAGGACCATGTCCTTGGAGTGGAGCACGCTCATGCCAATACCACTACTTATTCAAAAATTTAAATCAGCAGAAAGTTATGATGACGCCTATATTGCACTGCTTGAGATAGGTAGCGACTACTACCCTATCATGGACTCTGAAATGAGGCTTGCTTTTGCATACGCAAAAAAAGCAAGAGATGCAAAAAACCAAGGCAACACTGAGGAGTTTAACTTATACAAACAAAAAGCTATTGAAAAAATAAAAACTGGAGACGCTGACCCTAATAATACAAAGCTAAGTGAAAACCTTTCTTGGATGCTACCCCTTGCAATGAACAGAAAAGCAATGACACTAGAGCTGCTGCAATATTTAGGTGAAAAGACAGAAGATCCTGCAATCTACTTCGAACAAGCACTCAACCTCTCTAAAGTTCAAGGTGAAAAAGTACAGCCTTTTATTCTTTTCCATTACAGTACATTTCTACTGAAAACAAATGGAGATAGTTCTAAGATAGTTTCTCTGCTTCAACAGGTAGTTGAAAACAAAGACACAACTGACGTCGCCGTATTTAAAGAGTTCACAAAAAATGCTTACAAAAATAATGAAGTAATTAATATACAAGACCTAGATGCCCTTGCAAAAATCTATCCCCCATTTGGTGAAATCATTCGCTAACCACAGTGTCGCTAATAAGCTCTACTTCACAGCAATAGCACTGCTCGTTGCTTTCATTGTATGGCAAGGATTTCTTCTCACACGTAAAACATCCCCTGCGACTCCTGTAACCGGCATCGCACGACCAAACGCATCTGACATAATTGTAGGTAATCCTGACGCGCGAATAAAAGTGATCCTCTATACCGACTACGAATGTCCATTCTGTCACACTGTAGACACAGCAATCCCCTACTGGATACAAGTATTTGGTTCAAGTACTGTCGCTTTTCACCTAAGACACTTGCCGCTTACGTATATTCACCCTAAGGCTCTTGAGTTTGCAAGAGATGTTGAGTGTACAAAAAGACTTTACGGCGATGATGCAGCTTACAGAATAGGTACATACTTGTATGAAAACAGAAATCTTTCACTAGATGAAATTCGGGAGGGTTATTCTTCTGTTACTCAAGAAGTAGACGAGCAGACACTTGCTACATGTAGATACACTGATGCGGTCACAAAAAAAATAGAAGGTAACGCCCACGAAGCACTCATTAACGAGGTTAATCGCACGCCTTCTATGTTTATCTACGACGAAGAGACTAAGCGATTCTTAGGCAAACGAATTGGCGGAGCAGCACAACCCTACGACACAATACTGAGGACTGTTATGGCTAGTATAAAAAGTGGGAACTAGTATCCATGCTATCGCTTCGTAGACTTTCAAAAAAAACACTTACTGTAATCTTCGTAGTCGAGATACTTGGCTTACTTATTTTGTGGGCAATCTTTTCTCCTACACTTCACCAAAACCTAGGAAATACTTTTTTTGGTGGAATCCCCAAGCTGTATAACTTACAGCTAGCTCATTTTTTCTTTAAGCAATCTGCAAACCCTATAGCAGCTGAAGCAGTTCCCTTTGCTCACTACCAACTCTCTCGCACATACTTCATTCAAGGAAAACTAGACGAGGCACTACAAGAGGCTAAAAAAGAATTAAAGTTCTACCCAGCACACACACGGGCGTACTATATTCTTGGACTCACCTACGGATATATGAACCAAGAAGAAAAAGCTATCGATGCGTTTGGAAAATTCATAGAAGCCTATCCAGAAACATGGGCTGCACGAAACGATAAAGCGTGGCTTGAATTTCGTATTGGACGCACCGAGGACGCCATAGCGACAATTGCTCCAGTAACCCACCTAAAGACTAACCCTT
>CAZZGJ010000006.1:3367-13306 GCA_964654175.1 uncultured Candidatus Saccharibacteria bacterium
ACAGAATACCTACGGCGCACTTCTCATGAACTTAGGATTTTATGAAGACGCTTACGAAGCGTTTCAGTATGCAAAAAATAATGCCACACAAATGACAGAAGAAGCGTGGGGCGTCGCATATCCAGGAAATGATCCGCGTATATATGAGACGGGACTAAACGCGATGCGTCTTTCGATAGAAAACAACTTAGCGATTCTCAGAACCAAGCAAAAATAGATACACCGGCTGGACGCACATCTCTCTTTCACATCAGTATTTTCTACACCAAACCTCCCCCTACCCGTAGAAAATACCGATGCTCAATCGAACCACATTAAACAGATACACCACTAATGAATTTACCCGAATGAGTGTCGAGCATTTCTGAGGGTAGGGAGTGGTTTGGCGAAGAAATGCTCGACACTCAGAAGGGCTCCATAAGACAGTCCGCTGTGTATAAAAAATAAGTACAGAATATTTGCATGATACACTTTAGGTATCACTATATGGTACACATTTACAAGAAATTTCTTCAGCATTTTACTCATAAAAAAAGAGTTTACGTCGGTAGTTTAGTCGGCACACTGTGTGTTTCATTTTTCCTACTAGGAACATTTTTTATTACTCGTGGAGACAATCCTCATACGGCTGAGCTGGCGTTTATTGAACGCGCGCTTATCGGCGGAGATGAGGGTTCCATCATCCCTGCAAGTTGTGAAAGTGGTTACGAACACTATGGAGGAGAGTGTTACGTTCCACCACCAGACTATGGACCTTCTGTAACAATTAACCCGAGCATCGCACGTACAGTTGCTCTTGGTCAACCTATCGCATACTCATCTGTCGCTACGGATGACTACGGAGTAAGGACCCACGAGTTCGAGTGGAGAAAGCCAGACGGCCAGTGGAACTGGCAAACACCTGGCGACCCAGATGGTTCTGTTACCTATGCTGGAACAACGACTTTTTCTGCGAGATCATCAAATAATCTTGGGGCAACATTCATACCAACTCTTACAGGAACATACTACGTTAGATTCGTAGCAAGAGACACAGCTAACCAGCTTGGGTACTCTGTTCAGGCCCCTATAAACGTCATTGTGGGTGTTGGGGCTGAAATCATTCCTGACCCAACAAACATTTCTCGTCTACGTTGGGAATGTTTTAACTCAAACAGAGCAACTCTTGTAACCACAAACGGGCCAACATCAAACGACTTCACCAACAGAACACTACCACCTTCTTTTGGAACCTTCACCCCTACCCAAGGTGCAACATACACTCTTACCTGTTTAGACACAAACTCAGGCGAGAGTGACACCTTCGTGTACACAACGCCTTCGATTGCTGCGACAAATATTCTACACACTTCAGCAGATATCGCATGGAACTGTAACAACGTAGCAGCTCAAAGCGTCATTCTTCAACGTATCCCTGGCGGAAGCGCTACATATAACACAAACAATGGAACTCGTAGTGATACAGATCTCTCGCCTGCAACAAGCTACACATACATACTACGATGCTTTGACGGGCTAAATGGTAGTGGTCTTCAGGTTGGAACAGCGAATATCAACATAACAACACTTACTACTGCACAAGGACAGGCTCAGATACTCGGCGGACAAGCAACTGACTTTACCTTAAGTGCTTATGTACAGATAACACCTACAGACCCTACAACCTACTCATCGCTACAGCCACTTACTCGCGCTACACCTGATGGATCATTTCATTCATGGAGTTACCAAGTAACTGGAGCAACCCCAGCATCTTGTGTGATGGATCAGCGAAACGATAACGGGGCTTGGTACCCTAACCCGCCATACGCGACAAACCTTTCTGGCTATACCTTCCTCTTTAATTCTCTTAACGCATCTGAACGTGCAGCTTTCATGGGAGGATTCTCCTTCCAGCACGACTGGAGACTTACTTGTACAGACCAAAGCGGCAAAGTCGGTAGACTTGTCTGGTCAATACAAAAAGCGTCTGTATTCCCAACAGTACTTGAGGCAGCACTTAACCTAAACTGTACACCAGCACCTGCACAACCAACAATAAGTGTTCAATGCAGTAACTCTGACTACTACGAAGTAACAAATAGTCTTGGTGCTGTCATCTCAAGCGGGCCATCAACAAGTGCCACTGTTTCTCTTGGTGGTGTAGAGGGGCTTTATAGAGTTACTTGTAAGCAAGGTGGTGCATCCGGTACCCCAAGCAGACAAGTGCTTCGAACATACAGTGCCTCTATGTGTACATCCCAAGCTTCTGCACTTAATGCCACCCCTCGAACAATACGAAAAGGAAGCGCTACTACACTTACATGGACAATCCTCCAACCTAACGATACCTGTCAGTTTAGTGCAACCCCTGTTTGTTCTGGGGCATGTAGCCCAGCTCGCACAAGCGCTGCAGCAGCCGTGAACACAAAACTCCAAACTGAAAATACTGACGTAAATGATCCTCACTCTGCACCTGGTATACCTCGTACAATTACAGAGGCTATACAGGAAGAGGCTTATAGCTACGCTGCTACAGGTAAAGGAATGGGAAAGAAAACCCTACAGCTCGACTACTCAACAGACTTTGAACTCTCCTGTGGAACATCAACCCCTTCAAGCCAACGAGTTCGTGTCGTAGTAACCAACGACAACGAAGGATAAAGACTGTCGTGCGAAGAAATACCGGGAAACACCCGGTATTTCTTTTGTGTAAATATGATAAACTGGCAGAATAACACTACCCAGTATGTTTAACCTCTGGCCCTATCTACTCAGACTTGCTGTTGCTTTGTATTTTATCTACCCTCACGCACAAGCGCTTTCAGAGGGTGTAAGTAAAATAAAACTTGCTGTTTTTGCATGCATAGATGAATTTATTCCAGCAACAATTGCATTTAGTATTTGGCACACTCTTTTTATCTTACTTGGTATATTAATACTTATCTGGCCGAGGCCAATACTTCCTCTTATCTTCGCGCTTCTTATTCTTGGAACAGAACTCTACATTAATTTCGCACAGCAAAGTTACTCAGCGACAAACATGCTTTTGTTTATTCTTCTTCTTGTAAGTCTCGCACTTATCATCTACCACTCACGACCGCAGTTTAGGTAGTTACGCTTAAGTAAAAGAAATACAAAAGGACGCCGCTTCGCGGCGCCCTTTTGTATTTCTTTCGACCCTCTCTCTTACGCTTCCGAACTCTCCCCTTCCTCATCCTTAAGAAATCCACCTTGCTGAACATTCCAAAGATTTGCGTACACCCCATCTTTCTTGAGAAGTTCATCATGGGTACCATCTTCAAGAATTCCGCCTTCTTTAAGCACAATGATTCTGTCCATTCTTCGAATAGTTGAAAGTCTGTGAGCGATAATAATCGTAGTCTTACCTTCCATGAGCTTCATAAGCGAATCTTGAATCTTTTCTTCAGAGTGAGAATCAAGAGATGAGGTCGCTTCATCCAGTACAAGTATCGGACTATTTCGAAGGAACGCTCGAGCAATCGCCACACGCTGGCGCTCACCACCTGAAAGCTTCACTCCACGCTCACCGTCTAGGGTGTGATATTTTTGAGGAAGATTCTCGATAAATTCATCACAGTGGGCAAGCTTCGCAGCCATCTCAACTTCCTCATCAGTTGCATCTTGTTTTCCGTAGCGAATATTTTCACGAAGTGTTCTATGGAAAAGTGCAGGATCTTGTGGAACGAGTGATAACGCAGCACGGAGAGATGCGAGAGTGAGATTTTTTATATTACGGCCATCAATAGAAATGACGCCTGAGATTGGATCGTACTGTCTAAATAAAAGTTTAATGAGGGTAGATTTCCCCGCCCCAGAAATACCTACAAGCGCAACCTTCTGCCCAGGCGTAATAGTAAGGTTAAGGCCGTCAATAACTCTTCGACCCTGGAAAGAAAATACAACGTCCTTAAAAATAACCTCGCCTTTTGCCTGAGGCAAAACTTCAGCTTTAGGCACCTCTTGTATAGCGTGAGGCATGCTCATAATATCTGCCATCTCTTTCGCGTCAGCAAAAGACTCGTGCACATCTCTAATCACCCGAGAAAGAGACCATAATCTCTCAGCAAGCTGCAATACATATGTCTGAACAAGTACAAATAACCCTATACTCATAAGACCCTTAGACCACAGATCAACCCCTACATACAAAACGATCACTTCAACAACCACAATAAGCAGTGCCTGAACTCCATCAAGCACTACAGAAGACCACCATGAAAACCGTGTGTAATCCGCTTGTAGATTTGTAACGTCCTCATAAATCTTCTCCTCAACATCTTGTGATTTGTATAGTTCAACTGTCTGATGATTTCCGACTGAGTCAGCAAGCGTAGCGCTTGAGAGTGAATCCTGCGCAGCGCGAGAAGTGTCATATTTTAGTTTCCAGCGAGCAAAACTGTAGTTCCAAGCAATAAATACAATAGCCCAAATGAGTATCACAAGCGCAATAATCGGGCGCTCAAGCAACATTATATAGAGAATGAAACTTACTTGAACAATGATTGGAATAATGTCGTACAGAAGCCTGTCTGCAAGACGATCATAGCTTTGTGCAAAACGATTCACCTTTTGCACAAGCGAACCAGCGAATGTGTTCGTAAAAAAAGTATGTGAATGCCCGAGCAGATACGCAAAAGCTCTCTGACGCAAGGAAGCGAGCATACCGGCCGCCAGATATGAATTTAAAAAATAACACACTCTCCAAAAAGCCCACGCCAACAACGAGACAAAAAAGAAGATAAAGATAGTATCTATTAGTGCGTTTTTCTGAACAGCATTGACCCCCTGCCCCAGAAGATCCAAAAACCTCTTAAAGATGTACGGGGCAATCACATTTGAAAGACTGGCAAGTATAGCTGTTGAAACCGAAAAGAATATCACCCACGGATATCTTCTAAGAGAAACAGCATAGAGCTTAAGTACCGCCACGACACCAACTTGTGCCCCTTCTTTTCTGCGAACAGGAAGTGGCTTCATCCGAAGTATAAAAAACATGAACCTGTCAAAAGCTGGAATTTTATTATGTGAGGAAGAACTCATAGAGCTCTATTGTACCACGACACGAACTGAGGTTTTTACAGATATGTTTTCACTTTTGCTATACTGACCAATGTGAAACTAACTCTCTCTGACCCTCTTTCAGCGCTTAACCGTGTAACAGAAACACATAAAGAAGGACTGGTTCGACTTCGTATTAAAACAATACAAGACCTTCTTTTTCACTTTCCTGTACGGTATGCAGACATACGCGAAACAACCTCAAGCGAATTTGTAACCGACGGACAGGAAGTAACTATCTACGGTGTAATGGAAAAAGTTTCTGTCCGAAGAAGCTTTAAAGGTCACGTTCCACTTACCGAGGCAAAAATTGCGGACGTAACTGGCGTGGTACGTGCGATATGGTTTAACCAAGCCTACATAGGAAAAATGTATCCTGATGGCACAAAAGTAAAAATAGCTGGCAAAATCCAATTCGATAGTAAAGGCCCGCTTCTCTCTAACCCACACATTGAGCGTGCGCCAGAGATCATTCCAGACTCACAGGAAAGCCTCTTTGCAAAAGATGCCCCTGCTGATTTTCTAACCCCTGTGTACAGAGAAACAAAAGGTGTAACCAGTAACTACCTCTACACACTCATCAAAAAAGCTGTCGCAAATAAAATCCTAGACGAAGTAGAGGATCCGGTGCCTGCACACATCCTACAAAAACTACACCTGCCGACACTACAGGACGCGCTTTTATATATTCATTTCCCAAAAAGTGAAGCGCTCACCATCGCTGCACGTAAGCGTTTTGCTTTTCAAGAAATTTTTTACCTACAGCTAAAACAATATCGTGAAAAAGTTGAAGCAAAGCATTCTCTTGCGTATCCGATCAAAGCAGATAAAAAAGATATCGAGGAATTTATGAAATCCTTCTCTTTCACACCAACAAAAGCACAGCTAGCCGCAATTGACGCAATTATAAGCGATCTGCATCGCAAAGAACCGATGGGAAGACTCCTTGAAGGTGACGTAGGGAGCGGTAAGACATTTGTTGCAGCAACATCAACCTACGCAACGCTTCTCACCCAACTCTCAACCGGTGGGACCCCCCTTCAAATAGCGTACATGGCACCGACAGAAATTCTTGCAAAACAACATTTTGAAAGTTTTATTCAGTACTTTGAGGGTACTGATGTAGAGATTGGCCTTTTAACGGGGAGCGGCTGTAAAAAATTCCCAAGTAAGCTCGACCCAAGTGGGTACACAGACATTTCAAGAGCGCAACTTCTTACATGGCTCCAGTCAGGTAAAGTGTCTGTCGTTATTGGCACACACGCGCTTATTCAAAAATCAGTAACCTTTTCTAAGCTTGCGCTTACTATTATTGATGAACAGCACCGTTTTGGTGTTAAGCAGCGAAAAGCCCTCGCGCAAAAACAACACGAAAAAAGAAAGGAGCTTCCTCACTTACTCTCGATGACAGCAACCCCTATTCCACGCACACTTGCACTGACTCTGTTTGGAGATCTTGACCTTACAGTAATAGATGAACTCCCGCGTAATAGAAAAAAAATAATTACCGAGGTCATCCCAACTTCAAAGAGAAAAGAAGTCTACGAACATATTCGAAAAGAACTGACGGCTGGGAGACAGGTGTACGTCATATGCCCACGAATTGACGAACAAGATGAAGAGGAGCAACAGAAAAGAATGCTAAAAAGTGTTAAAGAAGAAGCGAAGCGACTCGCGGAAGAAGTCTTTCCTGAATTTATTGTTGACACTCTGCACAGTAAAATGAAAAAGGAAGATAAAGAAGAAGTGATGCAGGACTTCCTCGCGAAGAAGTCTGATATTTTGGTTGCAACTTCGGTAGTTGAAGTTGGGGTGAACGTACCCAATGCAACATGTATTATTATTGAACACGCCGATAGATTTGGACTTGCACAACTTCATCAGTTACGTGGTCGTGTTGGGCGTGCTGAGCATCAATCATACTGTTACCTCTTTTCGGAATCCCAGGGAGAACTCACAGCAAAAAGATTAAAAAATCTCGTCGAAGCAAAAAACGGTTTTGAGCTCGCTGAACTGGACATGCAATCTCGCGGCATAGGATCACTTATGGACGGCAAACAATGGGGAATGAGTGACCTTGCCATGGAAGCAATTAAAAACCCAAAGCTTGTCGAAGTGGCCAGAGCTGAAGCCCGAGAACTAATTGACAACGATCCCCAACTTGAAAACTTCCCCGACCTTGCAAAAATAGTGAAAGACAGGGACAGTGTTCATATGGAGTAAGTATTTCTAGAAAAGAAGCTCTGTTTCTGCTATAGTTGTTCCAATACGCGCCCATAGCTCAGTTGGTAGAGCCGTCGTCTTATACACGACTGGTCCCTGGTTCGAGTCCAGGTGGGCGCACTTTGTTTAGAAGGCTCGACAGATTTCTGAAGTGAAGGAAGCAAACCCCAGACATTTCTGAGGGTGGAGAGTGGTTTGGCGAAGAAATATCTGGGGTGAGCGAGAGTTCGACAAGAAAATCTAATTACACCTGTTTCGCGACACCGCTCCCCTTTCTCCAAATGAGCGCGTCAATAAAGTAGTGGTGAATATTAATAAACATAAGAAACATCGCGAGGTAAAGCGTATTACCAAACATTTGGCGGTCATACGTCATAATCTTATCTAGGTGTTCAGGTATAAAACGAAAGACCAGATACGCTACGATACCAATCGTACACATATACACTAAGTATTTAATATACTTCTGCTCCTCACCAATTTGACTACGTTTAACTGCAGCCACAATAAGTAGATATTGCAATGAGTGGAAAAGTGGGATCAGATATGAGAAACCGTAGTTGTAAAAATCTGGGAAGTGCCAAAGGGAAATACTAGCAAGCACAATAATAAGTGTGATCGGCCACTTCTTGTGTGTATAGACAATATAGGCAACGATTCCAATCCAGACAAAAATAGATGCGTAAAACAAAAGCGTGTTAACATCTCGTAAAATAGTTGGTAACCCAAATGAAGAATACGTAATGCCGTAAAAGTTATTTACATACACCGCACTGTTTCCATTTAAGTACGAAATAAACCACGTAGGAAAAAGTGAATAGTTAAGAATAGTCTTTAGATGCTGAGGTAAAAATATCTTCATCTTACCCAATGAGATAAGACCTATACCGTAAATCTGTCGTATATAGTGAAGCCCCACCATAAAGAACATAAGGTTCACCATGAGCCCAATTATTTCTGGCTGCTTAGTCGTGACCGCGTACACAAAAAGTCCGATGAGTAGTATCGGCACTACACTGCTCACAAAAATATAATAGATATTTGAGAAAAGTCGTTTACGTTCGTCCACATATAAAAGACCATACGAAGCGATGAAGTGTGGGTTATTGATAAACTGGGCAAGAGTAAATGCAGTGAAAGCAATGCCGTACGAAATTAAATTGATATCGAAAATCGAAATAATTGCGTACACAATAAGAGACAACCCTCCTGCAACGAGCCAGTCAACATACTTATCTAATATATACATACATCAAAGTGTATCAGACGTGCCCGTAAACGAATGGGGAAGAAGCTAGCTAGATGAGTTCCTCTTTCTTCTTTGGAGTTATTCCGTGGACGATAAGCAACTTTTCAAATTCTTCGCGTTCAATATTTTCAACTCGTATAAGCTCTTCCGCAATTGCAATAAGCGCGTCTCGTTTATCAAGAATAATTTTTCTGGCCCTCGCCCAAGCTTCATCCATAATGCGCTTAACCTCTCCGTCAATTTTTTCTCCAAAGGCCTCGCTGTAGTCTTTGCCGTACATACCGCGTCCATAAATAGCTGCGCCATCTGACTCAAGCGCCATAGGACCAAGTGTACTCATACCGTATTTAGTGACCATGTCTCGCGCCATGGCAGTAGCCACCAGCAAGTCATTTGATGGACCAGTGCTGATGTCTCCAAATATTTCCTTTTCTGCAACATACCCACCTAACGACATCGCAATGTCGTCCAAGAACGATGCACGACTCATAAGTCTTCGTTCATCAAATGGCAGTTTAAGCGTATACCCCCCTGCCCTTCCTCGCGCAATAATAGAAATCTTGTGCACCGGGTCAGCGTCAGGTAAACATGAGGCAACAAGCGCGTGTCCAGCTTCGTGATACGCTGTTATTTTCTTCTCAGACAAAGACAGTACGTGGCTTTTACGTTCAGGACCGAGCATTACTTTTTCAATTGCACGAATAAGATCAAACTGTGCAACCTTATTTCTTCCTTCGCGTGCCGCTAAGATAGCGCCTTCGTTCATAAGAGAATATAGATCTGCACCTGAAAATCCAGGCGTGCGTTCAGCAACAATACGTAAGTTAATATCCTCAGCAAGAGGTTTACCTTGGGCGTGGATACTTAGTATTGCCTCACGGTCAGAGCGGTCTGGCAAATCAAGTGTTACTCGACGATCAAAACGTCCTGGGCGCAAAAGAGCGTGATCAAGCACGTCAGGCCTGTTTGTCGCAGCCATCACAATAAGATTAACCGTTGGCTCAAAGCCATCCATTTCTACAAGGATCTGATTAAGTGTTTGCTCACGACCTTCACCCTGCCCGCCAATATTTGATGCGCGAGCACGTCCAACTGCGTCGATCTCATCAATAAATATAATTGCAGGTGAGGACTTCTTTGCCATGTCAAAAAGATCACGAACTCGAGATGCACCAACCCCCACAAACATTTCTTCAAATTCAGAACCTGAAAGGTGAAAGAATGGTACCCCCGCCTCTCCCGCGACCGCACGAGCGAGCATTGTCTTACCTGTTCCGGGAGCACCCATAAGAAGTACACCTTTAGGAATTTGGGCTCCAATATCCAGAAACTTTTTTGGGTTACGTAAAAATTCTACAATTTCAGAAAGTTCTTCTTTTGCTTCCTTGGCCCCTGCAATATCTTTA
>CAZZGJ010000006.1:13360-21129 GCA_964654175.1 uncultured Candidatus Saccharibacteria bacterium
GCTTACCGTCATCTGGGTGAATGATTTTAGCGCGAGACTGTCCAAATGAAAGAGCTTGCATATTTGCACCTTTAATTCCGCGCGCAAGCCACCAAATCATTATTGCCAAAAAGACAATCGGAAGAATAATTGGAATCACCGAAACCCAAAAACCAAAACCACCTTCTTTTTTAATCGTAATACTTGTAGTTGCAAGAGTTGATGTACTCACCCCGTAAGCTTGAAGCGTCTCCACAAGTGAAGCAGATGACTCTTTTTTACTTTCAACAAGAGTTTTATCTGCTTTTTCACCAATAAGCTTGTCGCCTTCTACAGTAATTGATGTAACTTCTTTGTTGTTTACAAGAAGTGCAAACTCAGAAAGCGAAATAACTGGGGAAGCCTCTTTATTTGAAACAAGTGAATACCCCCAAGACAATATCATGAAGATAATAAGCGTCGTAAGGAGCTGTTGTGAAAAACCTCCAGACTTACGAAGGAATGAGCCAACATTAGTAATCTTTTTATCGTTTTCAGGTGTAAGTTTCTTAGCCATCTAAGTATTCTACCATATGCTAAAATAGAGCGTATCCTTACATGAAACTACTGGAAAACAAAAAAATACGACTTACCTACGAAGTTCGCGACACGTACACCGCTGGCATAGAGCTACTTGGAGGTGAGGTAAAGGCCCTTCGATCAAAACTTGGGTCTCTTGAAGGCGCACGCGCCATTATTCGCGGCGGGGAAGCTTATATCGTAGGTATGTATATCCCCCCGTACCAGCCAGAAAATACCCCTAAAGACTACGACGAACATAGAACCCGTCGCTTACTTCTTAAGAAAGTAGAGATTGAAAAACTTGCAGGAATGGAGCATGAACACCTCACACTTGTTCCTCTCTCTGTATTTTTAGCGCACAACCGTCTGAAGGTCGACGTCGCAATATGTAAAAAATTAAATAAACAAGACAAACGCGAGAAGTTAAAAGAAAAAGACCACAGAAATATCGTTGACTAGCAAGGTTAATTATGGTATAATGTATTTCCCTGTCTGAAGACTTTTTGTAGTAAACGTCTTCAACATAAACATGGGAGCGTACTTTGGCTTTGATATAGTGATTCTGTTTGTAAGTGCTGTGTCGAGACTGGTAGAGTTACTCGTAAACATTCTACTATCCATGTTGCAAACAAATCTGCAACGGCGATCCGTTCACCATACATGGCAAACGGACTCGTTCCAGCGTTCGCGTAATTAACGCCGACCTGGTGTCCTTACTTCTCGCATCTACGGATAAGATAAGGGCATAATAACAGTAGATGTAGGTTACCGTCCTGTACGCTACGGTAACTGAACTAATTGCGTACACATCATACAACGCTTTCGTTTGCTTTTATGTTGTATGATTACACACAAGTAAACTATACACCGTAGACTCTTACATCATTCCACTATACACGAGGGTTCGAATCCCTCCGCTTCCACACAATGAAAAATCCCCTTGAGGGGATTTTTCATTGTGTGGAAGCGGAGACCACTTTTCTTTTGTTATACTTTAAAACATGCTCACACTCTACATAACATCCCTTATTACCACTATCATCTACACTTCTTGTCTCTTTCTTCTCGCGCTAAAGAAAAAAGATAACAGCATAATAGATATAGCTTATGGGCCAGGTTTTATAGTAACCGCAAGCGTACTTAGTGTACTTACTTTAAGCGTTACGCCACTATCTCCTTTCTCTGTCATATTATTACTTTGTGTCTACATTTGGGGGACAAGACTCTCGTATCGAATCTATAAGAAAAATAAAAATAAACCTGAAGATTTCAGATATGCTGCATGGCGAGAGACGTGGAACAAAAAGGGTCGACTCTACTTTTTCCTCCGTTCATATCTTCAAATATTTGTTCTGCAGGGTTTTGTTATAAGCGTTGTACTTCTTCCTTTCACACTAAGTCTTTGGGGAGGTGGCAACATCCTATCTCTTCTGGTACTTGGTTTAATACTTTGGGTAATTGGGTTTATCTTTGAAGCGATTGGAGATGCGCAGCTAGACCACTTCATACAAAATAAAGACCCGAATAAAGGAACCATTATGAAAAGTGGTCTTTGGAAATACACACGGCACCCAAACTACTTTGGGGAATCCCTGATGTGGTGGGGCCTTGCTCTTGTTGCGTTTGGTGGAGTAGCAACCTACTTTGTATTTTTATCCCCTCTACTTATCACGTACTTACTCACCAAGGTATCTGGCATACCTATGCTTGAAAAAAAGTGGGAAGGAGTTCCTGAATGGGAGGTATACAAAAAACAAACAAGTGCATTTTTCCCTCTTCCACCAAAGAAAACCATTGCAAAATAAGCTGTGCGTGTTAGTATAACTGTACATATCCACCTTGGCAGATAAAGTAAACATCAACAATAACATCCGCTCTCCGAAACTTCGGGTTATTGGACATACAGGTGAAAACCTTGGCGTACTCACTAAAGACGAGGCCATCGCTGCAGCAAAGGCGGTAGGACTTGATCTTATAGAGGTGTCCCCGCACGCGGAACCTCCTGTTGCACGTATTGCAGACTACGGAAAATACACCTACGAAACTTCAAAAAAACTAAAAGAAGTTAAGGCTAAGGCCCATGTAACAGAAACAAAAAATATCCAGATTAGCGTGGCGATTTCTGAACACGACATCATGATTAAAGCTAAGCAAGCGGCTGAATGGATAAAGGAAGGACATCGTGTAAAAATTGAACTCCAACTTAAAGGCCGAACAAAGTATATGGATCAAGGCTTTCTTACAGAACGAATGGACCGCATACTCGCAGTAATTCCAGCAGAATACAAAATCGCCGAACCGCTAAAGAAGGTCCCAAAGTCTATGATGATAGTGATTGAAAAGGCTAAGTAACATGGAATTAACCCACTGGATACTTCTTATCCCTATTCTTATACCTATAGTAATAGCCTTTAACAGAGGCATTACATGTTTTCATAGAGAGTACTTAGCGGGAAATACAAAAGCGGCTGCAATAATCGCGTCCATCTTTACAGCTATTCCATGGTGGTTCCTTTCAACAACCATTATCGCGATTCTTGCCCTATTTTTAGGGAAGGCTTTTGAAATAGACCCAGGACTGGGAGGAGCCTTAGTGTTATTAGCTGCATTATCTGTCATTCCAGCTTTCATTACCTATATCATTACCATAAGTATTATTGCCTTTACTTCAAAGTAAAAAGGCTAACAAATAACCCTTAACCTGCCTTGCTTTTAAGACACAAGAATGTTATAATAGCCCAACTATCTTAGAAGGTACGGAATTTATGAAGACAAACAACTCGTTTTTAAAACGCCTAAAAGTAACAAAGAATGGTAAGATCATCGGCCGCAAACCGGGGCTTAACCACTTCAACTCAAAGGCTCCACGTCACAAGCAGCTAGCTGCTAAGCGTGGAAAGGATTTCCCTATGACAGGAAAAGAGAAGTCTCGTTTCCTCCCTGGCCTTCTATAATTCTTTACCGATTTTAAAATAATCAAACTACCATGTCTCGAGTAAAACGAAGTAAAATAGCGATTAAGCACCGTCGCAACGTCCTCAAACAAGCTAAAGGCTACCGTTTTGGACGCAGCAAGAAAGAAGTCGAAGCAAAGATTGCTATCCGTAAAGCCGGAGCATACGCTTTTGCTCACCGTAAGGACAAGAAGACAGACATGCGTCGCCTTTTCACAACCCGCCTAAACGCAGGACTTCGTGAACACGGAGTTACTTACAGCGTCTTTATCGACAAGCTTACAAAGAAAGGGATGGTTATCAACCGTAAGATGCTCTCAGAAATGGCAGCAGAAAACCCAGAAACATTTAAGCGTATTGTAGAAACAGTTAACGCGTAAAGATACAAAATAAAAGCGACGCCTACGGCGTCGCTTTTATTTTGTATAATCACACTTAAAGCCTCATGTTTGGAATGTTTGCAGCGTCCTGCTTACGAACCATTTCTACAAGTCGCTCAATCATTTTTTTCGGGTCACTTTCGAAAATAACATTAGGATTTGTACGATCACTATTTTTAATGATGTTTTTAATAACCTCATCAGTTGGCCACTCCCCTTCTAAAATACCCATCGGCATATTAGCCTCCCACGCAACCGTAAACTCATGAATCGTGCCAATGCGCCCACAACCAATTACAACCGCATCACTAGATCTAATAAGCATTAAGTCTCTTCCTGGAAAACCAAACCCGGTGTAAATCACTGCATCCATTGCTTTAATTGGCAGTCTATACACCTCTACGTGCTCTTTCTTACTTGCTGCGGGGGAAATACCAAATGATACACCTCCGGCTTCTTTTGCGCCTTCTGCTGCATACATAGGAAAACCACTTGTTGCCCCTGTAATAATCTGACATCCTTGGCGAGCAATCTCACGACCAACTTCTTTAGCGACAGGAATAACGGTTGGTCCACAATGTGCAACTTCAGCTGCACCAGAAACACTAATCGTAATCTTTCTTTCTTTCATGTATGTAGTATATAGTACCCATCATCACTTACTAGTGGACTAGTCGAGAAATACCTTGTCTCCTTTTTCTGGAACCACAACAGGCACCTGATACGTCTCGTGTACTTTCTGTCCAAGGTAGTAAGCGCTCTTAGGTTCTCCAAGCACTACAAAAACCTTCTTAAGAGAAGACGTAGTGGAGCCAACGAAATCCACCAACCGGTCAGAATCTTTATGAGCAGAAAAGCCGTGAATATTTACTAGACGCGCACGCACCGCGACAGGACTGTTGTGAATAATCACCTCTTTTGCTCCGTCAACAATTCGCCGCCCAAGCGTATTAACTGCCTGATACCCAACTATGATAATAGTACTCTTAGGATCTGGCAGGTAACGCGCTTCATGGTGAACAATTCTACCTCCGTTACTCATACCACTACCAGCAATGATCACCTTAGGTCGATTATCATTGTTGATCGTTTTGCTCTCTTCAGGAGAGGCTGTTTGCACAAGACCCTTAAACGCAAAAATATCGTCCCCTCCTCGGATGATATTTCCAATGTTTTGATTAAACCAACTTTCGTACTTCTTATAAATTTTAGTAATGTTAATACCAAGCGGTGAATCCAAGTAGACCGGCACAGGTGGAATTTGCGCACTTTCAACAAGCTCATTAAATGCAAGCAACATTTCCTGTGTGCGCTCAATAGAAAAAGCAGGAATGAGTACGGTTCCCCCTTTATTAATCGTAGAAGTTACAGCCTCTTTAAAAAGCTCAACTCGTTTATCCTTATCTGTATGATTTCTATCACCGTATACACTTTCCATAACCAAGTAGTCGATATCATGTAAAAGAGTCGTGTCTCGCATAAGCGGAGAAGGCGTATTACCCAAGTCTCCGGTGAAGGCTAGTTTTTTCCCTTTGTATGCTATTTCAATAATAGAACTACCTAAAATATGCCCTGCGTCGTGTAACGTGATAAGCGCGTCACCATCATCGGTCTTAAACACAAATGGCTTCTCATACTCAAGCGTTGTTCCCCATAAGTGAAGACTCTCGAAGACGTCTCGCTCTTCATAGAGCATCGGCTGGTTGTCGCGCATCGCTTCTTTACCAAGCACTCCCATTGAATCCAACATAATAAGCTCAGCGATTTCACGTGTTGGCTGCGTACTGATTATTTGCCCCCTAAACCCGTCACGCACAAGACGTGGAATACGCCCAACATGGTCCAAGTGTCCGTGAGTTACGAAAAGCGCATCGACACTTTTTACGTCGTACGTAAACGGCTCGCTATTTGTTGGAAGTGAATATTTCTCACCTTGCACAAGACCACAGTCTATGAGAATTTTCTTTCCACCAAACTCAACTAAAAAGTTTGAACCTGTCGGCATCTGAGCTCCCCCTGCAAATGTGATTGAGAAAGTAGACATACTATTTTTTAAGAAGAGCTATAGTAAATAATGCCCCCAGACCACCGTTAATTACATCTTGGATACTGTCAAAATACTTCCACAACGCGTCATACACGACGATGCCACGCATATATTCATATGTCTCCCACAATCCAGCTACGGCAAGGTATAAAGCGAAGTAATAATAAACGCTTGGTTTTTGACCAAGAAAGGTTGCAACAGATGCGATAAAAAAAGTAACAGCAGCACCGCCGATAATATGCATTGGAATATCAAGCCAAATGAACTCGTAATAAAGATATGTTGGCTCAAAAATATAACGAGAGATCAAAAATATCGTGAGAAGAATTACGCCTGATAGAAAAACATTTTTCATTAGATTAGTATACCAGGATAAGAAAAAACTGCTCATTTTGAGCAGTTTTTTCTTCCGGGGCCTAGGACATCTTCCTGATGTTTTATGTCAGGTGGGTAGGAAACGAATAACACCACGGTGTATTTCTCAATATTCCATAACCCAAAGATGTTGTATCCAGAAAAATACCTAAGCACCCTATACATATTATATTCTCGTGAAGAAAATTGTAAAGATACAAAAAAGCGGACACGTAGTGTCCGCTTTTTTGTATCTTAGAACGTGTAATTACTCCAAGATTCCGTCGAGATTTACATCGTAAAGCATTGCTTCACTCACGAGACGATAGTTAATTATCTCTTCTTGTGTAAACCAGATGCCAATCTCTCGCTCCTGAGCTCCTTCCCCATCAGCAGGGTCAGTACAGTGAATAATATTTCTCATTCCACGACTGTCATCAAAGTCACATAGCTGATATGAATCAAGCGCGTAGTCTCCACGAATGGTTCCAGTGTCTGCACTTGACGGTTCAGTTCCTCCAACGAGACGCTTCACAACAGCAGCTGCATTGTTCCCTTCAAGTACAAGAGAAATAACTGGGCCTGACTTCATAAAGTTCACAACCGCACGAATGATATCTTTACCGTATTCAATAGGTTCACGATCAACAGTGTGACCAAGCGCTTTTTTGTTCTCTACTGCGCGCTCACCTTTTTTGAGGTACCAGGCATCATCTTTACTATAGTGATCCCAGAGCTTAGCCTCGTCGGCCATATGCATCTTCATGCCAACGATTTTAAGACCAATACGTTCAAAACGCTGGATAATTTCTCCTACAAGCCCACGCTGAACTGCGTCAGGCTTAAGAATTACGAATGTGCGTTCTTTTTTTGGGTGAGCTAGATTTGCCATAGTTACTAAATTAGTTCCTTTAAATATGGAAACTATTTTACCACAAAACTAGCAAAAAGACCAGGCGTACGCCTGGTCTTTTTGATAGTTTTGTACGTATTAGTGAGCAACGTATGGAAGAAGCCCCATGTAACGTGAACGCTTAATAGCGTTTGCGAGTGAACGCTGATTCTTAGCAGTGAGCCCTGTCTTACGACGGTTAAGAATACGAGCGTGTGGGTTCAAAAACTTTGCAAGGATTTCTGTATCCTTGTAGTCAATGAACTTAATATTATTTTGGTTAAAGTAGTCTTGTTTATGCATAGTAGTTATAGTTAATTCTTTAGAACGGAATGTCATCTACATTAATGTTGGCATCTCCATAATCAATAGTATCTAAGTCAGGCACTGTAGCAGCGGCTGGAGTGGACGACTGCGCAGGTGTATATCCCTCACCCTGTGGAGCAGATACTCCTCCAGATTTTGGACCAAACTGTACGGCATCCGCTACGATTTCAGTGCGGTACTTCTTTTCACCTGTCGTCTTATCGTCCCAGGTACGCGTCTGTATACGTGCTTCGCTCATAACTCCCTGTCCTGTTTTTAGGTTCTGAGCGCGTGTT
>CAZZGJ010000007.1:0-18572 GCA_964654175.1 uncultured Candidatus Saccharibacteria bacterium
ATTTCGTCTGTCTCAAATGCTGTATTAGCAAATGCATAACACATACCCAGGAATTCTATTTTTTCTTTCAGGGTTGCACCGCTTGCTGGTTTTTCATTCTCCTTCTTCATAACGCCCCATACACCCATGGCAACGTTGCGCCCAATATCAGATGGATAACATACACGCATTACTTCATACCCACTTGCTTCATACAGTCGTGCAGTTGCTTCTCCGATAGAGTTTGCCATTAGGTGCCCAATGTGAAATACCTTAAAACAATTAGGGTCAGTATACTCAACAAGCACCTTCCCTTTCCCTGTGGCGTTTATAATATCGCTTATCGCGACTCCTTCCGCCTCGTCAGTTCGTACATCATCCTTCAAAAAGAAATTGATGAACCCCGGACCAGCTACTTCTATTTTCTCCACATAGTCGTTAAGCGTTTCTAAAAGACTGCCCACCAGGTTTTCCGCAGCGACTTTTGGAGAAACACCTGTTTCTTTACCAACAATAAAAGCAATGTTAGTAGCAAAATCCCCGTGAGCCACATCCTCAGGTGCAGATAGCGTAAAACCTTTTCCAATCTTTTCGAGTGCGTTATAGATAGTCTGATACGAATTCATACATCTATACTAACGTACTTTTATATAAAAACGAACTTATCAAAGGAGCTGTTTCATGGTATTGTTCTCCATACATGACAGAAACAACTTTCACTATTCTAGATGGATCACTCGTGGCAAAAGCTCGTGAACAGGAACTTTTCTCTTCCGTTGCAAACCTCACAGAAAAACCACACTTGGTAATTATCCAAGTTGGCAATAATCCTGCATCGACAAAATACATAGAATATAAGAAACGCTTCGCAGAGCGTGTTGGAGCGAGAGTAACACACCTACAATATAACGATGATGTCACCGAGGCCGAACTTGTAGAACACATACAACCCTACAATACTACTGATTCAGTGCACGGAATCATTGTTCAACTTCCACTTCCAAAGCAGATACGTCCTTGGATTATCATGGATGCAATTGATCCGAAAAAAGATGTCGACGGACTTACTTCACACAACCTACGACACGTGTATGAAAATGATGAGATCATTTTACCGGCAACTACAAAAGGTATTTTCACATTACTTGAGCATTACAATATACCCCTCTTAGGGAAGCACGTAGTGGTAGTTGGGCGTTCATCACTTGTTGGGAAACCAACAGCGCTTGCGTGTATCAATCGAAATGCAACAGTTACGGTGTGCCACAGCCATACAAAAGATTTAGCAAGCATAACAAAAACTGCAGATATTCTCATTGTTGCGATTGGCCAGCCACACTTAATTAAAGAAGACTACATACAAAAAGGCTGTGTCGTCGTCGACGTAGGTATCACCGTACAAGAAAATAACACAGTAGCAGGAGACGCACTCATGTCCTCTCTTTCAGAAAAGGCAAACGCAGTGAGCCCAGTACCAGGTGGCGTCGGACCAATGACTATTGTGTCACTTTTTGAAAACCTCCTTCAGGCGTACAAACTACAAAAATAAAAAGAGCGGCCTGCGGCCGCTCTTTTTATTTTCCTGTACTTCCAAAACCCCCTTCCCCGCGTTTTGTTTCAGATACGACACCCACCTCTTCAATTTCAGGCAATTCAACTTTTTGAATAAGCATCTGAGCTATTTTTTGACCGTGTGTAAATGTAACCGCCGCATCTGTAAGATTATGCATCACCACTTTGATCTCACCACGATATGAAGCATCAATAACTCCACCTAATGTAGTAAGTCCTTTTATTCCAATCGATGACTTATCCCAAATAAGACCAACACATCCTGTAGGAATTTCCATAGCGACACCTGTGGGCAAAGCCGCGGTACTTCCCGAAGCAAGCACTACTTCCCCGTATACATAGAGATCCATGCCTGCATCGTCAGCATGTGCCCTTGTTGGAACTACAGCGTCTTCGTATATTTTTTTAACAGCTAACTTCATACAGTTAAGAAACGGCCTCGTACACACGCTCATGTATCGCCTCACGACTAAGCATTACCCCCTCTTCGGTGCAAGGAATCGTTGTCCAGTTATATTTCTCAGCGACATACATATACGCCTGAGATGCTTTCTGTAAATGAGTAAGATCTGCCTCGTGAATATCTCTACTCTTCCCTTGGGTGTATTCACGATGATTCTTGTGGTCCACCAACTGCTGTCCGATTTCTGGAGGGACAAATAAAAAGATGGTTTGATCAGGCCGAGGTATCCCGCAAATATTGTATTCCAGGTTATCTAGCCACTCAAGATATTTATCACGAGCTTCTAGATCATCTATCTTCCCCGCTTGATGTCCCATGTTTGCAGAAACATATCTGTTAGCAATAACAGTAGTTCCTTCATCAAGCCACCGCTTGATATCCGACGACTTATCATATCTATCAAGCGCATAAAAGAGTGACCCCCTGTACGGCCCAACATCTTCTGCAGTTCCATACTCCCCACGTAAATATTTCGCGACGAAATAACTAGAGGGACTATCGTATTGAGGGAAGTCCACCATCTCAACCGACACCCCTTCTGTCTTTAGCCGATTAATGAGTAGGTGTACTTGTGTACCTTTTCCTGATCCATCTGTTCCTTCAATGACGATAAATTTACCTCGCATGTTTAACGTACAGCCCCTCGTAACACTTTATCAATCTTATCTGCGATGAGGATGAAGTCTTTCTCTTTCTTTCCACGAGTTGTTTCTGCAGCAGTTCCGAGACGAATTCCAGATGGGTCCATCACACCACGAGGGTCTTGAGGGATCGTATTCATGTTTACAATAATCCCCGCCTTTTCGAGACGGTCACTCGCCTCCTTTCCAGAAACACCTTTTCCTTGAGCCCATGTATCAACCAATAGAAGGTGTGAGTCTGTCCCGCCAGTAATAACACGCCACCCTTTCGCCTGAAGTGCCTTGCTAAGTGTGCCTGCATTTTTCACAACTTGTTTTGCATACTTCTTAAACGCCGGAGTAGCCGCCTCCTTAAGGGCAACCGCGACTGCTGCAATCTGGTTGTTGTGTGGACCACCTTGAAGACCCGGAATAATTGTCTTGTCGATTTTTTTATCCATTTCACGTTTATCTTTGCGAACAAAAATCATTGCACTTCGTGGTCCACGAAGTGTCTTGTGTACCGTTGTCGTAACCACATCAGCATAAAGGAATGGACTTGGATAAGCTTCTCCCGCCACAAGACCTGCAAAGTGAGACATATCAACCATAAGAAGCGCTCCTGCTTTTTTAGCGATGCCTGCAAACTTTTTGAAGTCTACAAAACGTGGGTACGCCGTAAAACCAGCAACAATAATATCTGGCTTTTCTGTAACAGCAATTTTTTCCAACTCTTTATAGTTAAGAAGTTCTGTTGCTGGATCAACTTCAAATGGTACTTGTTTCCAAATTTTTCCAGTCATCGAAACACTTTGACCGTGAGTTAAGTGACCTCCACTTGAAAGCTTAAGTCCCATAATTTTTCCACCAAGCGGCACAAGCGCTGAATAGACTGCAAGATTAGCAGGTGAACCAGAAAGAGGCTGTACATTTACATGCCACTTCTTTGGATCAAGATTAAAAAGTGAGAGCGCACGCTCTTGAGCAAGAGACTCCACCTGGTCAATTACGGCATTCCCTCCATAGTATCGTTTACCAGGATATCCTTCCGAATACTTGTTAGTAAGGGCTGACCCAAGCGCCGTAAGCACATCATCGGACACATAGTTTTCAGACGCGATTAAGTTAATAACTTTTTTCTGACGAGCGTCTTCGGCGCGAATAAGTTTTTCAATAGTTTTGTCTTTCATAGGTAAATAGTAAATACGATTAAGTAAGCGCGAGTAATGTGGGAAGGTAGAGAAATTACAACATTACCTCTAGTATATAACTTCCATATAAAAACAGAAGGGTGCCTACGGCGCCCTTCTGTTTTTATTACCTAGCTTCGTTTTCCAAGGATATTTTGAGGACTTTCTGGTCGAAAAAGATCCTGAGCATCAGTTCTAACCTTGATTACTGAGATCCCAGCCGACAATACTTTATTCCAGCAAGGCTCACAAGCCCACCAATGTCCATATAAATACATGACCCCCCCTTGAAGATCTACACCTTTTGCAATTCCCTCATCTACAGCCCTTTGTTCAGCATGACGAGATGGTGCGGCACAACCCGGGCAAAGCCAATAGTTAGTACCAGACTTCACTTTAAATGCTTTTCTAGTGCAGAGTCCCTGTTTATGTGCATTGCGCAGAAAAACTGGCAAAATAGCGTGATTAGCTCCACGAGCGACGACAACCCCATCTTTCACGATGACGGCGCCGGTTGGCTGCATAAGTTCATTACTTAATTCTTTACATGCAAGCTCGGCCTCCTTCATAAAAGGATCGTTTGGATCAGTGAGTTCAACTGTTCCGTTTGAGGGTAAAAAGGGTAACGGCAACATAATTGGTGGATATGGGGGCAGTGTACTATACTTCCCCTATATGGCAACTTTCGACAAAATCTACCAGGACATGATTGCGGATATTATGGCAAACGGTATTGCTGAAGTTGGTAAACGGCAAGGCGTTGAAACTAAAGCAATCCCTGGGCTTACGTTTTCGATTGATATAGAAAACGAAGGTTTCCCCCTACTCACCCTTAGAAAAATCCCAGTTAAGATGTTTACTGCAGAACAAATCTGGTTCATAAGTGGCGCACGAAAACCAGAAGACTTTTTGCGTAACTTCACAAAGGTATGGGACGTATTTACCAACCCAGGAGACGTGGTAACAGTTGCGTATGGATATAGATGGCGTAAACATTTCGGACGAGACCAGCTCGGAAAACTAATCGCATTACTTCAAGAAGACCCGAGCTCACGTCACGGGGTAGTTGTAACCTGGGACCCAGGACAGGATGGTTTAGGTGGTATCACAAAGAAAAATGTACCCTGCCCCTACTCATTTACGGTAATGATTATTGGTGGAAGATTACACCTTCATAACATTGTGCGTTCAAACGATATGATACTTGGATTTCCTCACGACGTAGCAGGCTTCGCACTGCTTCAATGTATGCTCGCACAACACCTGGGAGTAAAACCTGGCATCTATACGCACACCATCTCTAACGCACATATTTACGAAAATCATTATGAAGGTGCAAAGGAAATAATGAAACGAGATACGAACCGTAAAAAAATAGTTCTCACGTTACCTGAGAAAGCTTTTGAACGCGCAGAGAAAAAAGATATCACACTCGCTGAGGAAATCGTAAAAAATCTTATGGATCAATACACACCCAGTGAAGCAATTCCAAATCTAGCCATTGTCCCTTAATTGTATGAAAGTTAGCCTTATCGCCGCAATTACAACAGATGGATTTATTGGAAGAGACGCTGCGCATGTTTCAACTGCATGGACAAGCAAAGAAGATAAGGCATTTTTCATTTCAAAAACAAAAGAACTAGGCACGGTTGTTATGGGCAGCACCACCTATGAAACATTTAATAGACCTTTTAAAGACCGTCGACACATAGTCTTATCCAGAACAAAAACCTACGAAGGAGTAGAAACTACTTCAGAATCTCCGGCTGAGCTTATCAAACGCCTGACACAAGAAGGTGTAGAGACGCTCGCACTTTGCGGAGGGTCAGCGATATACACAGCGTTTCTTGAACAAAACTATGTAGACAAGGTATACCTCACAGTTGAGGGGGTACTTTTTGGTAGCGGCATCAAACTACTTTCTAAAGAACTGGAAATTAAAATGAAACTTGTGTCAACTACAACGCTTGGCGAAAATACGATACTATTGGAATACGATATCCTAAAATAACTGCCGCCATGTCAATACTCACTAAACAAGAAATTCTAGAACGCATCTCCAATACAAATATTGGCTTTAGCCCATCACTTGATACCTTCCAGATTCAAGCCCACGCCGTAGACATGCGTCTTGGTTTCACCTTTCTCATTCCAAAAGCATGGCACCTTACAAAGAAAGGTCGCGTCGCACTTAATATTGATTACTTCGACAAGAATCGCCCAAGTTATTTTGAAACCGTTGAACTAGAACAAGGACAATACTTTGAGCTTCTTCCTGGAGAGCATGTGCTTGTATCAACACTTGAATCAGTAAGCATTCCTGACGACTTGATGGCAGTACTTTATCCTCGATCTTCTACAAACAGAAAGGGTCTTTCCGTTGACCTCACTGGAATTATTGACTCTGGATACTCTGGGCAGTTAGTCATCCCTGTAAGAAATAATACCCTCTCTCAAGTGGTGAGACTTTACCCTGGCGAACGCTTTTGCCAAATCGTATTTGAAAAACTTGAGTCAAAAGTACAAGCAGAAAAAAGTCGTTATCATAATAAAGACATCATCGACGGATTTATACGCGACAAGACAAAGCGCGACGCCACAGAAATCAGCTTTGTATCTAAAGGGGCAATCAGAGAACTAAAGAAGAAACACACTGTAAAATAATGAAACTCTATATTGGATGCGGGCTTACACAGGCACCCGCTCACTTTAAAGAAGAAGTTGAAAATCTTAAAACAAAACTTCGAAGCTCTCATGAGATCTTAGATTTTGTAGGGTTAACAAACGGCACAAACACAGATGTGTACCGGTGGGATGTTCATGAATGTGTTTTGAAGTGTGATGCCTTTATAGCGGTTGTCGACCATCCAGCGCTTGGACTTGGCTACGAACTAGGAGTTGCGGTAGAGAAACTTTCAAAACCAACACTTGCCCTTGCACATACTGACAGTCTTGTTACTCGCTTAGTTCTGGGTATTGATCAACCTCACTACCAACTTGTACGATACACCTCGGCAGAGGAAATCCCGGACATTATTGAAACCTTTTTACAAAGTCTTTCAAGATAAAACAAAACCGCCTTTCGGCGGTTTTGTTTTTAGATCGAGAAAGCCTACTTTACCTTGATTCCGATTGAACGTGCAGTTCCTTCGATAATCTTCATCGCCTGTTCTACAGTGTGAGCAGTAAGGTCTTTAAGTTTAATCTCTGCAATCTCACGAATCTTTTCAGGAGAAATAGTTCCCGCATTACCCTTTGAGTTTCCTTTAGCAACGTTTGCCAATTTCATCACAAGTGAAGTAGCTGTAGGAGTTTTGATCACGAAATCGTATGTACGATCTTCGTATACGTAGATCTTTACTGACATACGCCCCTGCTGACCCTGAGTAGCAGCGTTAAACTTGTTAACGAAGTCTCCAATCTGAACACCAGCCTGACCTAGGGCAGGACCAAGTGGAGGAGCAGGAGATGCTTTCCCGGCCTCGATCTGAACCTTTACATATTTTGTTACTTTCTTTGCTGCCATATAAGTTTCGCTATTCTACCATTAAATAATTACCTTTTCAAGGCTCCCTACACTTTCTTTACTTGAAGGAAATCAAGCTCAACAGGAGTCTCTCGACCGAACATATTAACGAGCACCTTAAGTTTTCCACGCGCTTTATCGACTTCACTCACCTTTCCTTCAAAGTCTTTAAAAGGGCCGTCGGTAATACTTACAAGCTCACCAAGCTCAATAGTGATTTCGTGCTGAACCTCTCCTGTATTCATACGATTAAGGAGGTAATCAATTTCTTTTTGCGAAAGCGGAACAGGTGTTGTCCCCGCCCCCACGAACCCAGTAACTCGCGGAGTGTTTCGAACCACATACCAGCTGTTATCATCTACAATCATATCTACAAGTACATATCCTGGGTAGATCTTTTCCTCAACCTCAACGCGTTTTGTACCTTTCACTTTGATTTTCTTTTCAACAGGGACAACAACCGCAAATATCTTGTTCTCCATACCCAAAGACTCAATACGTTGCTTGAGATTTCTTTGTACAGCATTCTCATACCCACTGTATGTGTGGATTGCGTACCAATGACGCTCCCCTGTAAATTCTTGTTTAGCCATAGTTAAATAGTTACCAGTCTAGGTGTTAATAATAAGCGAAGATTAGCGCGCGAGAATGAATGCAAGAAGCTTGTTAAGTCCAAAATCTGTTCCACCTAACACCACCGCAACAATAAGCGAGATAACAATAACCAATACAGTAAACGTAATTGTCTGTGAGACGGTTGGGAACCGAACTTCTTTAAGTTCTGCTTTTGTTTCTTTTAAGTAGGTAAATAGGTTCATAAATATAGCTTAATGGTCTTATTCTAAAAAACGCCCCCGCGGGCATCTAATAACTTCATTATATGAAATATCTATAAAAAGTCAAGGGCGCCCCTTCCTCTAGTCCACATACAAAAATAGCCCGTAGGGGCTATTTTTTGTATGTGCCAACTTTTTAACTAGTTGATACTAAAGGTTATTGTTACATTTGATTTAATGACACTCTCACCTTGTGGGACACTTACCGACTCAAGCTTTGCAGCACCACCCATTGCATCGCGAGCAGAGTACGCCATCATTGGATAGTAACCACCGTTGTTATTTTCAGAGTACTGAACGATTTCCCCAAGTGATACGCCTAGCGACTTAGCTGTAGCTTCAGCTTTTTCACGAGCCTGCTTTATAGCCTTCTCTTTTGCTTCTGCTTGAAACTTTTCCATATCGTCTACCGCAAACTCAGGACCCGATGTCTCAGTAATATTTACAGCACCAAGCTCTCCTAGAACAGTCCCTGCCTGGTCAATATTTCTAACTTTTACCTGAATCATATTAGATACTTCATACCCAGTAATGACTGTTTTTACAGGAGGACAGATGGTTGCCATACAATATGACATTGAGCTTTCGTAGCGCGGATTCACTGTGTATGAAATTGTCTTCTGGTCTTTATCATCAATATCTAACTTCTTAAGTACAGCAA
Source organism: uncultured Candidatus Saccharibacteria bacterium (assembly GCA_964654175.1). Taxonomy (GTDB): domain Bacteria; phylum Patescibacteriota; class Minisyncoccia; order Phycocordibacterales; family UBA5272; genus UBA11704. Next base: position 8,848 of record CAZZGJ010000007.1, read on the forward strand.
GCGCAGCTGTTACTTTTGCCTCAGTTGCTTTCTGAGCTTCTGGAACCGTTTTAGCAACTTCGCGAACAGTGAACGTAATTGTTGCGATATCAGGGGCAGCGGTTACTTCCCCTTCTCCACTTACAGAAATAGATGCAGCTGGGGCACCGCCTCGCTTCATTTCTTTCCACGCAGACGCACTCATAACAAGCGCAAGAAGTGCAACCATAACAAGTGCAATACTTGCAGTAATAAAAGTCAGCTTTTTATAATCGTATGTATTTTGCATATAAGATAAGTGTATCATAGTAAAAAGCGCCGCAGTTAAGGCCACTTTCCTAATAAAGGGATACACTCTTACGACGGGTAACGTAAAGAAATCTTACAGGGTAACTATAATCGCCCATTACTATACATGTAGCCAAGCAGGAGAAGAATTATTACAAAAAGCGTACACGCAGTTACAATAAGCCCTTCATCACCTTTTGTAAGAGGTGTCTTTGAAAAATGTATGTACTGTGGATCGTTGGCGGTATCCTTCTGTCGCGCCGGTAACTCAACAGAAGCCTGACGAGATACCTCCTCGGCCTTCTGAGGCATGGTTTCTCCATGAAACACATCTTTGTATCTTGAAAATGGCCACACGTGTGAAGACTCCTCAAACGGTTTTAAGGGAAGGTTTTCAGGGAGCTCAACTTGTTTTTTAGGGGGAAGAGGAGGTTCTTCACGTATAATTAAAGATTCTTTTTCTGGTTCTACTTCTTCGACTAGCGTAACCCCTACCGGCTCCAAAGAGTCCGCTTGCACCACAACCTCCTGAGGTGTAGTAACCTCCGTATCTTCTGCCTTTGGAGCTAAAGATTCTCTTATTTCATTTGGCGAGGTTTCCAACGACGCAACACTCTTAGCTGTATGCTCTTCAAGCAACATATCGTGAGGCGAAGCAAGAAGTTTTTCTTCAGGTTCTAACACGTCTTTTGCGACAGCTGCTCGCCCTTTAAATAAGAGCTTTGCTTCTTCGATATGTTTTTGCTCCCAGCCACCGGCTAGTAGAAGCGTAGTTAAAAGTCGCTCATCTAGTTGTGGGTGTCGTGATCTTAGTAAGTCTATTGTTGTTTGAATCTCATTAATTGTCATGCTACTTTTTTGCAGCTGTAGTGGTTGACGATGCTTCAATTGCTTCGAGAGACTTAAGGAATGCCTCTAGGTCCGCGTTGCCCGGATTACGCTTAAGCAGCTCATCTCCAATTTCTTTTGCAAGGTCCGGACGGCCACCATCACGAAGTGAAAGAGCTAAGAAGTATGCAATATTAGCGTTGTTTGGATCTTTCTGAAGACCTGTCTGGAGTGCGGTTACAGCATTTTGGTAATCTTTCTTTCCGTAGAAAAGGAGACCTGCCTGGATATACACAAGTGGGTCGTTTGGCGCACTCTTTACAGCTTCAAGCGCGTACGCAATAGCTTCATCAATTTTTTCATCTGAAGCCTCCAGCTGACTCATGAGATAAAGAGCGTCGGCAAAATTTTGTTTCTTCTTAAGAGCTTCGGTGAGCTGTGTGCGCACAGCCTCCTTGGTCCCTGCCTGAGCCTCCAACCGAGCGATCATTACATAAAGGTAAGGATTGTTCGGGTAAAGCTTAATTGCTTCTTCGTAAGACTTCTTTGCTCTTGCGTATCCACCTTCTTTATCGAAAGGAATGGCAAGTTCATAGGCACGACCCAAAGAAACATAATTCTGGTAGTTACTTGGGTTTGCTTTAACCGCAGCAAGCCCCGCATTATTTACCGCGTCTTCTGCATTTTTTAGGTAAACTTGTTTAAGCGCTTCTTGATCCTGTGTTTCAGTTGCAATTAACGCTCTCTGAGTACTGATAATATATTCGATCTTTGCTCTATAAAATCCATCGTATGGAAGAGTCGCGATAGCTTTTGCCATATATGTGTCCACTTCTGGTGAAGGACCCTGTGCCGAGAAGCTCGCTTGAGCTTTTGCGAAATACATAAATGCACGAGCTTTATTAATTGTTACAAATGAGTACGCAATTAAAATTATTGCTACAGGTATAACAATAAATGCCATCTTCTTACTTGGGTGAAATTCAGTAAGCCTTGCTCTAGCAAGCCCAAAGCCAGACACAACCATCCAAGTAACAAGCATTGCGTATGAGAGCGGAATAACCCAAGCAAGCACAGAGAAGTAAACGAGCACGATAAGCAATATACCGAGAATAGTTTTCTCGTTTTCTTCGTGGGCCTGACGGTAGCTTCGATATGTACTGTAAAGCGCACTTAAAGTAAGAAGAAGGAAAGTGAGAAGCCCGAGAAGACCTATCGTAGTAAGAAGTGTTGTTGTTGTTCCAAAACCTTGATTAAATTCAGAGCCAAAGTATGGTGAGTTTACAACGCTCTGAGGTCTGTATAACTGCCATGCTCGAGCGTAGTCCCCTGCACCAATACCAAAGACTCCGTCGTTTAGTAGTACCTGTTTACCAACAGTAAGTGAGCTTGCAAGATTTGGACGAACGTTTTCGTTAGAAGCAACACCTAATACCCATGCCAGAATAACAATACTCGCAAAACCAATCGCAAGCCTATAGGTAGATGAAAGCTTTGTTTTTCTAAGGTATACAAATAGCCCGATAACAAATAGTCCTAAGTATGCTGAGAGAGACACGGCGCTTGAAAAGCCGCCAAATATTTTTGCTAGAACAGCCATGAATGTCCCGTTAATTATCATCAAACAGATAAACGCAAGTGCTGAAAGCCCAAGTATTGCAAGCATGACGAGCTTAAGCTTATGACGGAGTGACTCAGGAAGAGACCGCACCAAGTACATTACAGCAGGCAACGCCGCAAGAGAGGCGACAGCGTAAGGGCTAAAAGCTTCTCCAAAAAGTGAGGTTTCTGGGTTACGCGCAAACACGACAGATCCAAGAAGAGACAATGAGAACAGTATGTATGCCAAAAACTCTAACTTAGATATAGTGTGCCAAGAGCGTGTGATTGATGCTGAGATACCGTATGCAGAAAGCGCAAGCGCAATCGCAATTACAATAGTAATCTGATACGTTACATCTGGAGAAAAAGCAGTCCCAGGAATAAAAAAGAGTGGTGAAGAAATAACGATAAATGCTGTAACGTATTGATACACTTTAGATAGAAGGGCTGCAAGTAATTTCATAGTATTTTGGCTTGTAATAGACGGCTAGAACGAATAAATATTGATATCGAATATAAGGTCAGTATACCGCGCCAATTGATATAAAGAGGTGTGGACAAAATAACGCAAGAATGCAGCGACATTCAAGCTATACTGTTAAATATGAACGAATCCCTTACACAGCAAACAAGTGAGGCCCCCGCTATGCCCACCCCTTTGCCACAAGAGGTGCCGCAGACAGGTAATGCCTACCCGCTTCTTCGTAGACATTTTCTAGTGCTCATTGTTATCGCCGTACTTCTAGCACTACTCTTCCTACTCTACCTAAACGGTCGAAGTCTTTACACTTATGGACTCTAAGCAACAAGCTATACCTACGATTTACACCGAACTTGCACAAACGTTACACGGAGACGTAGACACTACATACGAAACACTAAAACATAACTCACGGGACAGTTCTCCATGTGTTGTAATGCCTCACATACTAGTGTACCCAAAAACAATAAGTGACATTAAAAAATGTATTGCGTGTGCAGAGCAATATCATATACCTTTGGCAATAAAAGGGACAGGACTAAATACAAGCGGAGCAGCTCTTGTAAGCGGAATTCTTATCGACACCACAAAATACTTACACCAAATACGTACAACAGACATGCCTGGTAACACCATCACAGTGGACCCTGGTGTTTCCTGTAAAAAACTACGCACCCACCTAAGCGCCTGGGGGCTGGAAGTTCCCTTTCTTACAGAGCAAGACGATGAGGCAACTGTTGGGGGTATCGTCGCAACAAAAAACGTAAGCCCAACATCATTTGAAAGTGGCGGCATACGCTCATGGATACTTGGACTGACCGTCATGCTTCACAACGGTGAAGAACACATGATAGAAGATGGTATCACGCCAAGTGGGGAGCTACTCGCAATATACCAAAAACTCTTTCCCCTTCTTGGAAGAGAGTCAGCAATACTGCGTGGTGGTAAACCCTTCTCTCAAGAAGAAGCTTCCGGGTATAACATATGGAATCAAAACATAGGTCCACGACAACTTATTGATAATATTGTCGGCTCGCAAGGAACCCTTGCTGTCATCACTGGGATTAAACTTCGTACAACATTAAAACCTATACACACAAAAACACTTCTTATCACCCTTCCAAACTATACTCACCTCTCCACGATTGTAGAGGTGTCTAAACATCACGGAATTCGTTCGCTTCAAATGTATGACGCCATGCTCGAACAAATCAACACTAAGCACCCAGAAAATAAAGGAGGTCACGCACTTACTATTGTGGCAGTTCTTACAGGAAATGACATACATACATTGCACCAAGCAATTGAGAGATACTCCAAAGCAATTTCGTTACCTGAAATAGTAATACGCGTCGCAGACGATCACTACACAGCTACCCCGTTTACAAGTTATAAACATATACAATCATCACTTACCGACTACGCAAAGGGTACATTTACTCCTTCATTTACCACAACAGGACTACTTGTACCCACCTCATCACTTGGAAAAATACTTGAAGAGATAGACGCCTACCATGTAGAGAAACGACTCCTCTACTGTGTGTCTGGTAATCCAGGCAGCGGACACATCTCTGTCATAACACTTATACCTCAGGCACCTGCATCATTTGCAGAAAAAATAATTGAGATAACAAAAGACCTCTTTCTTATCACCAAAAAATATAATGGAGGAATTGGAGCATCAAGTGGGGACGGATTGATTGGGACACCTTTTCTTCCTCTTTTTTACTCAGAAACTATTCGCGCAATATTTAAGCAAGTGAAAGAAATTTGGGACCCACACAATATATTTAACCCTGGTAAAAAACAAGACCTCACACTTAACTACGTACAGGATAGAATCACTCTTGAACACTAGCCGCGTTTCATCAAGTGTTTTACTTGTTCGAGTGGATCGTAGTTCTCTTCTACGACCGTCCGAGCCCACATACGAAACTCCTTACCCCAATCCCCTTTAACGCGAAAACCTATCGCAATAACCGCAGAAGTACTGTATACGTATATTTTACGGGCAACTTCTTTTTTGCCTTCTTTTTGAGTTACCACAAGCTCGCGTTCGCTTGCTGCTTTCATAAGTTCTTTTTCTCTATAAATCTTTTTTAGGTGATCGTTTATTGTAGGGACACTACGTCCATATACTCGAGCGATACGCTTTTGTGTACTCCACACTTCACCATCAATAATAAAGACACCTTCTTTCACAAGTCGAGGTTCGTCTTTCATATGAACACGAGGGAGTCGCGCCAAATCTTCTTTCATCTGCTAAGTATACTCTACAATTACTATCTTTTTGAAACTGTAAGACGAACAGCAGAGGTTTGGCACAGAGGGCTACAAAATACATGCTCACCTGGGGCACATGAGGCGCACGCTAAAAAGTGGCGATGACATTCGTCGTTGGCACAGTTGTAATAGTCTTCTGTTTTTTCACTACATAAACGACAGGTGCCGACAATTTCTCGGTCTCCACCGAAGTGCATTGTGTCGCGATTATCAAATGTATAGAGCGTGCCAACAAAATCCTCCCCAGGGTATTTCTCCATGTAGCTATGGATTCCTCCGTCTAGCTGGTACACGTCTTTGAAACCATTTGCCAAAAGAAATGCTGACATCTTTTCACATCGGACGCCACCAGTACAAACAGTAAGCACTTTTTTGTCTTGATGAATCTTAAGCTTCTCAATTGCTTGAGGTAAGTCGCGCGAAGCCTGCATGCCTGGGTCAATGGAATTCTTGAAATGCCCAGACCAGAACTCGTAATCATTTCTCATGTCTACAATCACAAAGTCTTCCTGTTTTTCAAACCATTCTTTTAGCTTTTCAGGCTGAAGATACACACCTGTTTTCTTCCGAGGATCAATCTCTTTTGGGAAACGGGTGCCTACAATTTCGTCACGCACCTTAACAGAAAGTTTTGGGAACGCTTTTCCATTGCCTGCACTTCTTTTTATTTGCATATCCCTGAAACGCTTATCTTGAGTAAAAACAGCCACAAAGCGTTCAGTATCTTCTGACGCGCCTTCAAAAGTCATATTAATACCCTCTTCGGCGATAATCGCCCGCCCTTTAAGAGAAAGCCCCTCTGCTAAGCCGCGAACGTAGAGCATTAAAGCCTGCGGGTCTTTGATGGTTACATATTTATAGAAAAGAAGTACGGTGTAATTCATTGTGGCTGTATTCTAGCAAACCGTAGCAAAAAGAGAAACTAGGCTAAGCGGCGCGTATAGAACGTTCTATCTTTAAGTGCCACAAGATTCTCGTAGCGCTGTTTAGTTACATACCCACTTTCTATTTCAGATAATTGAAAGAACTCATCTTGGGAGTACGTAATGAAGCCGTGCTTTTTTAGAAAAAGAATAATATCCATAAGACTATAGCCCATTTCCTCAAACGAACGTGCAGCACTTTCAAAATAAACAACTTTTGTTTTATGAAGAACCTCTGTGGCCCCATGGAGCGCTTGAAGCTCATATCCTTCTACGTCTAGTTTTAACAGAGTGATTTCTTTTTCGTTCGGAAGTAACTCATCAAGAGTGGTCATGTGAACACTTATACTGCCCTCATTAGTTATGCGGTTCATATCACTTACATACTGAGAAGTCATCTGCGTAGATTGCTTTCTGTCTCCAATTGCAACATTGTGAAGAACCACATTACCACATCCGTTGTCTTGTATATTTTTCGATAAGTATGTAAACGTGCGCGGGTGAGGTTCACACGCAAACACTTTACCGCCATCTCCAACGCGAACACTTGCAGTCAGAGTAAGAGTTCCTAGGTGCGCTCCGGCATCCACAACAACGTCACCTTCCTGCAAAAACCGATTAAAGAACACCTCATCAGATCTGTCTTTTGTCTGGTGAGTCCACAACCAAAATGCATACGGTGCATACCAAACTCGCATACGATAGTATGGACGCTTAAGAAAAAAGAGAGGTGACACACGAAGACGAAAAAGTGTGTACTTAAGAAGAGGTACCGCGTCCCCTCTTTTCAGGCGCCTAAGATTAAAAAGCTTTTCTTTAAGCGTAATAAAAAATCTCATAGCAGACTAGCGCGACCCTTCGGTAATTAGTTTCTGCAGCGCCTCGTGATTTTCTTTGTTTGAAAATACATGAGTTCTGTTTTTGTAATCATATGTAGTACTTCCAACGTTTGTAGCGGTTCCTCCGGCTTCACGCACAAGAAGCGACCCGGGCGCAAAATCATAATCATACCCCCACGGATCCCAGCTTACTTTTGCATCAAGCTTGCCACAGGCAACCATAGCAAACTCCCAGCTCGCGCTCACTGTCTTCACCACGGTTACACTCTTAAAAAAGCTAAGTAGGATTGCATCACTCTCCGGCTTAGCAAACTGTATCTCAACTGCAACAAATGACTTTGCCAATGGACGAGCACTCACGTGTATCGGAGTTTCATCCTTAAATGCACCCTTACCCTTTTCCGCCCAATAAACGACATCAGCTACGAAGTCATACACTACCGAAAACACAACTTCTCCGTTTTGAATAAGAGCAATTGCTGTCGTACAGAAAGGAAGTCCACGTATATAGTCATTAGTGCCATCAATTGGGTCAACCAACCAAAAAGACTCTGCATCTCTATCCCCTCCAGTCTCTTCGCCCACAAATGAAATGTCTGGGTACGCACTAGCAAGTCTTTCTCGTAAAAATGTCTCTACTTCAATATCAAGAAGCGTAACAACGTCTCCAGGGACAGCAGATTTTTTAGCTAACCCTTCAGCAAAACCAAATTGTGGCAATACAATATCCCTCACCTGTTTTACGATAGGGATAACAGTATCTTTATATAGATATGACATACAGGTTATTTCTTAAACAGAAGAGAGGCTTTTATGAAAGCGTTAAACAACGGATGAGGGTCAAGTGGACGGGCAAGTAGTTCTGGATGGAACTGTGCTCCCAAGAAAAATGGATGCTTACTTTCTGGAAGCTCAGCAATTTCCATAAGAGTTCCGTCTGGGGACGTCCCAGAGAAAACAAGTCCTGCTTTTTTAATGTCCTCAACATAGCGAGGATTCACCTCGAAACGATGGCGATGACGTTCGGTAATCAGACTCTTTTTAGCGTCGTATTTTTGCCAAGAAGCTTCTTCGTATGCTTTTTTTGCAAGCGTGTTTGGAGCAAGGATACAAGGGTATGACCCAAGCCTCATTGAAGCACCATACTGACCATCAGCAAGTAACTTTTTCTGATGCTCCATAATGTCAATCACAGGATGTGCCGTCTTTTGGTTAATTTCAGTTGTGTGCGCATCTGTAAGCCCAACCACATTTCTTGCATACTCAACCACAAGTAACTGCATTCCGTAGCAAAGTCCAAAGTAAGGAATCTGGTTCACGCGAGCATATTCAATCACGTTTATCTTACCTTCTATACCCGTCTCACCAAAACCACCAGGAACCAAAATACCGTCTATATTCTTAAACTGCTCCTGACAAAAAGCTTTTACCTTCGCCTTGTCTCCTTCAAACGATTTTGAGTTAAGCCAGATAATGTTTGGTTTTGCGCCCTGTGTATATGCTGAAAACTTAACGGCCTCAATCACAGACACATATGCATCTGAAAGTACGAAATCCCCTGTATCAAAATACTTTCCAACAATTGCAATATTTACTTCTTTCTTTGGATTAGTAACTTTTTTTGCAAACGCTGACCACTCTTTCAAATCTGTTGGACAAGCTTTAAGTGTAAGGGCTTTTTCAAGCAGTGTTCCGAGTTTGTCCTTTTCAAAATTTTCTGGAACATCGTAAATACTCTGTATGTCAGGCGCTGAAATGATTCTCTCAGCAGGAATATTACAAGAGATTGCAAGTTTTTCTTTTCGTCGTTCATCTAACGGGTACTCAGCACGAGCAACGATAAAATCTGCAGAGATTCCGTATGAGTTAAGTTGGTGGACGGCATGTTGTGTTGGTCTTGTTTTCATTTCACCAATAGTTCCAGGAACCGGTAAGTATGACACCATTATCACAACCACATCTCCAGGATTCTCGAGTTTAAGTACACGAGCCGCTTCAATGAACATAATGTTCTGATAATCCCCTACTGTTCCACCAATTTCAATAATGGAAATATCTGACTTACTTTTCTTTGCAGCATTTTTAATACGGTCTGTGATCTCGTCACGCACATGTGGAACAGCCTCAACACATTTACCCTTATAGCCAAGTTCACGTTCGCGCTTAATGACCGAACTATAGACCATACCTGAAGTCATGTAGTCTGCTTCATTTGCGTCTCGGTTAAGAAAACGCTCGTAGTTACCCATATCCTGGTCTGTCTCAAGTCCGTTATCCAATACAAAGACTTCTCCATGTTCTGTAGGATTCATAGTACCCGCATCCACGTTTAGATATGGATCTGCTTTTACGATATTCACGGAGTAGCCTTTGGCTTGAAAAATGGTCCCGATAGATGAGGTGGTAATTCCTTTACCAACTCCTGACATAACGCCCCCAATAACAAAGATATACTTGTGGCGCTTCATGTATGAATGGAAAAAGTATACCACAGCATAC
>CAZZGJ010000007.1:18582-19779 GCA_964654175.1 uncultured Candidatus Saccharibacteria bacterium
AACACAATTATTAAACAGTCTCAATAAACTAAGGATACTGCTCAGACTCAGCGTCGTAGAGTTCTGGTTTCACCTCGTTACGCTCAAGTTCAGTCTTGTGTTGTGATATAGCCATCCTTCTTCCTCGAAGATACGCAAAAAATCCTAAAATAACACCGGCGGCCAATACAATGTATATAAGGTTCATACTATAAAGTGTACTCCTATTGCCTATAATTCCTAACTCTAACGCGGGGCAGAAACTGGGGTGGCAACAGCCTCCCCTTTATCTTCTACTTGTACACCGTACCACTCGTAAAGCCAGTGCTCTAGAAGTTCTATGTCTTTCTTACTCTGGGTAATCTCTCTTTCGGCAAGAACCATCACTTCCTTGTTCTTTGGAAAAGCTGTAGTAAAGACCACTTGAAAAGCAACGAGAGTTTCTTTCTTACTTTCTAACAACGTCTCAAGAAGGGCTCTCTCGAGCGGCACACCCTCTTGTGAACGCGTCAAGAAAAATTCTTCAGGCGCTGCTATTCGTTTGACACTAAAGCCATTATCCGAAGTATGGATTTTACCTAATATAAACCCAGCCAAAAAGACTCCAATGAAAGCTCCTATTTTTAGAATATGTGTTTTCTTCATGCTACATAAGTATACCAGTTCCGACCACCCCCCCCTAACCAGAGTGCCGCGGGAGACAAAATAGAACTAACTTACCAAAAAAGTAAACAGTGCATCGGCGATATTTTTATATAGACAAAAAGATGCGTAACCTAAAACAGCAAGTTGGACGGCTGGAGTTATTCCGACGTTTAATACAGGTATAATCGGCATTGATGTTTTATATTTCCACCTTTTTGTGTTTAGACCATACCATTCGTTAAAGATTGCCACTATAAAACCTACGATAATAATTGCCCAGCTATACTCAACGATACTCTCTAAAAAAATAAATGGGGGTACAATTATACTTATCAGAAGGGCGTCAAACAGTGAGGCCCGGAATAATATAAATTGAGTTATTCGTCCCCCTTTATAGTTATCATACAGATGAGAATGAATATTCTCCCACAAAAAATTTGACACAAGCGCGACGATAAAAATTGTAATAATGCTTAACATCCACTAAGCATAACAGAATACCCAACTTACTTGAATGCCCCCTTAAGTATCCGGCAACAAAAAGACCACTCAAATCTGAGTGGTCTTTTTGTT
>CAZZGJ010000008.1:0-8774 GCA_964654175.1 uncultured Candidatus Saccharibacteria bacterium
AAGTTAGAAAATAACAATATGCGGTCGTAGCTCAGCTGGTTAGAGCACCGCCCTGTCACGGCGGGGGTCGTGGGTTCAAATCCCATCGACTGCGCACAAACTAAAATCCCCTCATTTGAAAATGAGGGGATTTTAGTTTACTGTGCATAAATCTATGCTATCGCTTTCAACTCCTTAAACACAGCTTCATACAGCGTATAAACTCTTTTCGCTTCTCGTTCAGTTAGCACGTAGTTTGAACCTTGATGCGCAATCTGATTTCTCACCATATGAGCGTCCCACGCAAGTCTTACCGTTTTAAAACTTGCGGTCTTTAACATGTCTCCAACAGACTCACCTTGGTACCCTTTTTCTTTAAGCACCTCTTCAAGCATTGTATCTGCCTCAAGCACTCCAATACGCCACAGCGCCTCAGAAGTACTACTCATGTATCCTTCAATAATTGCCCACCTAGGATGAGTCTCAAACTCTTCAATAGTCGGAGGATGCGGTGTATGCAACTCCCCTATAGCCAGACCTGCAATTCCTAGAGGATTATGCTCAGTTGATTTTGTTTCGTGCCCATGGTGCTCGTGTGAGTGGTGATTAGCATTAAAATAGTGCACATAATGAGTGAGCGCCTTCCAGTACTCATAAATAAACCAGAGTATACAAAGTACCAGTAACACAAGTACCGGCAAAATAAATATTGAAAGTAAATCGGTAACATAAGAGAGGATTGGATTTTGCACATGCAAGTGAAGACCTGATGTCTGACCAATAACATTATCAACAATTGAAGAAGGCCCAACGTTTGTAGCATCAAGCGGGTATGTGTCCATCCCGTCAGGAATACCATCGAGGTCTGAATCTCTTGCATGTATATCGGTACCCAATCTTGTCTCAATGGCATCACTTACCCCATCTCCATCAGAATCTAGACCTTTAGCAGTTACTGAAGAATCAAGAGGTGCCTCGTCTCTACCATCAATAACCAAGTCACGATCTGTATCATTATTAAGAGGATCTGTGCCTAACGTAAGCTCTTGTCCGTCGGGTAAACCATCCTTATCACTATCTGGATTATTTTTATCTAACCCGTGAGACACTTCATAGCTATCAGGAACCGCATCGCCGTCGGAGTCTTTTGGGCCGAGTCCAAATAAATCCCTCACATGATCAGTAAAAGTATAATCACCTTGGAAACGTTCTTTTAATTCTGCTGCTGTTACATTGCTTGGGTCGTTTGGTGCTGGATCTGATGCATCAGGGAAACCATCTCCATCAGAATCCTTAAGACCAAACCCAAGCCCTTCTGCTATTTTCTGCCAAAGTGGGACATGAATATCCGCCGGAGGAATCTCCGCTGTTTTTGCTGCAAGATATTCATCAAACCATCCACGATCACGAAGACCATCCCACTCTCTTGCTTGATGCTCTAAAAGATACTCGTCTGGATTTTTCCTAAAAATATCAAAAAGCCATACATACTTTATCCAAAGTAGTACGTCATACACTCGATTAAAGATGTAATCTATTGAAAAAGAGTACATGTGTTAAAAACGAAAAGCAAAACGCTTTAAGCTTCCTCTAGTATACCTTCTCAAAGTCGCGACCGATAGTAAACAATGTGGACTCTCCAAAATGTGGAGCAATAAGCTGCAAGCTAAGAGGTAGGCCGTTCTCTGTCTTTCCTGAGGGAAGAGAAATTGCTGGCACACCTACAATATTTACAGGTACTGTAAATATATCTGCAAGATACATTGAAAGTGGGTCATGCGATTTCTCGCCAATAGTGAAAGCTGGGATCGGTGAAGTTGGTAAAGCTACAGCGTCTACATTTTTAAAGATAGCAGCAAATTCTTCTCGCAACATATCACGAACAAGGTTTGCTTTATTGTAGTATGCATCATAATATCCTGACGAAAGAACATATGTACCAAGTAGTATACGGCGACGCACTTCATCTCCTAACCCTTCTGTACGAGTTTTAAAGTACCCCGTAATCATATCAACGTCCTTAATCGACATTCCATAACGAATACCATCATAACGCGCCATATTTGAAGAAATTTCCGCAAACACAACTACGTAATATACCGAAAGTGCCTTTTCAAGGTGATCTAACTGTACATCAACGATTTCGTAGCCTTCCCCTTTAAGTTTCTCGATAGATGCTTCAAAATTTTTGAGGACTTCAGCATCAATTCCTTCCCGGCGAACGAATGACCAAGGCACACCAATTTTCTTTTTACTGTCTGCGATAGCCGCTACTTTATCTAGCTCTACAGAAGTACTATCGAGAACGTCTTTGCCTTTAATAACACTAAAAACTGCTTCAACGTCTTCTACACTATTTCCAAATGGACCAATTTGATCTAATGATGAACCCATTGCCATAAGACCGTATCGCGATACCGCACCGTATGTAGGCTTAAGCCCTACGATCCCACAAAAAGATGCTGGCTGGCGAATTGAACCGCCGGTATCTGACCCGAGTGAAATAGGTACACCGCCGTATGCAACAACAGCAGCTGAACCACCTGAAGAACCCCCTGCTACACGACTCGTATCATGTGGGTTTTTTGTAACACCGTATGCTGAGTTTTCTGTGGACCCTCCCATCGCAAACTCGTCCATATTCGCACGCCCAAGCAAGATAGCGCCAGCCTCTTTTAGTTTTTTTACAACAGTTGCGTCATACGGAGAGACATAGTCTTCCAGTATCTTTGAACCCGCTGTTGCACGTTCACCTTTAACAACAATGTTGTCTTTAAGCACAACAGGAATCCCTGTGAGTAGAGTTCCTTTTCCAGATGACAGCAACTCATGAGCATATGCAATCTGAGACGCAATAACCTCATCTGAGTACAATCCCAAGAGAGCGTGTATCTCTTCGTCTTTTTCAGAGATAGTTTTTTTTGCTTCCTCAACAAGCGCTTCTACTGTTGTAGAACCATTTTTCAAATCCTCTTGAATTTCTTTAAGCGTTTTCTTCATACTATTTCAATACTTGAGCAACTTTAACATAACCATCCTCTGTGGCTGGCGCTTCTTCTAAAAGAGACTGTGTATTTGAACCCGTCTCATGAGTGATGACGTCTTCTCTTACTACGTTGTAATGACTACCTTTAGTGCGCACCACGTCTCCGGAGACCGTATTTATTTCAGAAACATACCCCAAAATCGCCTGCATATCTGCAAGCATTTTTTCTTTATCTTCTTCCTTAACCGAAATTCTGGCGAGCTTGGAAAGATTATCCAGGTCTTCTAACGTAATTGACATGCGGCAATTATATCATACTTATAAGATCATTTTCACTGATGACCTTAACCCCAAATTTCTCAGCATCGCTTCGCTTACCACCTCCACCGTCACCCGCTAAAAGATAACTTGTCGCCTTTGAAACACTCGCTGTTACTTTCCCACCATGTTCTTCGATAAGAGCTTTCGCAGCATCACGCGAAAGTGTTGGAAGTGTCCCAGTGATAACAAATGACAGCCCAGCAAGCTTACCACCCCGCGTCTTCTTTTCTTCACCCACGGTAACTTCTTTCAAAAGTTCGTCGAGCACTTTTTGATTTGTTGTATCTTTAAAGTATTCAACTAGTGACTGTGCTACTTTTTCCCCAACCCCTTCTATCGCAAGAAGTTCCTCGTAGGTTGCACTCCTGACAGCTTCAAATGTACCCATGTGCTTTGCGACATCTTTCGCTGTCGTCTCTCCAACATGACGAATACCAAGTGAACATAAAAATCTACTGAGAGGAACCGTTCTTGATGTCTCGATAGAAGTAATAATATTCTCTGCACTCTTCTCACCAAATCCTTCTAAGCCCTCAATATCTTCTTTACGGAGTTTAAAAATAGATACTTGGTTTTTAATAAGTCCAAGCTCTCGAAATTCTTCAATAATTCTATCTCCTAACCCTTCTATGTTCATCCCTTTCTTGGAAACAAAGTGAATGAGCACTTCGAGATGTTTAGCAGGGCATGCATTATTTTTACAGTACCAGGCAGCAGACACATCCTTACCAACAACCTCTTTTACTAATACCGACATACACTCTGGGCACTGTGTTGGCATGATAAATTTCTGTGCGCCTTTTGGTCTAAGGTCTTTAAATACGTCAAATATTTCAGGAATAACATCCCCCGCTTTTCGAAGCGCCACTGTATCTCCAATACGCACATCAAGGCGCTCTATCTCTTCTTCGTTATGAAGCGTTGCTCGCTTTACTACCGAACCAGCAAGAAGTATCGGCTCAAGTTCCGCAACAGGAGTAACAGCCCCGGTACGCCCAACTTGGCATGTAATAGAAAGTAATTTTGTTGCGACTTCCACCGCAGGGAACTTATACGCAATACCCGCTCGAGGAGATTTTGCAGTATAGCCTAGCGTATCCCAAAGTGTTCTCTCGTTTACTTTGACAACGACACCATCAATTCCATAGTCCTGTCCCTCACGTTTACTAACCCATTTTTCATAAAAACTTTGAACCTCTTCTACATTCTTACAAACCTTTTTATCTTTGTTAACCAAAAATCCAAAAGAAAGAAGTGCGGCAAGCTCTTCTGCTTGCGTAGTGTATGTTCCACCCTCAATATCGTAAGCAAAAATTTGAATATTACGCGAAGAAACAATACGCGGATCAAGTTGACGAAGCGTTCCAGCAGCGAGATTTCGAGTATTTGCATATAAAGGTAATTCTTCTTGCGCACGCTCAATATTTATACGTTCTAAATCTTTCTTTTTAATCCATGCTTCACCTACCACAGTAATAGATACAGGTTCTGGGAGAACAAGTGGTATCGAGCGAACCGTCTTAATATTTTCTGTAATATCTTCACCGACTTCACCGTTGCCTCGAGTAGCCGCACGAATAAGCTCACCGTTTTCATACGAGAGAACCACCTTAAGCCCATCTATCTTTAACTCTGCGACATACGTTGGTTTTGCTGTAACACCTGCTTTTCTTAACAATGTCGTGTTTCGTTCTTCCCAAGATACAAGCTCGTCAAAACTAAAGACGTTATCAAAACTCCACTGCTTAACCGTGTGTGTTACTTTTTCAAAGTGATCAATGGGATCACCCCCTACACGATGAGTTGGTGAAAGTGGCGAATCAAATTCAGGATATTCTCGTTCTAGCGCCACCAACTCTGAAAGAAGAGAATCATATACTTCATCTGAAATAACTGGAGCATCATGAACATGGTACAGCACACGATGCTTCTCAAGAAGGGTCCGCAACTCCAGTATCCTCTGCTTTACAGACACTTTATTCATATAGACATTCTACCATAAAATGCTTGTAAATTATAGGTTAAAACGACATAGAAGAGCCCAGCCTGCGAAATAGTTTCAGCAACCATTACCCGCTTGATTCTGTTGTGTTAATAACCGCACGTTCAATCGGCTGGTCTCCGTTTTGGTCACAAGCTGCAAAACCTCGAGAGATAATCTGTCTATAATTTGGGGTCTTATTTACCACAACAGTTGCACACCTAAATGTACCATCCCCAAGGTCCATCTTCATATCAAATGTTGAAGTTCTTCCAGTCTCCACATCTCCCCCGACGACTCGCTCAAAGTCAGATGTTGCAAAGTTTGTAATCGCCGGGTCAAAAATAGCAGAGGTTGCACACTTTATATCTCCTAGCTCAAGGTCGGGAAGGTTTCTCTGCTGACGCTCAACGTTCACCTTTTCCAAAACAGCCTCTGGAGTTACAAGAGTGTCCGACGGAAAAATCCCTAACCCGGTATCAGGGTCAAGATACTGGTCATCAATCATGACAGCACACATAAGACCGTCGTCGGCAGCATAGTATGCAAGCTGACTTAACCGACCAAGCTTTGAGAAGTAAAGCTCTTTTGCCAAGATGACAGAAATACCCGTCGCAATCGTAAGAATAATTGTACAGACAAGAAGTGTTAGAGGCAGAATGAAACCTTTTACTGGCCGCTTTTTATTGTTTTGTTGAACTAGTGTAGTCATACGTTATGATCGAGCGTGAAGAAAATCAACAACTTTAATATGACGAGTATACCCGTTACTCCTAATGAACGTTATAGTTACAGTTACACGAAGATCGTCATTGTAGTCTTGATCGGGTCCTGTAAATGTAGGCAAAGAGACGACAGAAACAGATCTATTAAACGATGTCAGTGTATCCCCGGGACTACCGTGCACCCCATTACATACATACACCCCACCTGGGGTCACCGAGAGACTTGAACAGTCATTTCCCACACTTGAGTACTTCGCAGGTGCAAGGTCCTGGTTTGTAGACATATCGATAAAATCATAAGCACACCCTTGTGGGTTATCAACAAGGTAACAAGAATCCCCTGACGAACTATATCCAAGCCTATCCCTAAAAATCCTCCACGCGGCCTCTTTAGGACTTTCGCCGTCTCGTAGATCACAGTAGTTATCAGTAGACTCTTGTAGACACCTCACATATACAGAATCTTGTTGATGACGAAGAAGCTCAATTGCTTCTTGTGCTAAGTATGTGGCAATCATTGTATCCTTTGTCTGCTTAGCATAAGAAGATGCATTTACCGCAACAGTAAGAGGCCCAAGAATAACTACAGTAATGATGAACACCGAAACAAGTGTCTCAATAAGGGTAAATCCTCTTGGTGAAGAGATTGTATCTTTTAGCAACGTTTTAAAAAAGAAATTTTTCATGGAGTTTAATTATCAAGACCGCGTGAAGAAACACTTGTCTGCACACTAAATCGTACAGGCTGTGTTATAGCTCTTGTTGGAACAGTGACGCCTGAAAGGGTAAATGTAATAAGCGGCTGATCGTAGTCTGAAAGAGAACCATCGTCTGAGTTACCAGAAGATGAGTTAGCTCCTGTTACAAAAAAAGTGAGATCTTCAACATCTGCATCAACTGAAGTTACTTGAGAAGTTCTCACAAGACCACCGTAAGGCATTTCATCTCTGTACAGGACTCCATCTACTAAGTAATATGCTACTCGATCCTGAAGTGGGTCAGTTGACCCTGGCAGCGCAATTGAAGGCTTAAACAACAAAACAGAATTACCTGTTGGGTAAGCGCAAGATTTCCTTAAAAGAAAGGTTGCATCATTTTTATTGTTTGTGCAGTGGAAATTACTTCCATAACGAATATCACGAGACATTATCTCAGCTGCTAAGTTCACCCCATCTAAAATGACACGAGTCTGTTCGAGTTTTGCATTTACCGCTTGTGCCGAAAAAAGTGCACCAGTAGCAATAGTAATCACTGAGGTAAAAATACCTACCGCAACAATAAGTTCAACCAAGGTAAACCCCTTAGCGGAACTTCGTATGTGTTTTGTAGGAGTGAAAGACATTACGAAGGATTATTATCACACGCACCAATAAATGTACGAATCATACCCGAAGTAAATACTTGGACGGATCTAACATGTCCAAGACTTGCAGGGCGAGGTGTTCGCAGTTCTATACACGCACCAGGAAATTCTGTGTCTGTAGCATTATTAATGTAGATATGAGCCTGAGGGCTTGGTCTTGTAAAAGAAACGACAAGTGAAGTAATGGCTGGGGTATGGTTTGATCCGCATGTAAATGGAAATGAGGCGCCAACACAGATCTTAGAAAAGGTGTATCCGTCTTGAAACGTAAGCAAGCTTTTTGTTTCATTTAATGGACCAGCTTCTTCGCCTTGATAAACCCCGTCTCCTATTTTTACACCATAAGGACCGTCAACACTTATCAGATCACCAAAAAGAGTAACGTACCCTCGATTAGCAATATCAAAATACACTCCGTAACCACCGTATGCTCCACCTGCAGTATCAACTGCACTCCCGCGTACCTGAGCCTCGCGTAAAAGAAGGGCTGTACTATGTGAATTATTTGCTAAGTTGAGTTTAATAACAGAGTCTGGGTAGTTAGCAAGCATGACACCGCTTAGCATCATGATAATCACTAAACAAATCATGAGTTCAATCAGAGTAAACCCTCGCAAGTGTGAACGTATCATATCTCTATGATATCACCAAGCAAAGAGACTAACGATAGAGAAAATATCTATATCTGTGAATAGAACAATGGTAAAAGCTAGGACGATAAACGGAACGAAAGGAATTGGGCCTCTAGTAACAAGCTTTTTCTTCACAAGAGAAGCCCATAGTATCGACATTATAAGACCAACCCACACCGAGACAAAAAATACCGCTAATCCTTGAGCTGCTCCAAAAAACGCACCAACCCCAAGAAACATAAGAACATCCCCACCACCTAGCCATTTTCCGCGGGATACAAGCCATAGCAACAAAAACGGCAGAGCAACAAGTATAGGGCCGAGCAATACGCTATAGGAAGCACCCAATATGACATTTCTTATCAACATCCCAAATGAGAGAACAAGAAAAGCAAACAAGAACCCTATCGGCAAGTAACTGTGCTTTATATCGTAAAGAGTAATAACGCCAAGGACAACAGCAAGGAGCGTATAGTACGCCAGCCACATCCCTGAAGCAAGGAGTGTAAGCTGCCCGGAAAGAAACAGTACGTACAGAAGGACAAAGATACCACCGAAAATAAGTTCAACGATTAGGTTACTTACACCGTACGGAGTTTTACATGTGCGACATTTTCCAAAAAGAAACAAGTAGGAAAATACTGGCACAAGATCACGAACACCAAGAGTTGTACCACAAGTAAGACACTTACTTCGAGAGTTAAGGATCGGGGCAACGCGTAGCCTGGTAGCCACAACGTTTACGAAGCTGCCTATAGCAGCTCCGTAAAAGAAAGATAGAAATACA
>CAZZGJ010000008.1:8784-17904 GCA_964654175.1 uncultured Candidatus Saccharibacteria bacterium
TAGTGAGATCGTACACACAGTTTGTGAGTGCGGACGTACAAGTTGAAGTACCGGTATCAGTTCCCCCTCCAAAGTCTTCACCAAGTGTCGGAGCTCCCGCTGGGGCTTCTGAAGCAAATGCAGTCCCTGCTGTTCCTGTGAAGTTATCCTGTTGTACAGCAGTAACACCAGCGCTCGCATCTGGACAAGAACCTGTTCCTGTAATACCACCACAGTCACGATCGTCGTTTAGAGCTTGGTTCGCAGACTCAAGCTTTACCCCAAGGTGATACCCTATACGGCGGCCCGCAGTATCTTCATAGTATGCATACATGTACTTATCACGCGCAACTGCTGTACTTGCGGCGTTAGAAGGCAATGTGGCTAGGTATCGAGGAACCAGGTCAGCTAGGTTATCCGGATATGTACCTGCGTTGTCATCAGCGTAAATCTGAAGCGCTGTAGAAATTGAACGAATGTCAGCAATCTTCTTAGCGTCTCGCCCTTTCTTTCTTGCTTCTGTAATAGGAGCAGCAATCACAGTTGAAAGAAGACCAATAATAGCAATCACCACCAAAAGCTCAATAAGCGTAAACCCTCTAAAACTAAGTTTGTGTTTCATAAATATATTCTATCTTTACTAGATTCTTTAAGTATACGTCTCCTTGGGGAATGCACCAACAAAACATGTGGATAGTAAAACCCTTTATTTGTTTGGTTTTAGGCAATGGCTGATGACAAACTGTACATTGGGAGAAGAACCGCAGAGACCAGAACCCCCACACCAAGACCAAGACCAACGATCATTGCAGGCTCAATAAGACCAATAACACTATCGATAGCGGTATCTACTTCTCGTTTATAAAACGTTGCAAGATTTTTTAGAATATATCCAAGTTCACCTGTTTCTTCTCCGATACGCACCATCTGCACGAGAATATTCGGCACGAGCGGCTCCGCATATAAAGCTTTTGAGAAAGAAGTTCCTGTTTGAACTTTCCCAGAAACTCGACGCAAGAGATCGCGATATACCATGTTATCTACAATATCTGCAGTAATATCAATCGAGCGCACAATTGGGACACCACTTGTAAGCATTGTATTCATGTTATCCGCCAGTCGTGCCAAGAATATTTTTTGGAATAAATATTTAAATACCGGCAGTTTTGTTTTAAGTTCGTCAAACTTATACGTACCCTCTTCGGTTTGGGCATATCGATAAATAAGCCATCCACCGATCACCGCTACAGGAATCAAATACAGCCATGAGTTTACAAAGAAGTTCGAGATTCCAAGAATAATCTTAGTGATCGCCGGAAGTTCTGCCTCCTGGTCTGCAAACATCGCAGCCATTTTTGGAATAACAAACGTAAACATCGCGAGCATAATACCGATAAATGTCGCGATTACGAAAGATGGGTACGTAAGCGCTTTTTGAATTTTCTGCCGCATCTCATAATCACGATCAAGATAATCTGCGAGATATAAGAATGCTTCGTTTAGTTTTCCGCTTTCCTCACCAGAACGAACCATGTTTACATAAAATAAAGAAAAAAGCGCTGGACGTTTAGCAAGCGCGTCTGAAAGTGAGATACCAGCTTCAATATCGTCAGCCACACCAATAAGCTCAAGCTTAAGTGCTTGATTACTATTTTCCTCTGCCAAAAAACGAAAACCTTTAAGAGCCGACACGCCGGCTTCGAACAAGGTCGCAATCTGTCGTGAAAAGATTACAATATCTTTCGTCTTTATTTTTGGTTTAAAGAGATGAAAATGTGCGAGGTTGTCCAAAAAAGAAGGTTCCCCTTTTTCTTGAATATCAATTACTGTTAGGCCTTTATGTTGAAGCACTGAAAGCGCTGCATCCAGAGACGCACCCTCAATATCAGCTTCTGATCGTACCCCGTTGTCTCCAGTTGCAATGTAATGAAAAAGCATATGTGTTATACAAGACGTCCAAAGAGTGACGGACGGCGTGAGTGAAGAAGGGCATCTTCTTTAGTAATTTCACCCTTACGCACAAGATCAGCTAAATAACGGTCCAGGTCAATCATCCCTTCTTGTGAACCAGTCTCGATGAGTACATCGATTTCGTGGGTTCTCTTTTCTCTAATAAGATTCGCAACCGCTGAAGTATTGATAAGAAGCTCAAATACTGGAATAAGTCCTCCAGATACACGAGGCACAAGTCTTTGGGAAAGCACTCCAAGCAACGAAGATGCTAGCTGTAAACGAATTTGGTTTTGTTGTTCAGCGGGAAACGAGTCCACAATACGATCAACCGTTTGGGAAGCGCTGTTAGTGTGAAGTGTAGAGAGCACAAGATGCCCTGTTTCAGCCGCAGTTACTGCAGTTGCAATTGTTTCTTTGTCACGCATTTCTCCAATCATGATTACGTCCGCATCCTGACGAAATACGTGCGCAAGCGCCACTTCAAAAGAGCTTGAGTCAACACCTATTTCACGCTGTTCAATGAGAGATTTGTCTGGATCAAGACGAAATTCTATAGGGTCTTCAATGGTAACAATATGACGTTTTGATTCGGTGTTGATTACCCCAAGCATAGATGCAAGTGTAGTTGATTTACCTTGCCCCACAGGACCTACCACCAAAAAGAATCCTTGTTGTGCTCTTGAGATTTCAAGAAGCTGATCAGGTAAACCTAGATCACGAAATGATTTTACTTTTGGAACAAGACGAAGGGTAATAGAAATAACCCCTCTTTGAAAACACGCGTTACCACGTAAGCGATATTCTTTCTTATGTTCGTAAGAAAAGTCTACTTCTTGTTTTATAACAAAACCAGTGAATGCTTTTTCACCAATCATCGCCCGCAAAAGCCCGACAGTGTCTTCTGGGGTTAATTCTTTTTTTCTTGTGAGTGGTATAAGCTCACGGTTCACACGCACAGTAGGAAACGTACCCACAACGAAGTGAATATCAGACCCTGCTTCTTTTACAAGCGTCATAATAAGGTCATCAAGTTCTGTTTCGTAGTTCATAGGATATGTTTTAGATACGAGATACTAAGCTGTATATATCTCATTCATGATAAAAGTATACCAGGGATACATATCTATACAATTGTACAACTCACAGACGGTCTTTTAGAGGTGGTCTACTACAGTTCGTTAATCTCAGTAAACGGAATAAGCCCTTCTAAACATTTAAGTACAGCATCTTCTTTCATGGTAACCATTCCGTTTGCACGAGCTAGTTTCCAGATTTCTTCCTCACCCTTACTATGAAGTACTGCATCTTGAATTTCATCGGTAAAGGTAAGCACCTCAAACACTGGCACTCGCCCTTTAAGCCCTGTTACTGAACCTTCGTTTGGTTTTGCCTCATGAAGTGGTTTATCAAGCGGCAACTTTGCTTTAAAGGTGACAGGTAAGTCGTTGAAAGACTCCTTCACCACCGCAGTAAGACCGGTATTCATCTCCATTGGAACAGCACACCCGTCTGCAATCTTACGAGAAAGACGCTGACCGATGGTTGCAATAAGTGTAGGAGCTATCAAGTATGGTTCAATTCCCATATCAAGAAGACGTGTAACCACACCAATTGCGGTATTGGTGTGAATAGTTGAAAACACTAAGTGCCCGGTGAGCGCGGCTTGAATCGCAAGCTGAGCAGTTTCTGCGTCACGAATTTCTCCCACCATGATTACGTCTGGGTCCTGACGCAAAATAGAACGAAGACCTGACGCAAAGGTATAACCGATTTCAGGAAAGACTTGAGACTGATTCATACTCGCCACGTTGTATTCAATAGGATCCTCCAAAGACACCACATTTCGGTGTTCGCGGTCTATTTCATTTAACATCGCATAAAGCGTCGTTGTTTTACCAGATCCTGTAGGTCCACAAATAAGGATCATTCCGTACGGACGAGCAAGTGCCGCCCTAATTTCTTTCATCATTAGTTCAGAAAAACCAAGCGTATCTATTGGGCGCACGCCTTTATAACTATCCAAAATACGAATTACCACTTTTTCACCGTAGTAACCAGGAAAAGTTGAAACACGGTAGTCGACAGTGTGATCACCAAACTTAGTACTGAAGCGCCCGTCTTGAGGCTTACGTTTTTCATCAAGCTTCATTGCACAAAGAATCTTAATGCGCGCAACGATCATTGGATGAAGCTTGGTAGGGAGAGTCGTTACCGTTGTAAGTTGTCCATCCATACGGCAGCGTGCACGCACAGCGTTACCCACGTGTTCAATGTGAATGTCCGAAGCGCCATTATCGATAGCGTAACGCAAAATATTACTAAAAATTTCTGGAACAGGTAGTTTTGCAAGATCGTTATCAAGCCCACCCACAACATCACTTAGGTCGATGTCCCCTTCACGCATTGTAGAGTCGGTTTCATCTCCCCCTTTAGTAACGTAGTCGATTTTTGTATCGTCAATTTGACGAGTAAGGCTTACAGAATCCTTCTCGGTCGCTGCTAGTCCAAAATGCTTTCGGTAGTTATCGTACGTAATAAGATACACCTTATACGCTTGGTGGTCAGCCCCGAATAAAAACTGAAGGCTATCGAGCACATTTGCATGTTCAGGGTCTACCACACCCACAGAAAGCACTCCGTCTTTCATTTCCAACGGTACAGCAAGAAGCTGTTTGGACTGCAAAATACTTAAGTAACGTGCTAGTTCTTTATCATCTGAAATCGCCTCTTTATATACGGGAAGCCCGTATAGAATTGAGCGCAAATCTGTAACTTCTTCGCCTGTAATTTTTTTTGCTGCCAGTAGGTCGTCCACAAGAACCCCATCGTGTCCGACAAGGTCCGCCTCGATATCTTTAGCTTCGAGTTCAGTTAGTCTATTTTGGCTAACGAATAGGTCGAGAAGAAGCATACGGTGTAAATGGATCTAGACGACCACGAGATGCCGTCGGAGAAATAGTTTCAGAAAAATCTTGTAATTGAGCAACGAATGTCGTGTTAAGAAACGCTGTCTCTCTAAGTGAAACTTTATCCTGATTTACAGCCTTTAAGAAAAGAATAAAATTCTGTCCAAGTAGTTGTTGGTTAATCGCAGGCTGAGTAACTGTCGCATCTTCTGACGTAAAGATTGAGTAGGCATACAACATCCCGATTACAACCGCAGTAAGTACCGCTGCTTCTATTATTATTGTTTTCTTCTGTGCAAAAAATGAGGAAAGGTTGTTCATACTTATTTAATATAATAGGTACTTAGTCTAACTTGGAACGTTGTAGTTGTGTCATCTCTATCTCTTGGCGCACTAAACACAACTGACTCAACGTTATAAAGTCTTAGACTGGTTTCGTAATTACGCATAAGTTCTTTAAACTTTGCATATGTTGTTTCGGCAGAAAAAGTAATAAGGTACGCCCCTTTTCCTGCGTTTGCGTTACCTGAGTCCTGTGTATAGTTAATGTCATCAAGAATAACTCCTGAATAGTTAGCGATACTGTTTACCTCGCTTACTAGACGTACCGGATCAACAGTTGCTGGTACCATACTCTCTAGCTTTTGTTTCGTATCAGGAGTGATGGCACCATAATCTCTCCTAAATCCCTCAGCCTGACTGTACAATCCTTCAGCCTGAGCAACAGCCTGCGTATATTGATCAGACAGCTCTCGAAGAGACTTTACGCTTTGCTCTGGCTGCCACACACTACCAGCACCAGTATAGAGCGGCTGGATAATAACATAGTAGAGCGCTATTGCAGCTACGATAAGAAGTGTGTTACGAAGGTTGTTTGACATACGTTAAATGGATGACGGCTTAGAAGCACTTGTGGTGCCAGTAGAAGTCGTGGACGTACCCGTTTGTACAGGAGTTGTACTTGTAGCTACTGGAGCATTCTCAGTAACGACAGTACTTGTCGCAACAGCAGACTGTGATGAATCAGTGTCTAGCAAAATCC
Organism: uncultured Candidatus Saccharibacteria bacterium; assembly: GCA_964654175.1. Classification (GTDB taxonomy): domain Bacteria; phylum Patescibacteriota; class Minisyncoccia; order Phycocordibacterales; family UBA5272; genus UBA11704. The sequence goes on from CAZZGJ010000008.1 coordinate 14,665, forward strand.
CTTCCGGAAGAACTCCTTTAATATTAGCGCCCATCTTCATATTAAATACAACCTTTCCAGATGAGTCAGGGCGAAGTTCTTCTATCTTCACATTTGGAAAGTAGTTAACATATGGCTTACGCTTAAGCGTATCCATTTGTTGTACAACTGAACGATAGTCAGGCGCGTTCGCAGCCAAAGAAAGACTGTATGTCTTAGAACCGTTATCGTAAGACAAATTAAAGTTTGTAAACGTTACCGCATTTTCTACACCACTCTCAAGGACTTTAAATGCAGCATTCACGGATGGGTGGTCTTTCACCAACTGGTTAATAACCTTAAGTCTATTAGAAAGTGCATGTATTTCTTCAAGAGGAATTCCACTTAGTCGAGATTCGTATCCATCAATAGTTGCTTTTTGCCCCGCAACGACTGACTGCAAGTAATATTTATAACCAAAGAGAACTGCAGCTACTCCAATCATGAGAAGAAATATACCAAGCGCCACAGTGTCTAAAATACCCCTTCCTGATTCAGTAGGGCGAGCAACGTACGCACTTGAAGTCGGAGAAGAAAGTGTTGGCGTAGCTTCAGGTGCCGCCATAGGTGGAGTAACTTCTTCTGTTGTAGTTGGTTTAAATGAAAATGGCATGAAATCTACGGTAGAAGTTTTTTAAGTGCGCAGCCGATCGCAATGGAATACGACGGGCCGATACGTTCAATCATGTCATGCAAGAACGGTGGCACTTCTATTTGCTCAAAAGGAGTTGCAATACGCGAAGCATTATGGACAACTTCTTTATATGCATCCATAAGACCCGGAACTCTTGCTCCTCCCCCTGTCAAAATTATTCCTTCGATATTCTGATTATACTTTCTTTCGAACATTAGTGATAGACGCGCGACCTCACCAAACAGTGGATAACTGGAAAGTTGCATCACGTCCTTTACGTATGGATTAGACGTATCCCCGTTATACCCAAATGTCCGTTTTGTTTCTTCAGCCGTTTTAACTGGAATGGAAAGCGCCTTTGAAAGCTGGTTTGTACTATCCTGGGAGCCGCGACTAATCACATGCATATCAAGGACGGTTTGCGCATGCACAAGTGAAACCGTCGTGTACTGAGCTCCAATATCCACAAACAAAAGCATGTTTGATGTCGCAGAGGAAAGCGCACGAAGCAGACTAAAGCCCTGGATTTCGTAGTCTACGTTCACAAGACCAAGCTTACTTGCAATATGTCCATACGTGGTGAGTGTCTCATTTTTCACCGCCGCGAGAATAATATTACTCATTCGCTCATCTGCACCTATATTAATCATTGAAGGGATGTGCCACCAGTCCATTTGCACTTCAGTTAGTGGTATCGGAATATATTTACGTGCCTCAAGCGGCATCATTGTACGCAATTCCTTGTCTTCTACTTTTGGCACTTTAACCAAAGAGACATATGTCGATGAAGGGTCAATCGCAATAGTAACTTCTTTAGCTGTAACTTTTGCTTCTTTAAGTACATCCTGTACCACCTCAAACAATTTCTCTTCACCAAGATGAACAGCTTGCCCAACTTCAAGCCCAGCATATGGACCAAGTGCTATCTCACCATAGGTTTCAAGTACGATTTTTTCTTTATCGCGACGTAACTGCACAACCTTCACAGACGAAGAGCCTATATCTAGACCAAGTGACTGAGTAACTTCGTGCTTTTTAGAAAAGAAAGACATGTGTATAGTAAGTATACACTGAGTAGTTGGTATACTTTTCAACATATACACTCCATGTGGATGATATCTAGACTCTATACATTCTTTCTAGCGACTTGTTTTCCTCAGACCTGTTTTATTTGCAGAAAAAGTGAAGGGTCTCTGTGTAAAAAATGCGTCTCTTCTCTCACACGAAGCGTAGACACTCCACATACCTACATCCAGGCAGTATTTAGCTTCAAAGATGACAGAGTAAGGAAAATTATTCATGCGATTAAGTACTATCACCGCCCAGACCTCATACCACCTCTAGTTGAAAAACTTCTTCAGACACTTCCTAAAGACCATCTTACGGAGGAGACCATCCTCGTACCGATTCCAATGAGCCGCTTCAAACGTTGGATGCGTGGATACAACCAAGCAGCGCACATAGCAGCGACAATTACAAAAGTAACGGGAACACCCACATGTACAGATATTCTCGTTCGAGTTACAAAGAAAAAGAATCAGGTAAAAACTAGAGATAGGGGCGAACGCTTACAAAATCAAAAGGGCGCCTTCAAAGTTCTATGTACAGACCTTTCACTTGAAACAAAAACAATTATTCTCGTAGACGATGTAACCACTACTGGCGCTACGCTACAAGAAGCACGAAAAGTACTTCTTGTAGCTGGTGCGAAAAAAGTACAAGCGCTCACACTTGCCCACTAAGAGAGTTTCTCAAGCAGGTGAACCTCCTTCTGCAAAATAACATCGTCAGGACCAAACATAAACGATGCTTTTATTTTTTTACCCGCCATCATATCTGATAACCAAAAAATATCATCCGGCCACATACTGTCATAAGGAATTTCGTGTACGCTATACCATTTTGGATTCATCTCTTCACTCTCTACCGGCTCGCCCTGCCATTCTTCACTTACGTACACATGTACCATCTGACTCCAGTCTGGTTGATGTGTAAAAGAAAATGCAATCTCCCCCGTCTTTTCCATGCTGACTACATCAATACCTATTTCTTCTTTTGCTTCACGCTTAGTCGCTTCCTCTATAAATTCACCCTCTCCAACCTTTCCTCCGACACCATTCCATCTACCAATTCCAAAACCACGCTTTTTCATCGCCAGACAAACTTCAGAAATCTCTCCATCAACTTTCTTTACCAAGAATAAAAGTGTTGCGTTTCTCATATACACCAAGTATATCCCTCTAGCTCTATAAGAGCTAACATCCTTTACTTTAAAACGACTTTTCCAGCCTTGGTAAAAGCAACACCTTCTTTTTCAAGGAGAGCTCTTTTACTCTTTCCCTGTAGCCCATTGTATGCACCAAGACTTCCGTCTGCTCTCACGACACGATGACACGGGACACTTTTATCGTTATTCTTGGCCATCACGTTTCCAACCACACGCGAAGCTTTACCATTCCCAGCCCGAAGCGCCACCTGACCATATGAAAGCACTTTCCCTTTTGGAATCTTTTTTACAACTTCTAGTATTTTTTCTTGAAATGAAATTCTCACCATGCCTCGTTACATTATACTAACTATAACCGTTC
>CAZZGJ010000008.1:17914-18661 GCA_964654175.1 uncultured Candidatus Saccharibacteria bacterium
ATACCTCAAAGCATCTAACTACCGCTTAAGTCGAACGATGGTTTCGCACGTATTCCCACCATATAGCCAGTTTTTATCTTGGTAGTGATAGGAACTACTGTCATCTATCCTGTATTTCCAAGTATCAAAATCAGCTATGCTAGTAAACCCAGCTTTCGATTCATGCCAATCAGGAATCATTATAAACGTCGCAGAGTCAGCACCATCTACAACACGGCCATTACAATACACATTATTCTTATCTTTTGAGTATGCATCATGGTCATAAGAACTTTGAACATTTTCAAACGAAGCAGCATCCCCGTTTGGAATATGGGTAAATGTATATAAATACCTATCATACACATACAGCCCAGACCCGTACTGATAGAATCCCACCTGAGGCAGTCTCTTAAGTAGCTTTAGCTGAATCCACTTGCCATCAGTTGTCTGTACGTTTGGCTCTGCGATAAGTCCATTTGGTCCTTCCGCTTCTGGATACACCACATCTTGATTTCGAATAGTAGGAAATTCTGTAACAGTAACAAGAGTAGGTTCTTCAGAAATTCCTTCAGAAGTTCTAGATGTATACAAATAGTAGCTAATAGATCCACCGACAAGCACCAGTGCCGCAAGTACCAAAGTTATTTTAGTTTTCATGTTGAAAGTATAGCATCGGCAAATCAGGTCTGATGCTCACTATTTTCTCAAGCTTAGTACGCTAATAAGTGCACAAGCAAAGACTAAGTACATTGGATACAATGCATT
>CAZZGJ010000009.1:0-388 GCA_964654175.1 uncultured Candidatus Saccharibacteria bacterium
CCTGTTTTTGGAAATGCCATCACTTCGCGAATATTTGGTTCATTTAAGAGAAGCATCATGAGACGGTCAAATCCCCATGCAATGCCTCCATGCGGCGGAGTACCCGACCCAAGCGCTTCTAGCATGTGTCCAAAGTTTGATTCGATTCGTGCTTCATCGTAACCCATAATTTCAAGCACTGTTTTAAGAGCCTATGGATTATGATTACGAATTGAACCACCACCAACTTCATACCCATTAAGACACACATCATACTGAGTAGTTAAAATATCCCCGATGTGTTCTTTCTTCATCAACCATTCCATATGCTCGTCTTTTGGTTTTGAGAAAGGATTATGTGTGAACGTCCACTCACCTTCCGCTTCAGGGTCATCAGACTCTGCCGTCT
>CAZZGJ010000009.1:398-2519 GCA_964654175.1 uncultured Candidatus Saccharibacteria bacterium
CGCAGTGGTCATCCTCCTGGGGGTTGCAGCATGGGTGCCCTACCCTGCAAAAACCTGACTCGCGCCCATGCGCGAACAAAAAGCCGCCCCTCGAGGCGGCTTTTTCTATTTAAGTGTAATCCCAAGTTCTTTTAATGTTTTTTCTGGAGCCTTAGATGGGGCCTGCATAAGAAGGTCCTTCCCTTCCCCTGTCTTTGGAAACGCCATCACTTCACGAATGTTTGGTTCATTTAAGAGAATCATCATAAGGCGATCAAATCCCCACGCAATACCTCCATGCGGCGGAGTACCTGACCCAAGTGCTTCAAGCATATGCCCAAAGTTAGATTGGATTCGCGCTTCATCGTATCCCATGATTTCAAGTACAGTTTTAAGTGCAGATGGATTATGATTACGAATTGAACCACCACCTACTTCGTATCCGTTAAGACACACGTCGTATTGTGTAGTTAAAATATCACCAATATGTTCTTTCTTCATCAACCACTCTATGTGTTCATCTTTTGGCCTTGAGAAAGGATTGTGTGTAAATGTCCACTCACCTTCGGCTTCAGGGTCATCAGACTCCGCTGTCTTTTTGAAAAATGGAAAATCAATCACCCAACAAAATGCAAGAAGATTTGGATCATTTTTATCCTCTCGTAAATCTGGTCTATCGTTACCGTAGGTCTCCATCGCTTCCTGATAGGTAAGGACCGGAAATGGAACTGACTGAATACGCTTCTCTGGAAAATGAGTACGCACAAGTTTAATAAGAAGATCCTCATTAAGCCTCATCACTTCTTCGCGTGTAACAAAACTCATCTCCAAGTCCATTTGAGTAAACTCAGGCTGTCTGTCTCCACGAGTATCTTCATCGCGCATACACTTTGCAAACTGGAAATATTTTTCAAACCCTCCCACCATAAGTAACTGCTTATACTGCTGAGGAGATTGTGGTAGTGCATAAAAGTTACCTTGCCACACTCGAGAAGGTACCAGATACGAACGCGCACCTTCGGGGGTTGGATTAGTAAGAAGCGGTGTTTCAATTTCGATGAACCCTTCTTGATCCAGTTCATCTCGCACAAACTTCATCACCTTGTGACGAAGTCTGATGTTGCGCTGCATACGCGCACGACGGTGATCAAGATATTTTTTAGTGAGACGAACCTCCTCACCCACTTCATAACCATCAGTTGAAATATCAAACGCAGGAGTAGAAGCCTCGTTAAGCACAGTAATAGAAAGCACCTCAAGTTCGATATCTCCGTTTAATACATCGGCTTTGATGTTTCTTTCCGGGCGTTTATTGACTTTTGCTGTAACAGTAACAACCCATTCAGGACGAACCCGCTGCGCTACATTAAGCGCATCAACGTGGTTTGGTAATACAACCGCTTGGACCTTCCCCGTTACATCACGAAGGTCAAAAAAGACCATTTTCCCTTGGTCACGACGTACATCAATCCAGGCAGAAACACTTACCTCTTGGTCTACATATTCGGATAGATTTTTAATATAGATTCGCATATCTCTTTACTATATCAAAAATATGTCTTTTTTTAAAGAAACGCTATAAGGTCTGCTATATGACAGTTTCCCCTCGTAGTTTTTTAGCAAGCGCTGCGAGTGTTTCTGTATCCGCCTCTTTACCTTCGTGAGATGAAACATACCCCGGATATTCTTTAAAGAATAGGTCTCGTAGGCCACCTGTTTCGATTGGTTGCCACTTCTCCATATCCCCAGTACCATGCATTGGATATAATTTGGCATGCAGGTAGTTAACGCCAAAACCCTCAAACACAAGTGCAGTACGCCCAACATTTTCCAATCTAGAATCTAGAAGTTTGGCAACTGTTTTTGCGGCGATAATAAGCTCAGACAAAATCCTGTCGTCAACGTCAGCAAAATAACTAGGCTGATACTCTTTTGGTACCACAACAGTAACCCCTTCTGTGTTTGGAAAAATAGAAAGAAACGCTAAGTGCTTTTCATCTTCCCAGACTTTATGACATGGAATTTCTCCACGTACAATTTTATGAAAAATAGTTTCTTCTGACATACGGAGTTAAAACCCAATCTGGGCACGCACCTGATCCATACACATACGCGCTTTTGCACGTGCGCGCTTACCACCCT
>CAZZGJ010000009.1:2529-6915 GCA_964654175.1 uncultured Candidatus Saccharibacteria bacterium
AACCGCTTGCAAAAAGAAAGTGATAAACCACTTAAAATAGCAACTATTTTTTCTGGATTTTCTATAAGGTTGTCATACACTTCCTTTTTGCCTGCTCGCCACAACGTGATTGTATGTAGTAAATCTTCTTTTGCTTGTTTGTAGCCATATCCACCATTCTCGAATTTCACACGAAGCTCTGCAGCATCCGCTTCAGATAAAAATAATTTATGAATGGCGTAGATATTATTTTCGTATGGGTTCTTTTTATCTTCTGGTTTAGCGCTGTCGGTTACAATGCCCATAACAGCTTTTTTAACTTCCTCGTCACTTCCAAAAAGCGGAATTACATTTCCTTTGCTTTTACTCATCTTCTGTCCGTCCACCCCAGGGACAGTTCCCACCTCTTCTAAAATAAGTTCCTTTGGCAATTTAAACTGATCAACGTTCCATGCGCGATTATAAAATCCAGCAATATCACGAGCATACTCAATATGCTGTTTCTGGTCTGCTCCAACAGGAACAACATCGGCTCCGTAGATTAAAATATCTGCAGCCATTAATACTGGGTAATCAAACAACCCAACATTCACCTCTTTGTCTTTAGCTTCGTGATCCTTAAAGGCATGCGCACGCATAAGATACGGAACAGTAACAACGTTGTTTAGAACCCAACCAAGTTCGGTATGCTCCGGGACGTCAGACTGCTTAAACAAGGCAACTTTTGAAACATCAAGACCACACGCAATATACGCGGCCGCAATTTCGTGAACAGTCTCTCTGAGAGTCTTACTGTCCTTCACCGTAGTAAGTGCGTGGTAATCCGCAATAAAGACGTAACTCTCGAAGTCTTCGTCGTTACCTATATCGATATTTTGTCTCATGGCCCCAAAATAGTTACCAAAGTGAAGCTTTCCAGTTGCTTGCACACCGGAGACTAATATTTTTTTGTTTGAGTTCTTTTCTGAAGATATTTCTGACATAACTACAGTATAGCATTTAGACCATCAGCTTTTCTTCCCTTTGAATAAACCTCCCGATAATTGTTCCGATAACCATTCCAGCTGCTGACGCACAGAAACCAACGAATGTAGCTGGAATGTCTGATACTACAAAATGCTCCCAGTACTGCCACATACTCATACCGGCAACAATAGAGACAAGCGCCCCAAATGAGTTTGCTTTTTTACTGTAGAGCCCAACAGCAAGCGGAATAAATCCTGCTACCAATGTTACTGAGTACGCACCAGCCACAAGCTCATAGATACGAGCATCATCTTTAAGCGCAAGAATCACACCTCCAACAGCAATAAGCATTACCGCAATACGAATAATATGTAAACGAAACTTGTCTGATATTTCACTAAAGAAAGGTTTAATCACATTTTCTGCAAGTAGTGTTCCCGGTGCAAGTAAGGCACCTGAGGCGGTTGAAATAATCGCAGACACAAGAGCCCCAAAGAATAATACCTGGACGAAAAGTGGTGTGTGGTCGTTTACTAAAGTAAGCACAAGATTTTGAGGATCGTTGGCGAGCACGTCTGGATAAAGAATTCGAGCAATACCAGCAATAAAAAGCGGGATAAGCACTATTGAGAAGTAAAGAAGTCCTCCAATTATAGAAGCCCACACAGACACAGTTGCTGACTTCGCTGACATGGCACGCTGATAGACGTCCTGCTGAGGAATGGAGCCGAGTCCAATAGTCATAAGTGCCGTAACAAATATAATCCACTCAGTAAGCGACTGACTAGATTCTGGTATGACCCTCCAGAACTCAGGTGGGGTCTGGGTGATAAATGAGTCTAGACCACCGACTTTAGCAAGTGCGTACCCAAAAATAGTAATGAGTCCTGTAATGATGACAACAACTTGTATTGTGTCGAGCGTAGCAACCGAATACATTCCACCAAAAAAGGTGTAAAAGGTTACAAGTGCCGCAGCAAATAATATAGCCCACTGAAGCGAAAGTGTAGGAATTACAGTTGAAAGCACAAGTCCAAGCGCAAGGAATTGCGCCGCAACCCAACCAAAGTAACTCACAATAATAGCTGCTGATAAAAATACAGCAATAATAGTGTTATATCTATTCTTAAAGTAGTCTCCAATTGTAAGAAAACTTAAGTTATACAGTTTTCGATTAAAGAATAGACCGGCAATGATAAGACAAAGCGCTGCGCCAAACGGATCTTCGATAACATTACCAAAACCACCTTCAGCAAATTTAGTTGATGCGCCCAAAATAGATTCCGAACCAAACCAGGTAGCAAACACAGTCGCAAGCGCCATATAAAATGGAAGCGACCGCCCAGCCAATACGTAGTCCCCCGTACTCTTTACTTTACGACTCGCATACAAACCGATCGGAATCATAATAAGCACGTATGTAATAACTGCAGCTGCGAGAATCATATAATGAGAGGAGTCATATTAGGCGGCTAATATGACTACTAGTGTATAGCAAAAAGACCTGTTGTAAAAGTAAAAACGACCTCGAGGGTCGTTTTTACTTTTACATATGTTATAGCCCTTCTTCCTGCAGACCTTCAACAAGCTTCATTGCTGCTTTTGAAAGTTTTTTAGGCATTGCAATGTCTAGTTTTACAAGAACATCTCCACGTTTACTTTTATCATGGACATGAGGCACTCCACGAGCTCGAACTCGCAGAGTCTCGCCAGCGGAAACACCTGCGGGAATATCTAAAACTATATCTCCGTCAAGTCCGCTAATCGTTTGCTTCACCCCAAGCAATGCGTCAGTGAGTTTAATCGAATGTTTGATGACAAGATCGTTTGCTTCTCTTTTCCAGAGTTTATCAGCTTGTACATTTATTTTAATGTAGAGGTCCCCAGTTGTACCAAATGGAACAGCTTCACCCATTTGGGACATACGCATCATTTCACCGTTTGAAATACCAGCAGGAACTTCAATGTGAATTTCTTCACGTAGTGGCTTAACCCCTGCACCACGGCAGTCTTCACATTTTTCTTTAGGCACCTGACCACGCCCGTGACATACCTCACATGTACGAACTGTCTGGAAATTACCCATAAATGTTTTCTTTACATCATGCACTTTTCCACGTCCATTACATGAAGAACACGTAACAGTGCCCACTCCTTTTTTAGCTCCTGACCCCTGACATGTTGTACATGTACCTACTTTGTTGATGAGCACATTACGTTCAGTTCCAAATATTGACTCCTTGAAGGTGACATCAATTTCAAGCGAGATATCCCTTCCGCGTTTTACCTTACTTCCACCACCAAAGACATCTCCGAAAATATCTCCGAGATCCCCGAAGTCAAACTGCATTCCAGCGAAATCAGCAGCATCAAATCCTCCAAAGCCTCCGAAACCTGCTCCACCCTGCGGACCCTGACCGTTAAATGTCTGCCCGTAGGTGTCGTACTCTTTACGCTTCTTTTCATCAGAGAGTACCTGGTAAGCTTCGTTCACTTCTTTAAACTTTGCTTCGTCTCCTCCTTTTTTATCAGGATGGTATTTTGCGGCAAGTTTATAAAAGGCCTTCTTTATATCGTCCTTTGCTGCACTCTTTTCGACTCCAAGTACGTCGTAATAATTTTTTGCCATGGATTAGTGATAGTAAGTGTACTCCGGCACAGTCCTTATGCCTGTCCGTCTTCTTTCTTTTCTTCAGAAGTCGCTTCTGGTTGTGGTTCAGCTGGAGCTGCATTGTCTTGCGCAGTCTTCATAGCCTCTCCTATTTTCATCATTGAAGCTGACAACTCTTCAGAAGCTTTTTTTATTGCTTCTATATCCTCTCCTGCACGCGCAGTTTTAAGGGCTTCGATTTTTGAGGTAACTTCTGCTTTAAGTTCGTCGGTTATTTTACCGTCTGCATCCTTAAGAGACTTCTCTGCTGTGTGCGAAAGAGAGTCTGCGACATTTCTTTCTTCCGCAAGTTCTTTCTTTCGCTTGTCTTCATCTGCATGAGCTTCCGCATCTTGTGTCATACGCTTGATGTCTTCGTCAGAAAGCCCTGAGGAAGCTTCGATACGGATAGATTGTTCCTTGCCCGATGTCTTATCTTTTGCTTTTACCTGGAGAATACCGTTTGCATCTACATCAAACGTTACTTCAACTTGTGGCATACCACGAGGAGCTGGAGGGATGCCATCTAGAATAAAGCGTCCCAAAGATTTATTGTCCGCAGCCATTGGACGTTCACCTTGTGTAATATGAATTTCCACTGAAGTCTGGTTGTCTGCAGCAGTTGAAAAAACCTGGGATTTTGACGTTGGAATTGTTGTGTTCTTCTCTACGAGTTTCGTAGCGACCCCTCCCATAGTCTCAATACCAAGTGAAAGAGGAATCACGTCCAAAAGGAGAACATCCTTAACGTCACCCTGAAGCACCCCAGCCTGTACAGCAGCACCAAGAGC
>CAZZGJ010000009.1:6934-12273 GCA_964654175.1 uncultured Candidatus Saccharibacteria bacterium
AGGTTCCTTGCCGAAAAGTGCCTTAACTGCCTCCACAATCATTGGCATGCGAGTTTGACCTCCCACCATAATGATTTCGTTTATCTCTTCTTTTTTAAATGGAGAATTTTCAAGTGCACGCTTTGTGATTTCAATTGAGCGGTCAACAAATTCTTTTGTAAGCTCTTCGAGCTTAGCTCTTGTTACTTTAACCACGAGGTGTTTTGGCCCATCAACTCCAGAAGTGATAAACGGAAGGTTAATTTCTGTTTCCATCTGAGTAGAAAGTTCGTGCTTTGCTTTTTCAGCAGCTTCGTCTAGTCGTTGAAGTGCAAGTGGGTCTGTAGTTACATCAATACCTTGATCTTTCTTAAACTCATCTGCAATAAAACGCACAAACTTCTGGTCAATATCACGACCACCTAAGTGTGAGTCTCCATCCACTGACTTAACTTCAACCACGCCATCACCTACTTCAAGAATAGAAATATCAAAGGTTCCTCCCCCGAAGTCGTATACCGCAATCTTCTCGTTCTTTGTGCTATTAAACCCGTATGCGAGAGCAGCTGCAGTTGGTTCTGGAATAATACGCTTTACATCAAGCCCAGCGATCTTACCAGCGTCCACAGTTGCCTGACGCTGCGCATCATTAAAGTATGCCGGAACAGTAATCACTGCTTCAGTAATCGTCTCACCTATCTTTGCTTCAACGTCTGCTTTTATCTTTTGCAGAATCATTGCAGAAATCTCTTCTGGGCGAGAATCTTTACCACCTAGCCCGATAAGGACTCCATTGTTGTCGCTTTTCTTAATCTTGTATGCAACACGAGGAATATCATTCTGTACCTCCTTATCATCATACGAATGCCCCATAAAACGCTTTACACCATATATAGTGTTTTCTGGGTTTGTTACAGCTTGTCGCTTTGCAATCTGCCCAACAGAGCGTTCACCATTTTTATTAACAGATACAACCGAAGGTGTCGTACGATTACCTTCTAGGTTTTCTATAATCTTTGGCTGTCCCGCTTCAATAATAGCGACAGCTGAGTTTGTTGTTCCAAGGTCAATACCAATAATTTTAGACATAGTGTTTCAAAGTAAAATCCAATAATCCTAATGTTTATCTTACTTATCAAGTCTCCCCACATGCACACGAGCAGGCCTCATAACTGTATCGTGCATGCGGTAGCCGTTCTGTAATATACGTACAATTGTATCATGAAGCACCTCGTCTGTAACCTTTACAGATTCCATACTTTCATGCAAATTTGGGTCAAATGTGTCTCCAATTTTACCAAACTGAACTACCCCTTCTTTTTCAAGAACACTCTTTAGTTGGTTGAAAATATATTCAATACCAACACGCCAATTCTGGTCTACTTTCTCCCAAGCTTCCTTGTTTCCTTGTGCCATATCATACGCATCAAGTACAGGTAAGAGCTCTTCAATAAAACGCTTAGTAGCGAACTTACGATCAGATACCCGCGCAGCCTCAACCTCTTTTTTAAAGTTAGCATAGTCAGCTCGTGTACGCTGGCTTAAGTCCAAATATTCTTTCTTTTCTTCTTCTAACTTTTTAATCTTTTCACGCAACTTTTTAATAGTTGCTTTTTGATCAAGCTCACCTTCATCATTTACATCTTCAAATTCCACATCATCTGTAACCACCTGATCTGTCATTTCTGGATTAGTATCTTTGTACATTTCTTTTTCATCGTTCATATTATTTCAGGTTACCATATCTATATACATTATTTTAATATTTCTTGTCAACCCAATTAAAATAAAAAACCACCTCCGAGGTGGTTTTTTATTTTAGGTTATTCTTTAACCTCTTTTACCGCCTGCTTTACAGCCTTCTTGGCTGTACCCGTTGTTGTCTTTACCGCTTTTTTAACAGCCTTTTTCACAGTTGCAGTCTTTTTCTTGGCACCCTGTTCTTTTGCTTTAAGGTCGCGAGAAATAGCCTTCCAGTGCTTCTTAAGATCAAGCGCAATCTCTGTAACCTCGTCTGCGCTGATACTTTTAACTTTTCCATATTTCGCACTCACCTCATCAATAATGGAGTTATAGACTTCTGGAGTTACCTCCTTAAGCTTTTCAATACGTTCAAGTACTTCGCCTTTCATTTTAAGCGACCAACCCTTAATAGCCTTACGATTATTTTTACCGTTTGGACCTAATACAAAATACCCTGCCGCTGTTAATGCGGCCAGTCCTGCAGCAACCCCTACTATTACCTTAGCGTTTGTAGTTTGTGTTTTCTTTTGCATATTATTCAGTGTAGTTAATTAGTCCCCCTTCTGTGATGACGTACGAGACGATCGTTTCTTTCTCCCCGTAAAGGACTGTATCCAGTGTAACACGCTAGATTCTTCGATGAAGTTTTCCACATCGTCAATTCTACCGGCGATATGGTTCACTTTTTGCTTTACAATCTGAGAAGCTTCGTAGAGCGTCTTAAATACCTTAATGATGTAAAAGAGTGCGACAGCGATAAATACAGTAACTACTATAAGCGCAATCGTTGAGATAAAAAAGAAAATGTCTGCATGTATAAGTGAATTCATATACTATAAGAATACATCAACAATCTAAAAATAACTATGAACCTACTTGTGTAAAACCTAATAACTCTGTAGGAATACAAAATCCCACTCAGTACTGAGTGGGATTTTGTATGTGTTACTATCGCTTTGACCAAGTAGGTGCTTTACGAGCCTTCTTCAATCCGAACTTCTTTCGTTCCACCTGACGTGAATCACGCTTTAGGAATCCAAGCTTCTTAAGTGTATTCTTCACTTCTTCGTTACGCTCAACGAGTGTGCGAGAAAGTCCGTGACGGATAGCTTCAGCCTGAGCGTGAATACCTCCACCTAGAACCTTTACAGTTACAGTAAACTTTTCTCCTACTTCTGATTTTGAAATTGCTTCCTGAGCAATAGACTGGAGGTCATTTGTTGTAAAATATTCTTTTACATCTTTATCGTTTACGATAAAAGACGCCTTAGCCGAAGGAGTAATACGTACACGTGCAATAGCAGTCTTTCGACGGCCTACAGCTTCAATATAACGATTCTTTGTTGTTGCTTCCATATACGATTATTCTTCTACTACTAAATTCTTCATACGAATATCCTGAAGTTTGTTCTTTGGAAGCATACCAAGCACAGCATGCTTAATAAGTTCACCAAATCCTTTGTTCTCTACCACATGAGAGAGTGGACGCTCCTTAAGACCACTTGGGTATCCTGAGAAAGATTTGTGTACACTTTCTTTCATCTTGTTCCCTGTAACTTTTACCTTAGAAGCGTTAATAACCAACACCTTAACATCTGCTACACGGTTCTTCACGAAGTGAATACTGTTCTTAGCGTTAAGAAGTGCTGCAACCTCTGAGGCAAGTCGCCCGAGTGATTTATTTGTTGCGTCAATAGTGTGGTTCATACGTCTTTAATTATACAAATTCAATAACAGCTTTTTCAGCTCCGTCTGATATACGAGTAGGAAGCTTAAGGATACGAGTGTAACCACCAGGGATATTTTTGTACTTAGGTGCGTACTCTGCGAACAACTTTGCTGTTTCATCAGCCTGGTTGATAAGACGAGCAGCCACAAGACGACGGCGAGCAACTGAATCCTCTTTAGCGAGCGTTACAAGCTTTTCTACGAATGGGCGAATTTCCTTAGCACGCGCAAGTGTCGTCTCAATACGACCGTGGCGAATAAGGTTAATCATAAGACTACGAACAAAGGCCTTGCGCTCGTTCTTCTCTCTTCCGAATTTTCTGAATGACTTATGATGCTTCATGGTTGTCTACTATAACACGTTTACTTACTAAATTCAATTATGCCTTAAGGCTAAGCCCTAGATCAGCAAGAGCCTTCTTAATTTCAATAATCCCCTTCTCTCCAAGACCATCAGTTGCAACAAGGTCTTCCTCTGTCTTACGACTAAGTCCACCTGCTGTACGAATTGCCGAAGCGATAAGAGCATTCTCTGTACGCGTAGAAAGTCCTAGATCTTCTACTTTGATTTTTGCTACGTCTGTAACGTCAGCATTCTCTTCTGTTGCAGACATTGTTTCAACAGATGGATTTAGTGACTCAACTACCTCAGCACGGAAACCAACCACCGCCTGAAGTTGTGTAATCATACTGTGAATAGCTGATTCAAGTGCTTCACGAGGAGTAATTGTGCCGTCTGTTTCGATAGCAACACGAAGACGATTATGGTCAGTACGATCACCCACACGCATGTTTTCTACTTCATATGAAGCACGACGAATAGGTGTAAATGATGCATCAAGAGCGATTGTTCCAATGTCAGCCTTCTCCTTCTGAAGCACTTCACGTGGTACATATCCAAGACCCTTCTCAACAGTAATTTCAATAGCGAGGTCAACATCTTTTGCAGTTGATTCACAGATATACTGATCCTTATTCATAATCTCCAACTGGCTAGGAACAGTAATATCAGATGCTACTACTGTTTTTGCGCCCTTAATACGAAGCGTTGCCTTTTGAGGCTCATCTCCATGTAGTTTGAAGCGAGTCTTCTTAAGATTAAGAATGATTGCAATAACATCCTCTTTGATACCATCAATAGCTGAGAACTCATGTTTTACACCGTCGATTGAAAGTGAGGTGATAGCAGCACCAGGAATAGAAGAGAGGATGATACGACGAAGTGAGTTACCTAATGTATGTCCATATCCCGGGTAAAGACCGTCAATCTCGTACACTCCAGATGTAGAATCTTCTTTAACGATACGTGGCTTTGATGGCAAAATGATAGAATGTGAAGACATAGGTGGTTTAGTCTTTAAAAATTGGTTATTAATGTGATGCGCACTTGACACTTTAATATATGTACCCTATGAGTAAAGTTTTCCTATTCTACCAAAAAATTGCAAAACTTGCAAGTATGTGGTAGTGGAGAACTCCCTCTATCTCCCTTTTATTTAGCGTGAGTAGTATTCGAATACTTTCTGAGTATCAAACACTGACTCAACTTCGCGCGGAGAGCCTGTAATTGTTGCTGATAGTTTAGCTGGGTCAACAGTCATTACATGACTTGGGGCAAGACTTGTAAGTTTTTCAGCAAGACCAGCGAATACCTTTGCCCCCTTACTACCCTCACGGATAGCAATCACATCACCAATCTTTACCAAGTGTGAAGCAATGTTAATACGACGACCGTTCACAGTAATATGTCCATGAGACACCATCTGACGAGCAAGCGCACGTGTGTGTGCAAAACCAGCACGATACACTACGTTATCAAGACGAGATTCAAGAACACGGAAAAGCTTAAGAGCTGGTGTGGCAGCCCCTTCACCTGTTTCGTGATGAGC
>CAZZGJ010000009.1:12283-13028 GCA_964654175.1 uncultured Candidatus Saccharibacteria bacterium
TCCATAAGACCGTAAGTGATACGCATCTTCTGCTTTGCTCGAAGCTGCTCACCATATTCTGAAACGTTTGAACGGTGCTTACGTTCGCTGTCTAGCTTTCCAGGTGCATATGGGCGCTTCTTATACGCACACTTCTCACGACCACAAAGTGATTCTCCTAGACGGCGGCAAGTTTTACAGGTAATTCTACTCATATGTTTTATACGTGACGTGGCTTACGAGGCTTTGGACCATTGTGCGGTACAGCCGTCTTATCAATAATAGAGGTGATTTCAACACCGAAGGTAGAAAAGGCGCGGATAGCAGATTCACGGCCTGATCCTACACCTTTCACCACAACAGAAACTTCCTTGATCCCAGCCTGTTGTGCTTTTTCACCAATAAGTTCACCGATTTTAGAAGCCGCGAAAGGAGTTCCTTTTTTAGCACCCTTAAATCCAAGCGCACCTGATGAAGACCACGCAAGAATGTTTCCACTTTTATCAGCAAGTGAAAGACGTGTGTTGTTGTATGAAGATTCAACAAAGAGAATACCTTCGAGAATTTTCTTCTTAACTACTTTAGCGAGTGATCGAGCTTTAAGAGCACTATCAACTCCTGAACTATTCTTTTTTACGATTCGTTTCTTTCCCATAGGATATATAAATTAATTTTAGGTCTTCTCTACCTTACGACGACCGCTACCCATCGTACGACGAACGTTACCACGAACAGTACGACTGTTGGTCTTTGTACGCTGTCCACG
>CAZZGJ010000010.1:0-3390 GCA_964654175.1 uncultured Candidatus Saccharibacteria bacterium
TTTTTTTTTTTTTTTTTTTTTTTTGTGGGGTGTTTAAAAAAAAACGCCCCCCCAAACGGCGCCCGCTTTTCTTTTCTGACCACATAATATACACAAATGAAAAAGCGCCTCCTCTGGTAAGTTAGCGCTTTTTCTAATCAATCATGTGTCGAGCACGATTGGACGTCTTCTGCTTGAATGCGGTTAATGCTTGTCAACAGTTGTGTTACCAATTGTTTCCCAGTTGCTTTTACTCATATCGACTTCTTCTGTATTTTCCAAAGACAAGATGTAGATTTAGACACTATTCTTAGGTCTTTATAAAACCTAAACGTAGCACAAACCTTTCTTGTCTTTGTGGACTCCCAAAGGTTGTCGTCTTTTACCATTTGTCTTTCTATATTACTCAAAGCAAAGCCGATATGAAACAACTGCCTGTTACACAGTGTAGCAGCCCTCCGTGCTATACTCAAGTAAAAGATAGTAAGTTATTCACACTATGTCATACACAGGAAATATCCAAGCACTCGTAATGAGAAATGATAACTTTAGAGAAGTTATTTTTACAGGAAAGAAATCACAGCTAGTGGTTATGTCTATTCCCGTTGGGTCTGATGTCGGAGAAGAAGTGCACGAACACGTCGAGCAGACGTTATATATTGTCTCAGGTGTGTGTACTGTTGTGCTTGATGATGTGTCGCATGTTATAAGCGGTGGAGATGTCGTAGTAGTTACTCCAGGTACGAAGCATAACTTCATTAACACCGGTGAGGAAGTTGTAAAAATAATTACGACATACTCACCACCAAATCATATTGACGGTAGAGTCCATGTTACGAAAGAAGAGGCGGATGCAGATACTGAAGACGAAGCCTTCGGCGACGCACAGAAGTAAAACCGTGGGCGTATCTTCTTTAGACAAGTATATGAATGATACAGCTTTCGTTAAACAAGTATTAACACACTATAAAAAATACGGACGTCATGACTTGCCGTGGCGTAAAAATCCTTCAGCGTATCGAGTGCTTGTAAGTGAGCTTATGTTACAGCAGACACAAGTCTCTCGTGTGATACCAAAATTTAGGTTATGGATGAAGCAGTACCCAACACTATCTGCATTGCGAGGTGCTTCTCTACGAGATGTTCTCTTGCTGTGGGAGGGGCTAGGGTACCAGAGGCGCGCCAAAGCGTTACATGAGATAGCCAAAGAGATGCTTTCAGTTCCTCGTACGTTTGAGCTGCTTAACGAACTTCCTGGGGTTGGTCCATATACCGCAGCAGCTATTGTTTCTTTTGCATATGATGAGTTCGAGCACCCACTTCTTGAGACGAACATACGAACAGCGCTTATTGAATATTTTTATAAACATAAGAATGCTATTTCAGATGAGCTCTTATATAAAAAACTACGTGTATTAGAAAAAGAGAAAGCTGTACAGAACGTGGGGGCACGCGTCTGGTACAGTGCGCTTATGGACTACGGTGCACATCTTAAAGCTCAAAATATTTCTCATAACGCCAAGACTAAAAATTATAAAACTCAATCAGAGTATAAAGGCTCTCTTCGTGAGTTACGTGCAAAGATTTTATTTGCGATAACTCACAAAGAAACACTTCCAGTTGATGAAAGACGTGAAGGAGTGGTTAGTGCACTTATAAAAGAAAAATTTATCGTAAAGAAAGGTAAAGGTTATGCAGTTAGTTAGAAGCGTTTATTCCAAGGTCCTTAAATAATATCCCTTTTTGCCTTTCTGAGAGTGTGTGTGGTACACCTGCTTTTAGTCCGTGACTGAGGAATGACATAATACGTACACGTTTAAGTGATTGTATAGTGAGGTTAAGTGCATTTAACATACGGCGAATCTCATGCTTCTTGCCCTCTGTGATGATAATGCGAAGACTGTACCCTTCATTGTAGATGTGCACGCTCTTAACAGGTGAATACTCTGCCTCTTGGGTTTTAATACCACGTTTGAGAATGGTAACAACACGCGGCGTTGCTTTTTCCCTTATTACAACTTCGTACTCTTTTTCGCGTGCGTGGCGAGGGTGAAGGAGGGCGTCTACAACACGATAGTCATTTGTATACAGAAGTAGGCCTTCACTCTCCTTGTCCAATCTTCCTACTGGTTCACACCCAGGAAGTGCGGCGACTCTACCTGTTACTTCTCCTCGAGGTTTGTAGTACAGCGCGTAGGTGAGGTGAGGGGTTGCACTTACAATCGATACGGTATCTCCATGTTTTACTTTTACTCCCAGAGTTGCAACGGTGTCATTTACGAAAATTTCACCGTTTTTAATGAGGCTATCAGCTCGGCGTCTAGAGAAAAAGCCTGACTCACTTAGGTATTTATTGAGGCGAATAGGTTCTTTTGATGTTACAGGAAGTGTTTGCATAGTGTTGTAGGTTATCTAGTATCGCGGATTTGCATAATTGAGAGAATGCTCATCAGTACTGCACAGCCAAGAATAATAAAGATGAGTTGAGGGTAGGTAACTAGAAGTGGACTGATAGCAAAACCAAGTATACCAATTACTACTACCGCCAGTGTTCTCATGTTACTAAAAAGTGCAGTGAGCGATGCGTCCTCCGCTTCTATCTTTTTAAAGTAGTACGTGAACGTCATTGTCTCTACAAATGCCGCACCAATACGTGACATGACCAGTACCGCAGTCCATAGAAGGATATGTGGTGTTCGTATGATAACGATAAGGAACAGTGAAATCGCAATAATGATAAGTCCAAGAATAAGGAGTTCCTTTTCCCCAATTTTTGTATCAGCAAGATATCCAAGTTCGTATGGAAGCACTACAAAAGGTAGTAGCGCAAACGGAAGAATGGTGGCGAGATAGACGGTAAGTGGTATACCAATTGATGTCAGGTAAATTGGCGAGTAGATAATCATCACGGAGTAGAAACATTCAAGGATTAGTGCTGCGATGAGTGCTCCACGTAAGTCACGGTTTTTCCATGCGCGTTTAGCGGCCTTTACCATGTCGAGACTGTGGTATGCGGGTTCCTCGATGTGGTGCATGTATCTGTGTAAGAAGAAGATAAACGGAATAAGGATACATGAGGCGACTATGTAGAGTGCTTGGAATGAAGATACTGAAAGTATTGCTCCTGCGAGTACCGGCGAAATAAGGATTCCCATATTAAGAAGTGCTAGGAATATTCCACGGATGCTTCCAGTCTCCTTGTGGTTACTGAATGTTTCAACAAAAATGTTAATACATATATAGAGAAGTACTTGTAAACAAAAATGAGTTACAAAAAATAGTCCAATGAAAAATGGGTTTGTTGTCGTAGCAAAGGCAATGGTGGTAACTATTTCAGCGATGACAAGCCCAAGCGTAAATTGGTATGTGTGGAACCTTTTAATATATTTTGCAATATGTATTGAGGCAAGC
>CAZZGJ010000010.1:3541-12535 GCA_964654175.1 uncultured Candidatus Saccharibacteria bacterium
AATAAATACTAGTCTTCGTATGGAATAAAGAACAAAGCGCGGCCGTAGGCCGCGCTTTGTTCTTACCTAGCTCTACACACTAATAATTACTGGAATGATAACCGGACGCTTAGCTGTCTTTTGTAGGAGGAACTTAGTTGTTGCCTCAGATACGTCTTGTTTCATCTGGTCGAGATTTACATACCCACCACGTGCAAGTGCGTCCTCGATTATCTTCTTTGTAAGAAGTCTCGTCTGGTACAGGAGATCTTGAGATTCTTTTAGATAAACGAATCCACGAGAGATAAGATCTGGTGATTTTTTAAGTGTGTGTGTATGTGAGTCAATCACACCAATCACCACAAACATTCCGTCCTCTGCGAGCATCTGACGATCACGCATCACTACATCCTGAATCTTACCTACAGAAGTACCATCAACTACGATCATTTCCCCAGGTGCTTTTTCCTTAAGTGTTGTGATCTTAGTTCCTTCGTTTTGGATTTCAATAACCATTCCGTTATCTGGAATCACAATGTTTTCTTCCATCATTCCAAAACGTCGTTCAAGGTCAGCGTGCATACGAAGCATGTAGTGGTATCCGTGAACAGGGATGAAGAATTTTGGGTGAATTTTTCGGTGTATCCATACAAGCTCCTCGGCATAAGCGTGCCCAGAAGAGTGAACGTCTGATGTTTTATTGTGATTGAGGGGTGCTCCTTGGCGTGAAAGCTTATCCTTTAGATTCTGCACCGCACGTTCATTTCCTGGAACTACAGACGAAGACATGAGAATGGTGTCACGAGGTGTGAGGCGTACATACTTATGTGTTTTGTTTGCGATGCGTCCAAGGGCTGCGAATTCCTCTCCTTGAGCTCCTGTAGCCATTACGATTACTTTGTTGTCAGGGTAACGAGTGAGGTCTTCGATTGGTATAAGTGTCTCAGGTTTAACCTTAAGCATGTTTGCGAGCTTTGCTACCTCAACGTTCGTCTTCATGCTTCGCCCCTCAATTACCACTTTCTTTCCGTAACGTTCAGCTGTATCGAGCATGTAGAGCATGCGCTCTACCTGTGAAGCAAAAGTGCTCACAATAAGCCTTCCAGGGGTATCACGAATAACATTTTCAATATTTTTATAGACTACTCGGTCTGAAATAGAGAACCCAGGGTTCTCACAGTTTGTTGAGTCCGCCATAAGAAGAAGCACTTTACGATCTTCAAAGATTTTATAGCGCTCTATTTCTTCGTCTGTCGGTACTCCGTCATCGTGATCGAGTCGTAGGTCTCCTGTGTGAACGATGTCTCCATAAGGAGTTTCTACGATGATTCCCATACTGTCTGGAATCGCATGTGTCACTCCGAAGAATCGCACCTTAAGGTCACCAAATGTGATTGTGTCTCCTCGTTCAACCACGTTAATAGTAAGCGGTGCTAGGTGAGGGAATTCTTCCTGACGCTTCTTGATCATAAGCGATGTGAAGAGGCGAGCGTAGATCTGTGGGTTACCAATACGTGGCATGATGTAAGGAATCGCTCCGATGTGGTCAAGGTGCCCATGGGTGATGAGTACACCTTTAATTTTATGCTTATGCTCCTCAAGGTATCGCGTGTTTGGAAGAATGAAATCAATACCAGGGGTATGTGTTTCGGTAAACTGTACTCCACAGTCAATAATTACAATCGAATCTTTATACTCCACCATACTCATGTTGCGTCCGATCTCTTCTACTCCACCTAGATGCATGATACGGATATCGCCATCCTTAAGAGGTGGGATGTGATCAGTCTCACGTTTACCGGTTACGGTAGTATCAAATTTTGGCCCAACAACAGGGCGTGGGCGCGAATGCTGTCGTCCAGCGTTTCCGCCGCGTCCACGGTCAAAGGTTCTCCGTGGAGGATATGGTGCACGTGCCGGTGCTGGTGTCTGAGCTTCTGTTTCTGTAGGTGTAGTGATAGGTGTTGTCATATATAAGTTGTTAGGTTGTTAATTAATTTAGTGAAGTATGTTTTCTATTTTTGATAAGACTGTTGAGTAATATGTTTTCGGCCAAATCGATTCTGTATACCTATACCAAGAGGGTATAAGACTAAATCGAGATGCATTTTCAATACTGTATGTTGGAAGGGGTGAGGTTACGTTATCGCGAGTTACATATACAAGTGCTGGCGCGAAAAGGAATATTCCGGGAACTTCTTCTATAAATTCTTGACGTACGGCGTCGTATGCTGAAATACGACTGAGCCCATCAGAGCTTCCTCGAATCGTTTCTAAGTTTTTATCAAGTTTACTACTTACGTAGTTAGAAATGTTTAGTCCAGGGTAACTACGTTGAGATGAGTGCCAAAAAGCATAGAGATCAGATGGTCGCTCGGTTATTGAACCAAAGAGAAGAACCTGAAAGTTTCGTTGTTTGATATCAGACTGGTTGAGGTCGCTCTCTTCGTACACAGCAAGTTCTGTCTGCACTCCAAGTTCTATCCAGTCGTTTTTTACCATCTCCGCAACTTTTTTCATCTCTTCTGTGTTTGCTGTTGCAATCGTAATTGAAAGAGTTGTTGTACCTTTTTTCATGTACTTACTAGCTGCGAGAGTGGCTTTTGCTTTTTCTTTGTCGTACGTTGGGTCAGGCTGGTCTTCGTCAAATGGGTAAGGTGTTTCTATTACCTTACCGTATCCTTTAAAAATGGTATCTACGAGTGCTTGCTTATTGATTGCCATGTTAAGCGCTAAGCGGACATCTTTGTCTGAAAGAAAGTCAGCCTTATTTGGGTTAAAGAATACTGTGAATGTTTGCGGAAGAAGGGAAGTATTTATCGCACTCGTTGCGACGTTAAGAGTTGATACTCTTTCTGGGGCTATTCCGTGGATACGGCTTATATCTTTATTTTCAAATGCCTGGAGGAGATATTTTTCGTTTCGGTAACTCTTAATAACAATTTTTTCTAAGTAAGGTCGACCAAGAGTGTAGTTCTCGTGACTTGTAAGTACGAAAGATTCTGGGATACCAGATACGGTGTTAATTTTTTCTATCATGAAAGGTCCCGATCCAATAGCATGTATGTTGTAGTCACTTAAACTGAATTGCTCCTCACTGAGGTCTTTCCAAATGTGCTTAGGTAAAATACCAAGTGTGAGCACGTTCATAAAAAGAGGGTAAGGTTTTTTTAGTGAAAGAGTGAACTCCGCAGCAGACTGCTTAGTAACACTTACACCTTCCCACTCTACTCTGTGCGGACTTTTAATAAGAGGGTTTTGTATAAGGCCAACAGTATAGATAACGTCGTCTGCAGTAACGGGTGTACCGTCATGGAACCTTGCTTCTGGTTTTAGTACGACGGCATAGTGGAGAGAGTCTTCGCTTTCTGTAATCGAAGCAGCCATATCCAAGATAATGCTCCCGTCCTCTCCGCGTTTGGTGAGTCCAGCGTAGACAAGTTCTACCATATCCTTATCCTGATCAGACACAGCGAGTACTGGATTTATAAAACGTGGGGTACCGATTATTCCTTCACTTACTTCTCCTCCTCGGCTTGGTACAGAAATCAGAAACTTTGAATTAACCCGCAGAAGTGCGGCAAACAATAGTAATCCTGCCATAGCGATAAGGAGCCAGAACACAATCACCTTTTCAGGTGAGAGAGAACGGTAACTTGTACCAAGCTTATGTGTGTATGTGGTGAGTGATGATTGTAATGAATCTATATTCATACAAAAGTGGCACCGGAGATCTATATAACGTAGTTTGTATTACGCGCCTACAACAAGTGGAATAGCAAAAGAAGCTGCGAAAATAATCGCCACAACGATAGTAAGTCGATGTATCATTTTTTCAGCTCCACGCTTTTCAAGCGTAGCCCCTCCAGTACTTCCGTCAGCACCAAGTGCGCCAGATGCGTCAGTGTTTGCGCGCTGAACAATAATAAGTACGATAAGGAGAATAGCGAACGTAATCTGCACGATAGATAGCAAGTGAACCATATATTGATTATATCATAAGGGGATTTTACTGTAAATATCTGTATAAACAGTCCTTTTTCGGTAGTTTTGTTATGTAAAAAGATCTTACACCTTCTCAAGCCCTTTTATTTCATCGACAACCATTGTTTTTTCACCGTTTCTGGTGGATACCTTTCCTCGTACGACAAGAGGAGTATCCATTACAAGAGTGTGCTTGTATCGTTTATAGGTTTCTGGAAAGACTGCTACTTCAATAGCTCCGCGGTAGTCTCGAAATGTTACGAGGGCCATCTTGTCTCCTTTTTTAGTTACCGTGATTTTAATATGTTCTATAATTGCCGCGAGTGAGACTTCTTTACCGTCTGGGAGTTCGGTATGTACTTTCTCTATATTAATACCACGTGCTTCAATTTTCTCTTTCCAGGGGTCAAGAGGGAATCCGGATACGAATAAACCAAGCAACTCTTTCTCCCAAGCCAGTTTTTGTTCCTGCGACACCGGTGTCGTTTTTTTCATTACAAAGGGAGTCGGATCAGTATCACCAAAGAGACTGTGTTGTGCTCCGTTATCTTTTACTACGTGCTTATGAAATTCAAGAATGGCATCTATGTTTGGCAGTATTTCCCCTCTCTCTGCAAATTTGTCGAGTGCCCCACAGCGAGTGAGTGCCTCAAGGGATTTTCTGTTTAGGTTTTTGTGGGTGATACGACGAATAAAGTTTTCAAAAGAAGTAAAAGGCCCACCTGATTTTCTTTCTGCAATAATTGCGTCAGCGATGTCTACTCCGAGGTTTTTGATGGTATAAAGACCGAAACGAATTTCTTCCTCCTGGTCTAAAGAGGCAACAGCTCCTTGAGTTGTTGTTGGGTGTTTGGCTACGATAGAGAAGCCCCCCTCACTCATGTTAATGTCTGGAGGTAGCACGTTAATATTCATACGTTTACACTCAGAAACAATTTCAGCAATTTTCTCAACATCACCAGATTCGTTTGTCATGATTGCCGTCATGTAAGCAACAGGGTAGTTTGCTTTCATGTATGCTGTTTGGTACGCAACGCGTCCGTAGCTCGCAGCGTGAGCCTTGTTGAAACCGTAAGCCGCAAACGGTTCAATAAGAGACCAGAGCATGTCTGCTTTTTTCTGACTTAGCCCGTGTTCCAAAAATCCTTTGAACAGTTTCTCTTTTTGTGCAGTCATTTCTGCTGGAATTTTTTTACCCATCGCTTTACGTAGCTTATCTGCTTCAAGCCAGCTATACCCAGCTAAGTGAATAGCGATGAGCATCACGTCATCTTGGTAGGTGATTACACCAAAAGATTGGTCGAGTATAGGTTCAAGTCTAGGATCTAAGTATGAGACAAGTGAGGGGTCATGTTTACGTTTAATGTATTCAGGAATCATTTCAAGCGGCCCAGGACGATAGAGTGCTACCATCGCGTTAATATCAAAGATAGTCGAAGGTTTAAGCTCTTTAAGGAAGCGTGTCATGCCAGAACCATTTAGTTGAAAGAGCCCCATAGTCTCACCGCGCGCGAGCATCTCAAAGGTCGCCTTGTCACTTAGGGAAATATTTTCGATATCTATTTCTATACCGTAGCGTTCTTTCACGAGAGATAGTGCATCTCCGAGAATGGTTAAGTTTCTAATTCCCAAGAAGTCGAACTTCAAAAGTCCGGCATCTTCAATCGTGTACATATCGTACTGCGTAATAATTTTTCCACCCTTCGGATCTTTTTGTATCGGAGTGAAGTCCCATAGCGGCCGTGGTGAAATCACTGTTCCCGCTGCGTGAACAGAAATGTGTCGAGCACACCCTTCTACTTGTTGAGCCATGTCTAAAATGGTTTGCACTTCGCGGTCAGTGTCATACAATTCTTTTAGTTCAGGAACCTCTTTGAGGGCTGAAGAAATATAAACAGGAAACCCTTGTCGAGGTGGTGGGATCATTTTTGAAATACGATCACCGACAACATATGGATACTTCATTGCACGCGCGACATCTTTTACCGCTCCACGAGCCATCATTGTACCGAAGGTTCCAATCTGGGCTACGTTGTCAGTTCCATACTTTTGACGCGCATAATCAATCACCTGATCGCGTCGTGTGTCAGCGAAGTCCATGTCAATGTCAGGGGCAGAAGGTCGTTCAGGATTTAGGAAACGCTCGAAGGGGAGTTTGTATTCAAGGGGATTACATTTTGTAATACGCAGAAGATAGGTAACGAGCGACCCCGCAACAGACCCTCGAATATTAGTGAGAATACTATTTTCGCGTGCGAAGCGAAGGAGGTCGTACACCACTAAAAAGTAAGGAGAGTAACCCTTATCCGCAATCACTTTAAGTTCGTAGTCGAGTCGAGTAGTTACATCCTCTGTAGGTTCTATTCCACGAACAGTAAGGCCTTGATAAGCAAGCTCACGTAAATCTTCGTTGTAACTTTTTATGTACTCGATATTTGGGAATACCCACTCACCAAGAGGTACTTCAACGTTACAACTCTCTACGATTTTTTCTGTGTTTGCGATTGCTTGAGGAACATCTTTAAAAGATGCTTTTACAACATCCTCACCAGGGAAAGAAAAGTCTCCACGTTGAAAGAGGAGTGCGTACTCGTCTGAGGCTTGTTGTGTACCGTGTACCATATACAATATTTTGTGCGCAGGTTTATCCTGCTCTAGGAGGTAGTGACTATTCCAGGTTGCTACTAGTGGAGTCGAGTGTTTCTCCGCAAGGGCGATTGTTTTTTTGCGTATTTCTTCACCACGGTCCATATATGTGTGCGGGGTTACTTCGAGGTAAAAGTCTTCCCCAAATAGTGACTTGTATTTTTGTAGACGTAAGGTAGCCTCCTCCTCGTTTACTGTAAGGAGCGTACTAATATCTCCCCACGGTCCACCTGAGAGCACAATAAGGCCATCTTTGTACTGCTCAAGTATGTCCATTGTTAGCGTAGGGTCTACAGGGTTTTCCATGTTTACAATCGAAGTGAGTCTCATTAGGTTTTTATACCCCTGTAGGTTTTTTGCAAGAATAACAAGTTTGAAACGTCGCTCGTTATAATACATTGAGAACTCAACTCCGATAATTGATTTTAAGCCCTCCTTTTTACATTTTGAGTAGAACTCAATAGTGCCGTACATATTGTTGTAGTCTGTAAGAGCGACGGCAGTCATTCCAAGGTCTTTTGCACGTTTAATAATCTGGTCAATTTTAGGTAACGCAGACAGTAGGGAATAGTGGCTATGGACACGGAGGTGGGTAAACATGAGAGAAGTTTACCATAGTGAAAACGGTGATAGGTTTGTGCGGTAGGGGTATCTGGCGAAGGGCTTTGTATAGACTTGGGACTTGAGCTACCATAAGGGTAATGGTAGCCAAACTAAAGACAGGGGTTATAGGTATAGATGAAGTTGGCAGAGGCCCTTTGGCTGGGCCTATTACGGTTTGTGCCGTTTATATTTCTAATGAGAAAGAGGTTAAAAGCACGTTTTTTAATAATAGTATTAGAGATTCTAAAAAACTTACTAAATCTAGTAGATACAATATATATAAAACTATTAGAAAAAACAAAAAGAATAATAAACATATAATAATCTACTCAACAGCAAGTAGAAGCGCTAGGTATATAGATAAGCATGGTATTAGTAACGCGACACACGCTTGCCTAAAAGAGTGTCTAAAAAATCTTTTAAAAAATGGCATAGATCTAATCTGTGTCCCAGTTAATCTAGATGCTGGTTTATATATAAAGGATTTTAAGGGGAAACAAGCTTCTCACGTAAAAGGTGACGAAAAATATACTGAAATAGCCCTGGCATCAATAGTCGCTAAAGTTGTAAGGGATGCCTATATGACAAGGCTTTCTAAGACTAATCCTGCCTATTTATGGGAGCATAATGCTGGCTACGGAACCATGAAGCATCGTAAGGCTATACTTGAGTTTGGGGTAACTAAATACCATAGATTAAGCTTCTTAAACAATTTATATAAAAAGATACTTTAACTTGAGGTCTGCTTCTGTGTTTATGTTGCAGGTAGGGTGTGTTTACTAGTTGGGGAAAAGAATAATTTTTATACCTTTTTGCGCTAGAAAGTTATATAAAGATATCCACACATATTGCACAAGTTAAGGATATTTTGAGAGATATTTTATTGTATAATTACTATATAAAATAAGTCTAATATAATTTACATTGCAGCAATAAAGTTGACAGTTTAGGTTGTAAAAGACATTCAAAAAGCATACATGAATCAAAAGGTCGAACAACAACTTAAGTTTGTCATTCACAACGAAAAAACTATCACGACTGTAGCCTCGGAATTAGGAGTTTCTAGACAGACCGTTTACAAGTGGTTGCGTAACTATAAGCGAGCGTATACAAATTCAGAACCTCTTTCTCAGTTTAAGAAAACTCACAGTGCGCATAACAAAGCGTCTCTTGAAACAGAGTCTGCTGTTATTGCTCTTGCTCATAAATATCCTGAAGATAGTGTTTCGGCTCTCTCCCTTAAACTTGCTTCTGAGACTGGGTTAAACCTCAACCCAACCACCGTTTTCCGAATCCTTAAACGCAATAAAATTCGCTATGCTCCTACTTCTTTAGCTTCAAGTTCTGACTTGCCTAGTATTTCAAAAACATCTACCCAAACTCTTTCGACGGGTAAGTCTACTGAGCATGATAGTGTTCCATCTTTGCTAACCAATTCAGAAGAGGTAAAAACCCTGGCTGCAAAGACTGTTGCCCCCTCATTTTTCCCAGCTAAAAAAGTAATAGATTTTAGTCTTTATCGAAAGATCAGTTCCACTTTTGTGGTCTCTTTGTTTGTTTTTGCGGCGCTTTACGGCGCAAGCAATCTTAAGCCAGAGGAGCTTTTAGCGAGTAAACCCGTTTCGTTTACGGAAGTAGAAACACCTAGCTTTGAGGTACTTCCCCCAAAGGCTGTTTTAGGTAGTGTTGCAGTAGTGTCTCCAGAAGTAGTGCGTAACCTAAAGCTTTCCCCCCGTACCTTCTCCCTCTCTTCTCTCACATCTCCGCTTGCTTCACTTACCT
>CAZZGJ010000011.1:0-6525 GCA_964654175.1 uncultured Candidatus Saccharibacteria bacterium
TATTGTTGACGCAATTTTTGAAATAACTAAAATGTCAATCGACTCAAAGCAGGTACATATCCCAACCGTTATTAAATCCCTTGGGAAGCACCCAATCACCCTACAGCAAGGCACCCAAAAAGAGAACTTGCAGATTGAAGTAAAATAAACAAAAAACCGACTCGTTACGAGTCGGTTTTTTGTTTATGTAGATTACTCTACGTTTGCTACCTTCTTTCGCTTCACAGTTCCGTCGAAGTGCTTCATACGACGTTCAGTGAAATTAACTTTCCCTTCCGCTACAGCATAAAGAGTGTGGTCCTTACCCATCTTTACGTTCTTTCCAGCCATGATCTTTGAACCTCTCTGGCGTACGATGATGTTTCCTGCTATTGCAGTTTCTCCAGCATAAAGCTTAGTACCGAGGTACTTTGGTTTACTATCTGTTAGGTTTTTTGCCGAACCCGCGGCCTTTCTTGTTGCCATAGACTATACTAAAATAATGATATTGATGGGAAACAGTATACAAGAAAACCTAAAAAAAATCAATAGCAGCCTTTCCCGCACTGACTGTCTAGCTCTTCTTATTCTAGCTGTATTTCTCGGTATTTTTACCACCTATACTAAAATAGAACAGAAAAACCGCACACAGCCACTAATCTACACGAAGAATACCGGCGAGGTATTAGGGGTCACACATGAAGAAAACCTACGTCCATTTGCTAGTAAAAATGGTACAACGTATACGTTTTCATGGTGCAACTCCTCAGGAAACATAAAAGAGGCTAATCGTATCTACTATGCGGACGAACTTCAGGCACAAGCTTCTGGGAAGAGACTTTCTAAGCTTTGTCAGAGATAAATAAGATAAAAAAAATCCCCAGACACCTTGCGTGTTAGGGGATTCAAACCAGGTTGACTGTCACATCAACATGGCACCCACTCAGGGAGGAAAGTGGGGCCGGCGAACCAGCAAAAGCATAATAACTCATTACTGCGATAATGTCAACTATCCCTCTCTGTTGAGACTATCCACATCATCTGGAAGAACTTTTCGCGTACACTATGAACATATGGCAAAAAAAGAACAACACGGAACCAGAGAAAAGAAAAAACCAAAGAAGGTAGTTGCTAAATAGCTAAGCGACTGCTACGTAGCGCGACACCAAAGGTGCCGCGCTACTCTTATTTACCAAACCACCACCAAGTACACTAAACCCACTTCACACTGAATACCTGTATGTTTGAAACCTACTTCTCGATTATTGTCTCACTCCTTATTATTGAGGTTCTTCTCTCGATTGATAACGCTCTTGTTAATGCAACGCTTGCGGAAGCACTGCCAGAAGAAAAACGTAAACGCGCAATACGTATTGGTATTTTACTTGGTGCAGCTTTTAGAGTTGTGGCACTTATTTTTGCGGCAATTATTATTCAAAATCTTTGGCTTAAGATACTAGGAGGACTTTACTTGGTATACCTAGCCATCTCGCACTTAGGTAAAATAGTAAACGAGGAAGGGAAGACATTCACTAAGAAAACAACATTTCGTGAAGTTATTATTCAAATTGCACTTGCCGACATTGTATTTAGCATAGATAACGTCATTTCTGCGGTGAGCTTCTCAAGCAACATTTACGTTGTAATGTTCGGTGTCGGAGTAGGTATTGTAAGCATGCTCTATATCACTCCGATTCTTTCAAAGGTGGTGCACCGTTACAAAGGTATGCCTCAGGCAGCATATGCGATTGTAGGACTCGTGGGAATCGCGCTTCTTATAGAGACGGTACTACATATTCACATCTCAGAGGTAATAAAGTTTGGCTTCGTGCTTGCAATCGCACTTTTTACTGTATGGTACGAGCACAGTCCTGCACTTAGAAAAATATCAAATCCATTCCTTAGGGGTGGGCAGTACATCATCGCACTCCCTCTTGATATAACTTACGCAAGTATACGGGTTGTAAAAAGAGTTTTTGGTAAAGTCTCCTAGTCGCTAGGGTTTGATATACTCTGTATATGATTCCATCTTTTGACGAGCGTTACGCACAATTAAACAAACAACAGAAACGCGCAGTAGACACAACGGATGGCCCTGTACTTGTAGTGGCCGGACCAGGCTCAGGTAAGACCGAATTATTATCTCTTAGAGTCGGTAACATTCTAAAGCGTGGAACCGCAAAAGCTTCGAATATTTTACTCCTCACGTTTACAGAGACCGCTGCTCGTAACATGCGAGAACGTCTTGAGTCTCTTATTGGGGCTGACGCATACCGTGTTGCGATATATACCTTCCATGGCTTTTGTACGGATATTATCGCGAGATACCCGGAGTACTTTTTTAACGCAACCCACTTTAGACCCGCAAGTGACCTCATTCAAAGCGAAATACTTGAATCAATTTTTGAACGACTGCCCCATAAACACATCCTCGGTGGTTTCCATCCAGAACGTGGGTATGCATATCTCAAAGAAGTTCAGGCTAGAATAAAAGATATAAAAAAGGGAGGACTTTCTCCTTCGCGGTTCAAAGAGTTACTTACAGAGAACGAGCAGGCTTTTACATTGCTTAATAACATTCTACAGAAGCATTTACCTGAACGAATAGGTAAAGATTCCTCTACCGCTTTTCTACAGATGGCTCAAGCTTTTGAAAAAACAGGTACAAATCTTGGAAATATGTACGCCAAGAGTATTTACCATGCACTAAGCGACGTTGAGGCGTCAGAAAAAACGACTCCGCTTTCAACCTGGAAAACAGACTACACAGGAAAAGATGAAGCGGGGGTTCGCGTGCTAAAAGATTACTTAGCCTTACCAAAACTTTTTGCGCTCGGAGAACTCTACGGAACCTACCAGGAACGACTTCACACAGATGGTTACTTCGACTACGAAGATATGATACTTCAGGTTGTAGAAGCATTGTCAAAAAATATCCCTTTACGGACAGAACTTGAGGAACTGTACCAGTACATTATGGTGGATGAATTCCAGGATACTAACAATGCGCAGCTTTCACTTGTAAAAGCAATTTCAAGTAACCCTGTCCACGAAGGAAGACCGAACGTGTGTGTTGTGGGGGATGACGACCAAGCTATCTACAAATTCCAAGGCGCAGAAATTTCAAACATACACTCATTTAAAGAACTGTACACAGACGTAGAGACAATCGTACTTACAGAAAACTACAGATCAACTCAAAAGGTTTTGGACTTCGCTCGCGCAATCGTCGTACAAGGAGTAAACCGCCTCGAGACTCGGTACAAAGAAATACGTAAGGACCTTACCGCAAAAAACGTACACCTTGAAGAGGGAACCATCCACACTCTTTCATTTAGAAGCGAAGAAGAAGAATATGCCTATGTAGCAAAAGAGATCGCCGCTTTGCTAAGAAAAGGAACTGATGCAAAAGAAATAGCGGTCATTGCACGTGAGCATAAACAACTGATACATCTACTCCCGTACCTTGATGCATTACAGGTGCCGTACACATACACTCGTAAAGAAAACGTGTTTGACGAAAAACACGTACAGGAACTTATTACACTGTGTCGTTTTCTCTCAAGCGTAGGAGATACGTCATTTGAGCGAGATGACTTGCTTCCTCTTATTTTAGCGTTTCCATTTTGGGGGCTTGATCGCATTCACATCTGGCGTGTAGCTGAGTACGCAAAACGCGAGCACAAAACCTGGCTAGAAGCGATGAAAGAGTCTGATGATACACAACTACAGGAACTAGCCCACTTTCTTATAGAAGTTGGGATAGCTTCACAAACGACCCCACTTGAAATTATTTTAGACACACTGATTGGAACTAAGGACATACCAAGGACAAAAGAATCGCCAGACGATGATGATGATTTTGCTCTTCCTTCACTTTCACTTACCACATCGTTTACTTCACCGTACAAAGAGTACTACTTTGGAGAAGATGCATTTAAAAATAATGCGAGTAGTTATATTCACTTTCTATCTTCGCTTCGAGTATTTATGCGAGCACTGCGTGAATATAAAGAAGGTGAGCCACTAAGAGTACATGATGTTGGGAACTTTGTAGATATGCATAGCGCATATAACATACCTCTTATAAACGAAACACCTTTCGCTCATAACGAAAACTCAGTTTCACTTCTTACATCCCACGGGGCAAAGGGGCTTGAATTTGCTTATGTATGTATACTTTCAGTAAACGATGACATCTGGGCAGGAAGATCAAAAGGTTCTAAGCTTTCATTCCCAATTAACCTACCGCTTGCAAGCGCAGGTGACACCGAGGACGACTTTATTCGACTCTTTTACGTAGCACTCACGCGTGCACGGCACACACTCTACATCACTCATCACAAAAGTCCGCTTCGCTTCCTCACTTCAAACACACTTCCAGACACAGTATCTGACGCACCAGTTACAGAGACTCCAGAATTGTTAGTCGTAGGATTGAAGGTCTATCACGCACCGCCATTTGCACAAGACGAACAAGCCCTCCTTCAAAAAGTAGTCGAGGACTACATGCTTTCACCGACTCATCTTAATAACTTCTTAAATGTAATCGACGGTGGACCAACACTGTTTCTTGAGCAAAATCTTTTAAGGTTTCCACAAGCAAAGACAGCGAGCAGTGTCTACGGAACAGCTATACACAAAGCACTAGAAGACGCTCACACGCTCACAAAAAAGAATGGAAAAGTGCCTGAACTTAGTGTACTTATCGAATCATTTACAAAAGAATTAAAAAAGGGAAGACTGCTTGATTTTGAAGAAACCAAACAACAAGCCCGCGGAGAACACGTACTGACCAACTACTACAACGCTCGTAAAAAAGATATTTCACCTAATCATATTGTCGAACTTAACTTCGCACAGCAGTCTGTGATGATTGACGGGGCGCTCCTTACTGGAAAAATAGACAAGATACTAGCAACCGAAAATGAGTGGACTGTAGTGGATCTTAAAACTGGAAAAGGTTTTAGCGCTTGGGACGAACCGAAGCTAACAGCCTATGATGAAATTAAGCTACATCACTATAAAAACCAGCTGATGATGTACAAACTACTTGTAGAACACTCGCGAGATTACCGAGAACACAGAGTAAGTACAGGTGTGCTTGAATTTGTTGAAGAGTTAGATGATAACCGTGTACTTGAACTCACACTAGAGCTTGATACAAAAGAAGCGAGGGGAGAACTTGATGACTTTAAAGACCTCGCGGTTGCGGTATATAAAAAGATAGTTACTCTAGATTTTCCAGACATAAGCGACTATCCAAAGACATTAGAGGGCATCAAAGCATTTGAGAAAGATTTAGTGTTAGGAAAAATATAAAACCCCCGCACGCGGGGGTTTTATCGAAGGACTCAAGCGTAAAAGCTTAAGTGGTTATCGCCGGCAGTAAGTTTTGTCGGATACAAGCAGACCAAAAATACCACACGCGAGACCAAAGTTGTCTTGGAGGACTTCCTCGACACGCGCACGCCGCACGTACATGACCTGCCCAACAGTATCGAAGCTGGCAAGCTTCAGGCGTTCAAGGTGAAATGATTCACACATGCCCGCCAACTGCACGTCAGCGACAACCATCGAGCTGCGCATGTCGCGCAAACTCGCTGAAATGACACTCAATTGATTCTCAGCCGCTCGACGCTCATCCTCCTTCGGGACGTCATCCTTGAGCGCTTGAGTGAGTGTTCTTTCCGCGCGCGCAAGCGCGGACATGACACTTGCACGAGTTCCCACAGGTCTACTCCTTTTTCAGTTGTTGATAAGCATCGTAGAAGAGGCGCAGCCCAACAGGCAAAACCTCGCCACGCTTTTTGAGATACGGAGCGAAGTGCTCCTCGATTTCCCCCCAGGAGATTGCGACAACTGCACTTGCGTTTTGAAAACGCTTGCCAACATCGCCAACAAACCGCGCATCAAGCTCTGACACAGACTCCTGGTTGTAATCAAAAAACATCCGCACATTGAAGTCAGGCAGTTGCTGCTTGTCGGCCATCCCCACAGCGGAATAGCAGCGATTCAAACGGAGAAGATTTTTACTACGCTCGGCTGACGAGACCTTTTCCGGACCCATAAGCTGCAGTTTTTCCCCGGCAAGCGCGAGCGCGAGCTGAAGGGAGGTCTTTCTGTAAAGCCAGCTTGCCAGGAGGTAGCGCTCCTTGCCGGTGTTGACTTTCTCTCTGAATTTCACATGTCTGTTGGACATTTTCACAATCCTTCGCAGTATTTAGTGTGTTATGTACAAAAACCACTTAAGTGGACCAGATTTTATTATAACATAATTTAATACTTTTGTCTAGTTTTATATAACGTAAAAACAGGCCGCTTTCCTGGGTAGAAAAGCGGCCTGTTTCTTGAAGCACAGCTTCAAGGGCGGCCGAGTGCCGTGTTGCGAGCTCTCGCCTCGAGGCTATTGAGATCGACCTGATGCCGAAGTGTTGCATCCGGGTGCATAACGATCAGCAGCTGCGAGAAAGGAAAGTCCGAACTTGCAAGCAAGTTCTCGAGAGCTTCAACTTTCATGTTCAGCATGTCTTGCACCGAGGAAAC
>CAZZGJ010000011.1:6625-12232 GCA_964654175.1 uncultured Candidatus Saccharibacteria bacterium
GCAAGTTCTCGAGAGCTTCAACTTTCATGTTCAGCATGTCTTGCACCGAGGAAACCCCGACGGCGCCAAACGCACCAAACAGTTTCGCTGGCGGGACAATACGTCCAATGTCCAAATCCGTCAGGTGCTGGTCCAGAACGTCACCGAGAGCAGCCTCCAGATCACTTCTGTAGCTCTTCAGAAGACCTTGGTAATTGTTGACAGGCACATGGCCGACAACCCTGCAGTCAAGCGCTCGAGTAAGCGCATCTACCAGCTTTCGGTGATGGTGGTCGTCGACCACAGCCATCACCCCCGTAAATCCAAGCACTGCTTTGATGCTTGCTTTCATGGTGTGTTCCTCCTGTAAAAAAGTAGTACAAATACTCATACATTACCCTAAAAAAACATTCAGGTCAAAGAGACTTCCTAATGCTATACTTTCATGATTACTATGCCTGATAAGTACACTGCAGTTTGGGTATCTCACTCATCTATGGGAGATTTTCTTAAATGCCCTCGATTATATTATTTACATAACGTATACAAAGACCCAAGTACTGGACGTAAAATGTCCATCGTAACACCACACATGTCTCTTGGGATTGCAGTACACAACGTATTAGAAGGATTGGCTGACTACCCAGCTAATGAACGCATGGGGCGTGACCTACGTGCACTGTTTGAAGAAGAATGGATGAAAGTATCTGGTATACAGGGCGGCTTTGCAAGCGCTGAACAAGAAGAGGAATTTAAAATGCGTGGGAAGGAAATGATTAACAACGTCATCAAAGACCCAAAGTTTTTAACCAACAAACGCATCAAATTACCGAAAGAAAAAATGAATCCAAACTACTATCTTTCAGAAGAGGATAATATCATCCTCAACGGCCAAGTAGACTGGATAGAATATCTAGACGACGACACACTTCATATCGTGGATTTTAAAACTGGTAAATACGAAGAAAAAGAGGGATCACTTCAGCTACCAATTTATCTCCTCCTTTGCAATGCACTTCAAAAGCGAAAAGTCTCTAAGGCTAGCTACTGGTACCTAGAGAGTGGCAAGGTAACCGAAAAAGAATTACCAGACGCTGAGGCGGCAAAAAAAGCAGTATACGAAGTAGCGAAAAAAGTGAAAGATGCTCGGGAACGTGGTGAATTTAATTGCCCAAATGGAAAAGAGGGGTGCAGTGCATGTAAACCATACGAGAAAATACTACTTTGGAAAAAAGGACTTCTTGATGACGGTTCAGTTACCTCAACTGGAATAGGCGGTTTTAATCAAGATATGTTCGTAGTTAATTCATAACATACGGTATACTGTCCTTATATGCAATCAATCACATATTCTTGGTACAGTGAGCTTATTAAACCAGAATGGGCTCCACCAGCGTGGCTATTTGGACCAGTGTGGACAATTCTATACACCATTATTGCAATTAGTTTTGGATATGTAGTTTACAAGTGGCTACAGAAGAAAATTCCTTTCACAATTCTTCTTCCTTTTCTACTAAACCTTATCACCAACCTTGCGTTTAGCCCGATTCAATTTGGACTCCAAAATAACGCATTAGCAGCTGTAGACATATTGCTAGTACTCGGGACACTTATATGGGCGATGTGTGCGGTTTGGAAAAAATATAGATGGGTAGCGCTTGTAAATATTCCCTACCTCGCGTGGGTGTCTTTTGCGACAGTACTTCAGCTCACTGTTACCTACTTGAACTGGTAGATATTCATGAAAAAGGTTACCGTGAATGATAAAATGCAGAAAGGGTATACTTATACACTTTCTGAACCTATCGGGAAACATTTTGATCCGTTGTTTAAGCCGGACTTAACACCAAAAGAAATGCTGCGTCTTGGATGTTTTGGTGGTAAATACATGACAGACTGCACAAAAGAGTTTCCAAAAGACTGGTGGGAGGACGCTAAGCTTTGCAGTGAAAAGCATGATGCCAAACTAAACTTTTTTGGAGTTAACGCTTCTTCACCTCTTTCAGTTTGGAAAGCAAAGGGCTGGATACATAAAGATGACCCGCGCGGTTGGTTTCAGTGGTACTGTAGATATTACATGGGTAGACGCGGGGAAGATGACATGCGACAAATTAAACGCTGGAAAGCAATGGTGCGACACGTTGCTCAGATAAGAAATAAGTGCATGATAGGAGACTACAGCTGCAACACAAAACAACGACAAGCCTTACTTCATTGGGCATACGACTCTCGTAAATTGTAAGAGTGATATACTGATACTCATATGATGAACAGCTTTGAGATGAACGACCTATTACATACACCTAGGAACGAAACAGCTCCAAGCGATGTAGAGAATTGTAAACGCTACATCGAAACCATGAAGGTGAGTAACCCAGGTGATAAAGAAATACTCCTTTCGCTTATAGAGAAACCGCGAAACGGTAACCTTACACTGCAACTTGATGGCAGAGACCCCGTCGCCATCACACTTAGCCGTAAGAATATACTCACGCCTGAGAAAATGGCAGCAAGCCTTCAAGATGCTCTTATGGGCACATACGGTAAAGTATTTCCAGCGGCGACATAACAACTGACATTAAACGACGGTTAGATGAACACAATACCAAGCCCTCTGGGGCCACATATACCCGTAGCAGAAGACCTGTAACTCTTGTGTATAGCGATACACGAACAAACCGCGCTGAAGCTTCTAAGGAAGAACTCAGAATAAAAAAATTACCACGAAAAGATAAACTTCTCCTCATTGTCGACCATGGAAATAGAAATAAAACCAAGTAACCGCGCACGTAAAGTTGCAATAACCATCTACCATGACGGGAGAGTTGTGGTTACAAAACCAAGATCTGTTTCTCAGCAAAAAATTGAACTGATTCTGAAAGATAAACAAAACTGGATAGATGAAAAAAGGAAACGGATTGCTTTAAAACCGAAACTAAAAAGTATCTTCCACGCAAACCATGCACCAGCAGATGTCGTAGCATATAAAAAAGCAGCTCTCATATGCGTGCAAGAAAAAATAATAAAGCTAAATACCTACTATCGTTTTAGCTACAAACAGATCACTATACGTAACCAAAAAAGTAGATGGGGGAGCTGCTCTCTTAAAAAGAACCTGAGTTTCAACTATAGAATGATATTTCTTCCGCCCTTACTCCAAGAGTACTTAATTACGCACGAACTCTGTCATCTTAAAGAGATGAACCATGGCCCACGTTTTTGGAGCCTCATCGCTGAAACAATACCTGACTATAAAGAACGAAGGAAGGAACTTAAACGTATGTAAAAAATGTAAAAAGAAAACACCCGAGCGGGTGTTTTCTTTTTAGCGAACCGTACGAGAGTTTTACTTATCCCAGGCGAAACCGTTTCCAAAGTGTCCATACTTTGCAGTCTCGTAAAACTGAGGGTTACGTAGACCGAGCGTTTCAATGATTGCTTTTGGTCGAAGATTGTATCCTTGTATTTCTTCTTGCACACCGTCGATTGTCACTACGGCCATAAGTGGATCCGCAACTCCAATTGCGTACGCAATGTGCACATACACTTCTTTTGCGTTACGCGATTTTAAATAATCAACAGCTATCTTACGTGCCATGTACGCTGCACTACGATCAACTTTAGTGGAGTCTTTACCACTAAACGCGCCACCACCTAGTGGAATTGTCGGACCGTAGTTATCAACTGCGAGTTTTCTTCCTGTAAGGCCAGTGTCTGCAGTAAACCCACCAATGGTCCAAGAACCATTTGGGTTACGCATCCATACATCAGACATCGTCTTACCTTCCGGAAGGTAAGGGGACAGACTTTCAATCGCAGCATCGAGTGTTACATCGCTCATATCTCCACTTTCACAAAGTGAAGTAAGCACACGTTCAAGTTTTCCATCTTTAAGTGTTACCTGTGCTTTACCATCGTGCTTACCCATTGCTTTAGTCAATTTACGAGAAAGAATTACTTCAAGCGGAAGCATCTCTTCTGTTTCATTTGTTGCGTATCCAACCATAATACCCTGATCACCAGCACCTTCCTGGTCAACACCAGAAGCAATCTCTGGAGACTGCTCTACGACGTTTACTGTAATCCCTACAGGATCTGTATACCCGCACGCACGATACACTTCTTCTGCTATTTTTCGAATATTAATATTTGCACGCGTAGTTAATTCTCCACAGACAGTGATAACACCATGTCCACCGAGGACTTCTACCGCGCAACGCGATAACGGGTCCTGCGCTAAACAAGCGTCTAGGATTGCATCACTAATCTGATCACATACTTTATCTGGATGAGCAATCGAAACCGACTCTGCTGTTTTATAAACACTTCTTGCACCTTGTACTGTTACTTCTGACATTACGTTTATCTAATTACCTTTATAAATAAAACCTCTCCTTAATGAGGAGAGTACAGCAATAAACATGACGAGCCGTATCTCTCCCTGGTGGGGATCGGAGGGAGCACTTACATGTACGCGTCACCGTATATGAGTTGCTGGATGGATCTACGAGCCGATACTCTACTCATCACTCTTGATAAACGTTCCTATGAGGTTGTTAAAAAAGTATACCAGACACTGCTGAGACTACGAAAGAATAGCGTCAAAAATACTAAGTACGAAATTAAGAATTGAAGTAATAAACATCACAAATAAACTAAGTATATTTACAATAAGCTGA
The DNA here is from genome assembly GCA_964654175.1 of uncultured Candidatus Saccharibacteria bacterium. Taxonomy (GTDB): domain Bacteria; phylum Patescibacteriota; class Minisyncoccia; order Phycocordibacterales; family UBA5272; genus UBA11704. Next base: position 11,284 of record CAZZGJ010000011.1, read on the forward strand.
ACGAGTTCTTCTAGTAAGTTCATAAGGTGAAATAGGTTATATTACTTATATTGACGCAGCTGCACACCACAATCTTACAGTACCCACTATACTTTATGAAGTTATACACAGGTATTCTCTTGCTATAGAACAAACGTTCTATTAGACTATACACATGACAGAAACAGATAAAATTATTGCTTTCTACGATGAACATGAGAGAGTTCCGACATACGAAGAAATGAAGAAGCTTTTTAATGTAGCTTCGAAAAATACTGTTGCTTATAAAGTAAAACGACTCATAGAAGAAGGCACGCTAAAGAAAGAGGGGCGCAGACTTATTATGGGTGTAGTAGGAGGGTTTTTAAAACTCGGTAATATTCAAGCTGGTTTCCCTACAACCGTTGAAGAGGCGAGCGAGATAGAAAAGGTATCGCTTGATAGACTCCTTATGCGTAGAAAAGGACGCACATTTCTTCTTGAGGTTCAGGGTGAGTCCATGAAAGACGCTGGTATTTTTGACGGAGATCTCGTAGTAGTAGAGAGAGGGCGTGAACCACTTAAGGGTGATATCGTAGTCGCTCAGATCGAAAGCGAATACACACTCAAGTACTTTAACATTGAGAAGGGGAGACCTGTACTCATTCCTGCCAACAAACGCTTCAAGAAGATCTATCCAGACCCAGACCTATTCCACGTAGAAGCAGTAGCGAGTGCAGTAGTGCGTAGATTTAGATAGTAACTTGGTTTACTTAGAGCCGTCTTTTTTTGCAAAACCTTCAAGTGCCTTAAGCGCTTCAACCGGAAGCATATACACCACTGTGTTTGACTGATCAGACGACATATCGTTAATTGACTGAAGCGTACGAAGATGAAGAGCTCCAGGAGTAGACGAGAGCATAGCAGCTGCTTTTGAGAGGTTTTCAGACGCCGCAAGCTCACCTTCTGAAGTAATAATCACTGCACGTTT
>CAZZGJ010000012.1:0-9587 GCA_964654175.1 uncultured Candidatus Saccharibacteria bacterium
ATTGAAGATCCTGTTGAATATCACTTAGAGGGTATTACACAAACACAGGTGGAGGAAGAAAAAGGATACACATTTCTTTCTGGACTTCGCGCAGCCTTGCGACAGGACCCAGACATAATCATGGTGGGGGAAATCCGTGACCAAGATACTGCGAAAGTTGCGATCAATGCCGCACTTACGGGGCACTTAGTGTTTTCAACACTTCACACCAATAACGCTGCGGGAACCATTCCGCGTCTTATCGATCTTGGAGTAAACCCAAAAGTGATTGGCGGGGCGCTTTCAGTTGCTCTTGCTCAGCGACTTGTGCGAACACTGTGTAATGAATGTAAAAAACCAGTAGAGGCAAATGAAAAAGAAGCACGTATTATTACAAATATCTTAGGAGCAATGAAAACTGAAGGAAAAGAAGAGTCGATGAATGGTTTTATACCAGATACTCATTATAGTATTTTCGCCCCTGTTGGATGTGAACACTGCGGAGGTTCTGGGTACGCCGGACGTGTAGGAATATTTGAGGCACTTGTGGTAACACCAGAAGTAGAGCGAGCACTCGTAGGTAACCCAGGCGAAAGAGAAATAAAAGATGCGGCTCAAAATCAGCGAATTCCGACACTACGCGAGGATGCTATACTTAAGGTATTGGCAGGCCTCACCTCGATTGACGAAGTAGGTAAGGTTGTCGATTTGTATTCAGAATAGAAACTACCTAGAGGGTTTCAATAAGGTTTTCAGATACGCGGCGCAGAATATTTTTGCGACCAAGGCGTACACATAGTACGACGCGTGGAGAAAAAATATTCTGCAACAAAGCAGATGAAGCCTTAGTGAAAGCCGAAAGCCCATACATCTCTAAGCAACCCCTTGGTGAAGAACAAACCTTCGTAAGGATAGGCACAGTATAGGAAAAACCTAACCAGACCGTCCTTCGAATTAGTGAGTGCTGAATAATCAGCGATTGTTTAGAGATGTATGGGCTTTGACAAACGTATTCTTAAGCGACTGCTTGTTTAAGAATTAACTATACTAGATTATAGCATATAAAAAATATTTGTCAAATCCCTAGAACCATGACCGTTTTACCCCCTTTAGACACCCCTATTGATGAAACCGAAACCAGACACTTGGACGTAACACTACGCCCTGAGCGTTTTGATGACTACATCGGACAGGAAACAATAAAAAACAATTTACATATTCTACTTACTGCCGCAAAAGAACGTGGGACGCCTCCTGAACACATCCTTTTATATGGACCGCCGGGCTTAGGCAAAACAACACTTGCACATTTAATAGCACGAGAACTTGGGGCCAACTTAAAACTCTCAAGCGGCCCAGCAATCATGAAGGTTGGGGACCTCGCAGCAATTCTCACCAACCTTACTCCTGGGGATGTGCTTTTCATTGACGAAATACATCGACTCAACAAACTTATTGAAGAGGTGCTCTACCCTGCGATGGAGTCAGGGAAACTCGATATTGTGATTGGTAAGGGACCCTCTGCTCGAACAATACAGTTAGACCTGCCTCCGTTTACTCTTATTGGAGCAACGACCCGCATCTCACTTCTCTCCTCCCCTCTTCGCTCACGATTTTCTGGTGGGGTATACAGACTTCAATACTACACAGAAGATGAGATTACAGAAATTGTAAAACGTAGCGCTACTATTTTAGGAACAACTATTCCTACTGATGCAGCGTTTGAGATTGCACGTAGATCTCGCTTTACTCCGCGTATCGCAAATTACTATTTAAAGAGAGCGCGCGACTACGCTCAAGTACATAAAGCAAATATTGATAGAGATGTGATTAATGTCGCACTCACCATGCTTGAAATAGATGAGTGGGGGCTTGGTATTTCAGAGCGAATGGTTCTTAACGCAATCATTAACACATTTAACGGTGGCCCTGTAGGACTAAATACCATCGCAGCAGCAACCGGAGAAGAGGAAGCAACTATCGAAGATGTTACCGAACCATACCTCATTCAGATTGGAATGCTTGAGCGTACCTCTCGTGGTAGAAAAGCTACAGAAAAAGCTATCGCGCTTTTCAAAAAATAAGCGGCTCGCATACGCGAGCCGCAAATTCTGTGAGACCTTTGTCAGGTCTTGAAACTACCATTCTCCAGAAAGTGCCGCACTTGATCAGCAACCCTCTTGGAAAAAAGCATGGACGTGTGCCCCTCGAAGAGCTCCGTGTGGTGGTGAGCGCTTGGCGACTTCGTCTCATCGAGTGCGACAGTGCCGTCGTGTACACCGGAAAGTACGCGGAACAAAAGATTGAACCCGAAGGATCCTTTTGTACCAGCGAGCATGCCCACAGTTGTGTCGCTAGCTGTACACCCAGCAACTCCCCTCACGGTTAAATCTTCGGACGCTTCAGAAAAGACAAACCGAAGCCAGCTGCCTGCGATTTTTTTCGCGATAGCGGAGCCGTTTAAGGGAGAACCCAGACAGAGAATTTTACTGACCGGGGTATTAAACAGCTGTGCGGAGCGAATGGCGATGATGCCACCCATGCTATGCCCAACGATTGCGTCCGGCCGAAATGCATTCACCCGAGACGCAAAGCATGAGGTTACCTCCTGAAAACTTGGGCGCATCGAGTACCCGAAGGAAGCAACCTCATGACCGGCTGCACGCAATCGTCTTGCGAGCAAGGACATGACAGCGGGGCTCATCAACACCCCATGAATCAAAAGAACTTTCATAAAACCCTCCATGAATACGCTCAACACTGACATATGCCACTCGCAGTGTCAAGGTTACTCGTTACTTGATATACTCTGTATATCTTATGAGTAATCCTCTTATCCGTATACTTGGCATCGACCCTGGGTTTGATCGTCTAGGTGTATGTATTTTGGACAATGAAGGATCTAATGTGGGGCTTGTTCACTCCTTTTGTATCATCACCTCAAGGACGGACTCTTTTGAGAAGCGGCTTGGGGCTATCGGATCTCAACTGGAAGAGCTCATTAAAGAGTACCGCCCAAATGAGCTTGCCATTGAAAAACTTTTTTTTGCAAAGAACCAAACAACCGCTATTAACGTTGCGGAGGTACGAGGGGTGGTGCTTTACCTTGCGCATACACACGCCCTTAGCATTCATGAATACTCACCACCTCAAATAAAACTTGCAGTTGCTGGACACGGCAACGCAACTAAAAATGATATCGCTCATATGGTTCCCAAAATCCTTAAAATCCCTTTATCTGTAAACCTTTTGGATGACGAGCTGGACGCAATAGCTATTGCACTCACCCATAGCGCGCACAGAAAAATGACCACGTGGAAATAAACCCCATGGAGAGACTTGCACAGAAAGACGTAAGGTGATATCTTTTCTTCATTAAACACATATGTTAATAGAAGAAGAGGAATCAAAAGGAGGAGAAATTAACCCAGACGCACTCGAGGCAGTCTTTGAGGAAGATGTACTGGTTGACGAAGAGGTGGTAGTTTTTGGTGAAGACGACGAGGAAGCTGATGAAATAGATATCGCTTTCCAGGCAAACGACGAAGGATACTGGTAGAGATCTAAAAAGCGACGCCGTAGGCGTCGCTTTTTAGATCTCTGTATCTATCCCTGCACGATTATTTTTACAAATCGTTTTTTACCTATTTTAAATGTTGCATTCCTTACTTTTTCCTTTGGATCAGTTACTGCAACACCTTCTGTGTCTGAAACAGCTCCGTCTTCAACAAGTCGTCTCCAGTCTGTTTTTGAAGACACAATATCATTTGAAATAAGGACGTCCACAAACTCAGTTTCAGGTGCGGCAGTACATTCAGGAACAGAATCGGGTACACCCCCTTTTGAAAAGGTTTCGATCCAAGAATTTTTAGCACGCGCCGCTTCTTTTTCTGAGTGATACATTGTTACGACCTCTGACGCAAGACGCATTTTAATGTCTCTAGGATTTTCACCAGAGGTAAGAGCTTTTTCTATGTCAGCGATCTCATCAAGAGGTAGATCGGTGCACAGTGTGAAGTATTTAATTATTAGTTCGTCACGAACTGACATTAACTTTCCAAACATGTCGAAGGGTTCGTCAACAATAGTGATTACATTTCCCCAGCTTGAAGACATCTTTCTTCCGTCTGTCCCCTCAAGCATTGTCCCTACCATGATGTGCTGCTTTGGCATTCCGTAATATTCTTGTACGGTACGGCCAGCTTTTACATTAAACAACTGATCAAAACCTCCGAGTTCAACATCTGCTTTTACCGCAACTGAGTCATACCCCTGCATCATCGGGTACAGAAACTCTCGTAAAGATATTTCAACTCCTTGCTCGTAGCGGTCTTTAAAGTTACGCCGCGCGAGCATTTGCTGAACAGAGAAACACTCTGCCAGTTTCGTCACTTCCTCAAAAGACAGTTTTGAAAGCCAGTCGCTGTTGTAGACAAATTCTGTTTTTGAGATATCAATAATTTTTGAAATCTGACTCTTGTAATCTTTTAGGTTCTCGTCGATCTGGGCTCTTGTAAGCATTGGACGTTTATCACTTTTATCTGAAGCATCTCCTACTTGCGCAGTAAAATCTCCAACAATAAGGACAACCTGGTGTCCAAGGTTTTGCAGTTCTCTAAGTTTACGAAGTGGGATCGCTCGCCCTAAGTGAATCTTGGGACCAGTTGGATCAATACCCAACTTAATACGTAGCTGCCGCCCAGAAAGAAGGTCTTTCTTAAACTCTTCTTTTATAAAAATATCCTCTACTCCGCGAGTGAGAATTTCTTCGATTTTTTGCTCTTCAGTGATTACCTTATCCATAGCTACAATACTACCATATTGTAAACCCCTGTGGCGAACTGGCTCATGGTATGATTACTGATATGTCAACGGGCCATCATACGCGTAAACACAAGACGCGCAACACTATTATTCGTGAGTTTATTTTTATTGTACTTGCAATAGGTATTATCTGTTGTGCTATTTTCATCGGCTGGATCGCAACGCTTCAACTCCCAGATTTTGACAACTTTGAGAACAGAAACGTGGCTAACTCTACAAAAATTTATGACCGCACAGGAGCAACTGTTTTGTACAACATCCACGATAATATTAGACGAACAGAAGTGCCGATAAGTGAAATGAGTCTCTACATACAGCAGGCAACGATCGCCATAGAGGATGCGCACTTTTATGAACACAACGGTTTTCGCCCAACGTCATTTGTTCGTGCCGCGCTTGCAAACATTACAACAGGAGCTTTTTCTCAGGGGGGTTCAACGATTAACCAGCAGGTAATAAAAAACACACTCCTTACTCGAGAAAAGACAATCTCAAGAAAGCTAAAGGAAATCATTCTTTCTCTTAAGCTAGATGCACAACTACCAAAAGATGCCATACTTCAAATCTATCTAAACGAAAGCCCTTACGGTGGAACACTTTACGGAGTGGAGGAGGCGTCTCTTGCGTTTTTTGACAAGCACGCAAAAGACGTTACGTTAGCAGAGGCCGCATACCTAGCTGCACTGCCACAGTCACCGACATACTACTCACCTTACGGAAAAAACCGCAGCGCGCTAGAGGCAAGAAAAAATCTTGTACTACGTAGAATGTTTGAACTTGGATACATTACAGAGGAACAAAAAAATGCTGCCGCAGCTGAAGTTGTGAATTTTGATAAAGATGTTTCTGACAGCGGAAGAGCTCTCCACTTCATCATGTATCTGCGAGAATACCTTGAGGAAAAATATGGTAAGGAGGTAGTGCAAAGTGGCGGGTTAAAAGTAATATCAACCATCGACTACCCTCTTCAGCAACAACTTGAAACGATTGTAAAAGAAGGGGCGCTTGAGAACGAGCGAAAATTTAAGGCTACAAACGCAGCACTTGTAGCAATAGACCCTCGCACCGGACAAATACTTTCAATGGTTGGCTCTCGAGACTTCTTTGACACAAAAATTGAAGGTCAGTACAACATCGCAACGGCACTTCGTCAGCCGGGTTCATCTTTTAAACCTATTGTATACGCAGCAGCTTTTGCGCTTGGGTACACCCCAGAAACAGTACTCTTTGATGTTCCTACGCAGTTCAGTTCACTTTGTGATGCCTACGGTAATCCAAAAGCAGGAGTAAACAGTAGTGCGTGTTACATGCCAGAAAACTACGACGGGCTCTTTAGAGGACCTATTTCGCTGCGAGACGCACTTGCCCAATCACTTAACGTCCCTGCGGTAAAGCTGCTATATCTTACTGGAATTAATAATGCCATAGAACTTGCTCAAAAAATGGGACTCTCGACCATTAAAGATCCTGCGCGCTACGGACTCTCTTTGGTACTTGGAGGTGGTGAAATCACTCTTTTAGAACTAACAAACGCGTACGGAGTTTTTGCAAACAATGGAATATACAGTAAACCTCAAGGGATACTTGAGGTGCGTGATGCATCCGGAACACTTCTTGAAAAATATAGCCCTGCTCAAACCCAGGTCCTCCCAGACACAGTAACCTCGCTTATATCAAGCGTGCTCGCCGATCAGGCAGCAAAAATTCCTGCCTACGGAAGTAACTCGCCTCTGTTTTTTGGTGAACGCCCTGTAGCGTCAAAAACAGGTACCACAAACGACTACCGCGACGTTTGGGTTGTTGGGTACACACCGTCTGTTGTAATTGGTATGTGGGGAGGAAACAATAACAACACACCTATTGATAAATCTGTGGCGGGTCTTGTGCTTGCACCTATTTGGCATAAAGCGATGGTTGCAGCAATCGGTACAAGCTCAATTGAGTACTTCCCGGAACCACTACCAAACACCTCTGATAAACCAATTCTACGCGGACAGTACTGTGGATCAAACGGGGTACATGAAATACTAGACTCGGTCATAAAAAATGACCCTAACGGCCCCTACCCAGCGAATCCTTCTAACGACTCACAATACTACCTCTGGGAAACATCTCTACAAAACTGGCTAGCTAAGCACAGTATCAACTGCCCTTCGAGTGAACCCTTTATAGGCACCAGCTCTGTAGAGATTCCAACGACTGTCGTTCAATAAGAAAGCGTGTACCCCTGCTCCTTTAGGAGTTCGGCTAGTTTCCGGGTGTGTAGCATCATCTTTTTTGCTGAAGACACATGCAATATAATTTTTTTACCAGAAAGAGTAAACTCACTTTCGGAAAGAGTTATGCCGAGCTGCTTTGCTAAAACAGTTACACGCTCCTTATTTTCGTTCTGTCGGATAAGCGTCTTTGCGTGTTTTGAAAAAAGTGAGCTATCCATAGACGTACCCTTTAGCGGTTAAGAGGCATGAGCAAGTATGTAAAACTAATATCTTCAGTACTTTGAATAATGACTGGTCTTGTTGGCGCCGTAAAAGACGCCTTCAGTGTATTACCGGTGATGTGCGACAGAGCGTCGAGAAAATAACGGTTGTTATAACTAACCTCTATGTCGTCCCCTGTTTTTGATATTGCCACTGTGTTTGTTACCTGTCCAACGGTTTCATTTTTACTGTGAAGAGTAAGGCTTGTGTCAGTAAACACACATTTAACTTGAGAATACTGCTCGGTAAAGTACGTAGTAAGTGTGAGCGCGTTTTGAAGCTCCGCCTTTGAAAGCATTGCCGTCGTAGTAAAGGAAGAAGGAAATAGTTGTCGGTAATCAGGGAACTGACCAGTTGTTGTATGAATACAGAGAGTTAAGTTGTCAGTACTTATCGTTAAGATACTTTCGTACATTGAAAGTGAGAGAGTGGATGTTTCTTCGCTTATTATAAATACGATATCTGCAATATGTTTCTGGGGAATGAGAACGCTCAGCGAAAGGCCTTCTGGAGCCTCTACAACCTTCTCTGCGAGGCGGTAGGAGTCAGTTGCGACAGAGATTAGAGACCCCTCTTTTGTGTAAAGGTACACTGAAGCAATTTCGGGTTTAATTTCTGTTGTCGCAGCACAAAAGGCGACCTCTTTTAAAAGATCAACAAGCACTTCTTTTGAAACAACCCCAAGGGGTTCACCCTGACTTGGAAGAACAGGAAAATCTTCATATGGAGTTGTTTTTATTTCAATAACTTCTTTGTCTCTTGTAATAGAAAAAACACCATCTACAAGCTCACAAGAAAATACGGTGTCATTCTTTTGAAGGAAAGAAATGATTTTAACTAACGTTTCGCCTTTAAGAATACATGAACCATTCTGTATACCTTTAACGGAAAGACTTTTCTCACAGAAGAGTTCAAGGTCTGTAGCACGAACAGTCAATTGATGGGACTCAAGAGCAACATGGATGTCTTGTAAGTAACTTTGATCTGTTTGTGTGCTTCTTGCTTTAGCTACTTGCTGTACAGCTGTAACCAGTGCACCACCTCTGCATTCGAATCTCATAGTGTTTAGTATATATAAAATATAATACTAAGTATAGGTCTGTTGATTGAGTGAATAGTTCGTTATTTCTTTTATTTACAAGGGATTTTTAGTATTTTGGTGTAAATAACTAAGCGAACTTCTAGGGCTTGGTTGTGGGTATCTTAAGCCATCTTTTCTGGTTCTGTGGAGAAGTGGGTGGAATGTGCACGAGATATTCCTGAGTTATACACATACTTATTAACAGAAGAAGCTAAAGAGTGGTTTTTTTACACCAGCATTGCTCGGATATCTTCAACTTCCCGCTTTAGATGTGGGTCGTCCTTAAGGTTTCCTTTTATTTTTTCGTAAGAGTGAATCACTGTTGTGTGATCGCGTCCCCCTAGCCTGTCCCCAATCATTGGGTAAGAAATATCAAAGTCTTCTCGAAGGATGTACATTACAATCTGACGAGGTTTTACAACGTCCTTACGACGTGTTTTGTTATAGATATATACGTCAGGGATGTGGTAGTAGTCCGCAATAAGCTTAACAATCTCAGGGATTGAGATACTTTTCTTTGCTCGTACGTTATTTTTTAAAAGTGTCTTTGCATCTGCGAGAGTGAGAACTTGCTGCTTTGCTTGAATATATCCAAGAAGAGAGGTCATTACACCTTCAAGCTCGCGAATGTTTCCTTGCACTGTTTCCGCCACAAATTCAAGGACTTCGTTAGGGATTTTGTCTCGGTATTCTTTTGTTTTTGACTGCAGGATGGCCAAACGTGATTCAAGTGAGGGCACATTAACATCAACGATCATACCCTGGTTAAATCGAGATCTAAGGCGGTCCTCAAGTCCTGTGATAAAGTTTGGGTGCTTATCTGATGAGAATATAATCTGCTTATTCATTTCATATAAAGCGTTAAACAGATGGAAAAGTTCATCCTGAGTCTTTTCTTTTCCGTTAATGAACTGTACGTCGTCCATAATAAGCACGTCGTATTTACGATACTTTTCTTTAAAAGAATTTATCTTGTTTAGGTTGATAGAACTTACAAGGTCCATGTAAAACTTCTCAAGTGACGTATAAAAGACTTTTCGTTCAGGGTACTTTCTCTTAATCGTATTACCAATTGCTTGCATCAGATGAGTTTTTCCAAGTCCTGTATTTCCGTAAAGAAACAGAGGGTTATAGACAATGCCCGGACTTGCAATTACCGCTTGCCCACAAGCAAAAGCAACTTCGTTAAACGGTCCAACGATAAAGGTATCAAATGTGTAGCG
>CAZZGJ010000012.1:9597-12180 GCA_964654175.1 uncultured Candidatus Saccharibacteria bacterium
CTTTATTGATGTAAAGGTCTTGTAGAGGAAGTGGCTGACCTGTTATTGCGATGTGTTGAGCTTTCTTTTGGAGTGCCTCAGGTTTAACTACCGTAAAGGTAAGTGATCGCACGCCTTCATGAATCGTGCGCAGAATTCGCAGGATAAATTTGTGGTATTTTTGATTGAGCCAGTCTTTAACGAATTCGTTTGGAACGCCAACAGTAACATCACCGTCCTTGTAGTCAACGATTCGAGTGTTCTTAAACCAGGTGTTGAAATTAACACGAGACAACTCAATTTCTATCTGCGATAAAACGCTACTCCAGAGCTGTTGGTAGTCCATAGTTCTGTAGTATACACGCGTGAGCCAGCTATTCAATAGAGGGGCGCCCCAAGAAGGCGCCTGGGTTGATTTTAAACCCCTCTTCATGTAGAATGACGCCATGTCTATCACATATAACCCAAAGAGAAAGAAGCGAGGAACAACACACGGCTTTCTCGTGCGTATGTCAACCAAGGGTGGTAAAAAGGTAATTGCACGCCGTCGTAGCCAGGGCCGCAAGAAGCTTTCAGTCTAACCCTTCCCTCATGCTTTCAAAAAAAGCACGTGTAACAAAAAGTGATTTCACAACATTAAGTAAGCGCTCCCTTTTGCGGGCGCCACTTTTTGATATTGCTTATGTTTCAGCGGAAACATGTAAAGTCGCCTGCGTTATTTCAAAGAAACGGGTTAAACGGTCTGTAGATCGTAATCGTATTAGACGTAAGGTGTACGAAGCCTTTCTAAAAACAGGCTATAATAAACCGTACGTGCTTATTATTTACCCTCAAGCAAAAGTGCTCCACGAGTCTCAGAATGCAGTTGTGGTGCAGCTTGGCTCGCTATTTGCTACACTGCCCTAACATACTTATGTTTCATACACTTTTTTACGAACCCCTCTACAACCTTGTGGTTGTTATGTTGCAAGTTGTGCCGCTTCACGACATCGGGGCTGCAATAATTGCAGTAACGCTTATTGTTAAAACTCTCCTGTTTCCCCTTAACATGTCTGCGCTTCGTAGCCAGCACATTATGAAGCGTTTGGAGGGAGACATGGCCAAGATCAAAGAAGAGTCAAAAAAAGATCCACGAGAGGCTTCTAAAAAGATGATGGAGCTTTATAAGAAAAATAATGTAAATCCATTTGCGAGTATTGTTACGATCCTTATTCAGTTGCCAGTGGTTATCGCACTTTACTTTGTCGTCTCAAAAGGCCTCTATGCAGATCCAAACTCACTCTATTCTTTTATTAGTTTTCCGGAAACGCTTCACACAAAAGCGTTTGGTATCTTAGATGTAACACAAAAAAGTGTGGTCATCGCACTTCTTACTGGTATCTCAGCGTATATTCTCGCTCGACGCCAGACCATGACAATGGTTACAGAAAAACCAGCCCATGAAGAAACGTTTCAGGATCACTTTATGAAGTCCATGAAGGTCCAGCTCTTATATGTTCTTCCGGTGATAATCGGAGTTTCTGCGTACCTCTTCCCTGCTGCGCTTGGGCTCTATTGGTTTACAGGCAACGTAATCAGTATTTTCCAGGATATGTATATGAAGAAGCAGCTTCTAAAAATACAGCACATTTAATTTGCTGGGAGGCTTTCTATACAAGCAGCAATGCTGCAAGCATACGATTTGACGTCACACATATTTGAGGGCGGGGTTCCTGGGTTTATAGGACAGGCCCACTTAGGGATTGAGTAAGGAAATCCAGATGAAACCGTGCAGTCATTACTTGAAGCATTTGGGTTGTCTCCCCCTCCACAACAGTTGTAAGCTGCGGCAACCAGAGACTCTTTTTTAATATTTGGATAAATTTGAGATATCGCACCATGCTTCTCTTTGAGTAGGGCCGCCCCACGTGCAATATTTGTTTGAGGGTCTAGATCCTCCGCTGTACAGCTACCTCTTTTATTGATTTGCATGAGGCCGCAATTAATCGTTCCAACTTTATCTGGCGGACTCACTGCATCTTTTTTACCACGGGACTCTCGACACATGATTGCTGCAACAAATCTATAATCCAGACCCTGTCTTGCAGCTTCTTGTTTAATGATGGGTAGGTATGGTGTAAGGTTACAGTCTGCTAGCACTGTACAAGTTGCTCCGGCACAAACGCCAGAACCGCTAGCGAGGGATTTTTTTAAGGTGTCGGGGTTGGTGCATGATGCGCTAGAAGCGGTCTGACTCACTGTGCTGGTCCTTCCAGGGGTGTTTGCGGTGGTTGTTGTTTTTGAACCATTTAACCTAAACCCACTCAAATCCACATCCCCTGTCACCATATCTGGATTAACCCACAACATAATCATGACAAGAGAAAAAGAAAGTACTGTGTACTTAAACGCGTTAGTAATCTTCTTGTGCCCAGAAGCAATCTTACTAGAAGAAGCATCTGCCCCAGAAGCTTCAAACACACCGTACAACATCATCCCTAAGGCTGCTAAACCAATAGCAGTAAGCATAAACCAAAGAGCGTAGGTGGTAATTGGTAAAAAACTTGCCGTAGCTTCCCCTGATGTAAAGGAGAAGGTCTCTCCTCCAAAGCCGGAGAGGAAGGT
>CAZZGJ010000013.1:0-481 GCA_964654175.1 uncultured Candidatus Saccharibacteria bacterium
AAAAAGATTTTGAGTGGAATACCTTTTTAAGCCCTTCTATTTATAAGAGTGTACTCCCTATTGCTGTAATAAACGGAGAGATACAAGAAGCGGCAAATGAATCTGCGGAGGAATTCGTAATTGCAATGAGAAAAGTAAATACTGGTGCAATTTTATATGAAAAGCTAGTTAGAGGAGATATAACTATCGATGACTGTGCCGTAGTTGGTGAATCGTTCGCACGCATGACCACAAAAATACAGACAGGTGAACATGTCGCAGACTCACTAGCTACAATCATGAAGGAAAGGATCCAAAATGTAAGGACCTGGATTGAATCAGTCGAAAAATACATATCAAAAGAAGAATCAGGAGTCTACTGCGATAGACTGGAACAGTTACAAGAAGAACGACTAGCGTGGTTTGAAAATACAAGCGTCATGACAGACGGAGACTTCCATAGTCATAATGCTCTTTTTGAAAACGGACATTTTTTACTGAT
>CAZZGJ010000013.1:547-4699 GCA_964654175.1 uncultured Candidatus Saccharibacteria bacterium
GAAAGCTACATGAAAGGATTTGAGCGAGGACTAGGAAAAGAAGTTGACAGAACACAGGAACAATTTTTTACACTCTATGTCTCTCTTCTTGCAGTTTCTTATCTCTACATGTTAAGTGATAGTGAACCTAGCAAATTAGAATCAGCAAAAAAGTATCACACATTCATACAGACCATCTAACAAATAAACAAGCCGCCACGGTTCCGTGGCGGCTTTGTCTTTTGCGCATCAGCGCTTCGTTCGTCTTATCGGGAGACAGGACGAGGTATGGGATACCTTTTGATCATCCGGACAATCTTGTCATGGATAACCCCGTTGGTGATGAGGTGTCCCTGCGCGATGCCGCCTTTCTGATCGTAAAAGAGGCGGTTGCCAAACATGGCAATCGAGCACAGATTTACCCACTTCGCCTTGATGTCCATGATGGAGCCCATGAACGCGTGCATGTTGTGAGCTTTCGAATCCCACCAGCAGGTGCCGATGTAGGCGTTCGGAATTTCATCACAAGCCGAGACGTGGGCACGCTCGCCATTGAGGAAAGTTCCTTCGCGTTTGGCAGCCAGCCACATGCGACCCAGGAACGGATCGTAGATAACAGCGGCAAGCGGCGTATTACCGTTCCTTGCCTTCACTGCCATGCAAAACGTGGCCACCGGAAGCCCTCGGCAAAACGGTATCGTGCCGTCAACCGGGTCCAGGTAAACCTCGTACCGAGCGTCAACAACCAGGTGGTTGCCCTCTTCGCCAAGCAGCTGCACATGCGGGTAGTGGGTGCGAATCGCGTCGCGGACCATGTCGTTGATGGCTTGGTCGCTTGCGGTCAGCGGTGTCTTGTCCGCTTTCTCCGTGCGGGCCATGCCCATCTTGAAATTCTCCATCATGATTTTGCCAGCTTGTTGAGCCAGGTCAGCCATGAAGGTGAGGCTAGGGTAGCTTTCTTGGTTCATTTTGTTCTCCAAAGTTGAACGGTTTTAAAATTACTGCGACTTATATTATATCATAAATATTGTAATATGTCAATTATACACAACAAAAAGAAAAACGGCGTACGCCGTTTTTCTTTTTGTGATATTACTTACGTAAAACTATCTACCGTAGTACATATCAGAAGAGATAATTCTCTTAAAACATGTTTCCCCTATACCGTGATTCCAAAACGGCGTCATATCTCCAGAGTAATAGTAGTTAGATACAGAATAGAAACTATCCATTGAACCACCTTTACCAATTACTGGAGTCCCTCGAGAGTCGTACTCGCGCACTGTGTCAAACGTCGCACAGAGTTCAAAGATCCCTAATGTAGATAGCTCTTTTCTGTTTGTTGTATAGTTCATCTTAAGAACTGGTTGCTGTACAACTTTGTAGGTATACGCTTCCTTAGTAACAGGATCCACAGGAACTACATACCCTTGGAAGGCATCGTTAAGCTCGTCGAGATTAACCGGAAGCTTTTCTGTTGTCTGGAAGTGGTTAAACACCTCTTGCTGAATACGAGAGATGTCGTTTAGTCTTGTATCATCAATTCTCTTTAGACGCATTTCTGCTGGGCTACCGATTATAGAGACACTCCAGATAAGTGAACCGAGTACAACCACTACCGCAAGTACCGTAATAACACCCGGAACATATGTCTTCTTCGTGTAGTCACGTCGTAGTGAGTAAACATAATAGGCACAGACTGCACCGGCAATTGCAAATACAGTAAGTGCTTTAAGCTCGAAACGGAGTGTAAGCTCTCCGCCTAGATATGTATAAATTGTAGCTACAAGCGCACCAATAAGTGTACAGGCAGTAACGAAGAGAGTTATATAGATGAACGACTTTCGCACAATAAGATCACGTTTGAAAAGAAACTTTTTAATGTCTTGTGATGAGTACCAAGAAAGTGCGAGGTAAATTGGAAACAGAACGATGAGCGACGCGATTGCCATACGCATATCACCACCGTAAATATCTACATACTGTCCAGCCTCGAGAACGTCTGTAAAACGCATCTCAATTGCTTTAAACAATACTTGAATTATATTTGCAACCGATGCAATCAAGGTAATAAAAATACCCAGATAGACAAAGACATCAACTGCTTTTGTTTTTGATTCCATACTTGTTGTGTTTATTTTTTTAATGAGTACATATGCAAGAACCCCGATACCAACGATAATAATAATTGGGATTAACGCAATGACAAGAATGATGGTTGTCATACTCTTTATTTTACCACGTTTATGGTATAGTAAAACCATGCAAGAAACCACTCCTAAATCACAAGGAAATCTCCACGAAAACCTTGAAAAATTAGCCATCTCCTTTTCTTCTTGGATTGGCTCGGTCAGCTCCCTTATTGTCCACACTGTCGCCTTTGTGGTTTCTTTTGGCCTAGTACTTTTCGGAGTTGCTCTAGACCGAGTACTACTTGTACTTACAACAGCACTCTCACTTGAGGCAATCTACTTGGCTATTTTTATTCAGATGACAGTAAACCGTCAATCGATCACTATCGCCAATGTAGAGAAGGACATCGATGAAATTCAAGAAGACGTTGAGGAAATCTCTCACGACGTGGAAGAAATCGCGGAAGATGTAGAAGAAATTGCTGAAGATGTAGAAGACATCGCAGAAGATGTTGAGGAGATGCAGGAAGATATCGACGAGATCCAGGAAGATGTTGAAGACATCCAAGAAGACCACTCACCAAAAGAAAAGACAGCTTAGCTATAGTATCTCGATCTCTCCCTGTTCACCCGTTGCAAGATTGATGACAGAAATGGTGTTATTAGCAAGGAGTGTGTACTCAACGTCCTTAAAAGGAAGTTTCTCAGAGCAAATAATAATATCTCCGTTAGAGGTCCTCCCAAGGTAGAGCGTGTAGTATTCTTCTAACCCTAAACGTACATAGTCCGGGTAGCTCTCATTTATAAAACGAGAAATATACATATAGGTTCCATCGTGAAGAATACTATTAACTGCCGAAAAACCGGGGTATCTTTCTTTTGTGGTGAGAAGCATTTCTAGATATGCCTCAAGTGTTGGTTTTTCGCTTGCTATTGTTAAGAACTTTCTGAATAATCGTTCAGAGTCAGTTACTCCACCACAGCTCGAACTAAGTTCCACGTATGGACCATCACCCTTTTGTACTGTTCCATTGTGAATAAATGAGTACTTACCTTCAACAAACGGGTGAGTGTTAACAAATGACGTATCTCCTACTGTTTTCTTACGAAGGTGGGCAAGACCACTTTGGAACACACCACCGTGTAATAGTGCCGTCGCGTCAAAACGACTATCGTCATCAGCGCGCAGAGTAGATTTATATACTCTAGGTTCTGTCACTCCAGCCGTATAAACAGCAATACCCCAACCATCATAGTGGCCTTTTTCTATAGTAAGAGGAACCACCCCCGTCTTAGCCAATATTTGAAACGCAGAAATAGTATTAACTCTTTCTTCTTCTGTGGTCGTTTCTTTGAATGCAAATGCAAATAGTCTACACATAGTTTGTAATGATACGCTTAATTAATAAATAAGACAAAAAGGGAGCAAGCTCCCTTTTTGGCAAAGTGAGGACAATGCTACTGACTCAGTAGCACCCCGCTCACAGCCTCCCTTGTACCGTGCACGCGTGCAGATGGGGTCGCCACCCAAACACCGCCAAGCGAGAGATATTCCCCACACGACGGAGACCATACAAAGTAAGCGCGCCTAATCATCCGGAACCTTTCATCAAGAAATGACGGACACTCAGGTGCCGCGTACTTCTGCAGAAACGAAACCCTTCCTGCCCTGATGGACTCCATGATTTTTGTCTTGGTAGCAAACCCTGACTCCCGTTTCCTTTCGGGATGCCAGAGCAGAACCTCTTCGAAACGACTTCCCGAAGCGGGTTTGAGCGCAAAGGCTTCACTGAAGTCAGGCTCGCACCTTGTGTCGATTTTCTCCCAGAAGCCAAGGGTCTGTCCGTAGGACTTGTTCCCTTCATTGGCAATGGTTGAAAGTGAGTGTGGAGTGAAGACGTTCGCAATGCCTTCTTCTTCACGGCTCGCACGTACGTACCAAGCGTGCTTCTGAAGTGTACGAGCATCTACCTCGCCCCGAAACAAAGTGACACCTGAGTTCTTGGCGAAGACTTCATCGTCGCTCGTTCCGTCTCTTTTT
>CAZZGJ010000013.1:4709-9027 GCA_964654175.1 uncultured Candidatus Saccharibacteria bacterium
GTAGATTGCGAAAAGACGTCCGAGAACTTCCTCTTGTTCTGTAATAACAGGCAGAAGCCTGTCGAGAAAGTGAGGATGGATTTGGGAAGTGAGCCCAAGCCCAGCAGGCCGCTCTTCAATCTCATAGACGTGGATGAGGCCCGTGATTGGGTCGCACACGTAGTCAAACCGCAAAAGCGCAGAAGGTGTTCCAAAGTGTGCCTCCGCCAAGTTCTGCGACCTGGGGAAGCATGCCGCCCACGCGGGAAGAAAGTTACGGAGAGTCTGCACCTCTTGTCCGCCCATCTGAACTACTTGGGCTGAAGTATTCACCTCCCACGGACCAAGGGTTGTTTTTTGAAAGAACATTTTTTCTATCTCCAAAGTAATGCAGTCACCTGCGGTTAAAAAAAGAAAACCGGCCCCTATCTCAAAGGCCGGTTTCTTTGCTTGCTATATAAAGAGAGACTATTTTCCTACAACCCTTTTTACAAGCACAGAAATCGGACTTCGAGAGCGAAGCCAGCACATATGCATATAAAAATGTGTAGAAAACATATTCATAATTTCACTGTAACACAGACCTAGTACACCTCGCAAGCTATTTAAAAATGTGAAGCACCCAGTTAATAACTGACATTACCATTGCAAACCAAATCGCCATGAGGAGTGAAGGGATTTCAAAACCGGTTACTATTTTACTTGCAAGTAAAATCATGAGACCGTTTATGACAAACGAAAATAGCCCAAGTGTAAAAAGTGTAATAGGAAGAGAAACGAGAACAATGATTGGTTTAATCGTGTGGTTAATCACCGCAAGAACAAGAGCCACCAAAAGCGCTGTCCAGCCAGTACTAAGTGCAAACACGATCGGAACCCCAACTTTTGTGAGATAACTTGTAACAAGGACAGCTAATGTACGTACAATAATATAGTTCATGCAAATAGTGTACCACTTAGGCTAGGCACACAAAACTATTTTCCATCTTCCTTAAATTCCATACACACCGAATTCATGCAGTACCTTCTTCCTGTTTTTGTTGGTCCATCTGGGAATACATGTCCTAGATGGGCTTTGCAAGTAGCACATCTCACTTCGGTACGAATCATGTTCAAACTCGTATCCTCAACATACTCGACAGCATTTGGAATTGCTTGATCAAATGACGGCCAGCCACTACCTGAATCAAATTTTGCATCAGATGTAAAAAGTGGAGTACCACAGACTTTGCACGTAAACATTCCTTCACGTACTTCGTTTAAAAGTTCGCCAGAAAAAGGCCTCTCTGTGCCGCCTTCAAACAAAACACGCTTTTCTTCCAGGGTGAGTTCTTGCTTCCTTTTTTCTATATCCATATACCGAAAGTATACACTAGTCTTTCCATGCTATATGCTTCTCGTCGCGAATTGCACATGTACGTTGTACAAAATCTTCACGACCAGAACCTTGTCTGTATAGCCCATACCGAAGTGGATTCTTTTCTGCATATTCTTGATGATATTCTTCGGCTTTGTAAAAAGGTTTTCGAGGAAGAACCTCCACAACAGCAGGTGCTTCGTACACACCACTTGTGTTTAACTCATTTAGTACATTTTCTGCGGTCAGCTTTTCTTCATTGGTTTCGTAGAAGATTGCGGTTGTATAACTGTCTCCCCTGTCACCAAACTGACCACCGGCATCTGTCGGGTCAATATGGTCAATAAAAAATTGAAGTAGTTTTTTATACGATGTCTGTGAATCATCATACTCCACAAGCACCACCTCGCGATGCCCAGTATGATTTTCATACGTTGGAGAGGTATTTTCGCCACCAGAATATCCAGAAGTTACATGAAGCACACCAGGCGCAACTCGCAGATCGTGTTCAACACACCAGAAGCATCCACCAGCAAGAATAAGAGATTTAGTCATATAAGAATTCTACCACACGGGTTCACACCTTTGGCTTTTTATGATAGGATATTTCCTACATGCGTCGGTGGTGGAGTGGTCAATCACAACAGACTGTAAATCTGTCGCCCTTCGGGCTTCGCTGGTTCAAATCCAGCCCGGCGCACCAGTAACTAAAAAGCTCCCTTATGGGAGCTTTTTAGTTACTTCTTCCGAACTGCACTTCGAGCAGTGACTGGACTTGGAATTTTCTTTGGCCGTTTCGCTTCCACAGTAATCTCACCTTTTTTATCAAGTGCCACATCTGCCACTCCACCTTTCACAAATTTCTTTGTAAGCATAAGTGTTGCAACACTATTTAAGATGTGTGTCTGAATATATCGCTTAATCGGTCGAGCACCGTAATGTGGATCAAATGACTTTTCTGCAATATGACGTATTGCGTCTTCTGTAATTTCAAGCACGATATCTTTTTCAAGTAGTCGCTCGCGCAACTTCTCAACTTGTAGTGTAACGATTTGCTTCACTTCATCTTTCGTAAGTACATCAAAGATAATCGTATCATCAAGACGGTTCAAGAATTCAGGCTTAAAGTGTTCCTTAAGTGCGTCCATTACTCGCGATTTCACTTGAACATATTCTCCACCAACTTCATTGGTTGAGAAACCAATCTGTTCCATCTTTTGAATGTACTGACTTCCAATGTTTGACGTCATGATGATAATCGTATTTTTGAAGTTAACGATACGCCCCTTACTATCTGTTAGACGACCTTCGTCTAACACCTGAAGAAGCACGTTAAACACTTCTGGATGCGCTTTTTCAATTTCGTCAAAAAGAATAACTGCGTACGGGCGATGTCTCACCGCTTCAGTAAGCTGTCCAGACTCTTCATATCCAACATATCCTGGAGGCGAACCAATAAGCTTAGAGGTCGAATGTTTTTCCATATACTCACTCATGTCTACTTTGATGAGTGCTTTCTCGTCGTTAAACATAAATGAAGCAAGCGCCTTTGTGAGCTCTGTTTTACCAACTCCTGTTGGGCCTAAGAACATAAACGATCCAATTGGTCGCTCTGGGTCATTAATTCCCGCACGTGAACGACGAACCGCATCAGATACTTTTTTAATAGCCTCTCGCTGGCCAATTACTCGCTCTCCGAGATAAT
This sequence comes from uncultured Candidatus Saccharibacteria bacterium, assembly GCA_964654175.1. GTDB lineage: Bacteria > Patescibacteriota > Minisyncoccia > Phycocordibacterales > UBA5272 > UBA11704. Next base: position 7,751 of record CAZZGJ010000013.1, read on the forward strand.
CCTCCATCTTCGCAAGTTTTTCTTGCTCTTCCTCAAGCATTCGAGTTACAGGAATACCAGTCCAACGAGACACAACAGACGCAATATCTTCTTCATTAATTTCTTCTTTTAGAATACGACGAGACTTTTGTATCTTGCGAAGTTTTTCCATGCGCTCATTTAAGTTCCGTGTGAGTTCTGGGATTTGTCCATAACGAATTTCTGCCACACGGGTAAGGTCCGCACGTAGCTCGGCATTATCTGCTTCGGTGCGAAGTGCTTCAAGTGTCTTCTTAATCTCACCAATGTCCGTAAGTGTCTTCTTTTCATTTTGCCACTTAAGTTCAAGCTCGCGAGTTTTTTCTTTTACGTTAGCTATCTCTTCTTCGATTGAAGCAATACGCTTCTTTGCAGACACACCATTTTCTTCGTCATCTGAGTATGCGATGAGTTCTTTTGTAAGCGCTTCTTTTTCAATCTCAAGACGCATAATCTTTCGATGCGCTTCATCAAGTACCGGAGGTTTGTTCTCAAGTGCAATTCGAAGAGACGAAGCAGCTTCATCAATGAGATCAATTGCTTTATCAGGAAGAAAACGAGATGTGATGTAGCGAGTCGATAGATTTACCGCTGAGATGAGCGCATCATCTGTGATACGCACACCGTGGAATAGTTCGTACTTTTCTTTTAGTCCACGCAGGATTGCGAGCGCGTCTGCTTCATTTGGCTCTTCAACAAATACCGGCTGAAAACGACGAGCAAGTGCTGGGTCTTTTTCAATATGCTTCTGATACTCTTTAAGAGTTGTCGCACCGATTGCGCGAAGCTCACCACGAGAAAGTGCTGGTTTAAGCAAGTTCGCAGCATCAGCTGACCCTTCAGCTTGTCCTGCTCCTACGATTGTGTGAATCTCATCAATGAAGAGAATGATACCGCCTTCTGAGCGCTCGATTTCTTTCATGATAGCCTTCAGACGCTCCTCAAATTCTCCACGGAACTTTGTTCCTGCGATAAGCATCCCAAGGTCAAGCGATACAAGCTCTTTATTTTTCAAACTCTCTGGCACATCCCCCTTTGCCATACGAATAGCAAGACCTTCTACAACTGCAGTCTTACCAGTTCCCGCTTCGCCAATGAGAATTGGATTATTTTTTGTACGACGTGAAAGTATCTGCATTATGCGCATAATCTCGTTGTCGCGACCAATCACTGGGTCAAGCTTGTCTTCACGAGCAAGCTTGGTAAGATTGCGAGTAAATTTTGTAAGTAGCTTTGGCTTTTTACTTGTGCCAGCTTCT
>CAZZGJ010000013.1:9037-9847 GCA_964654175.1 uncultured Candidatus Saccharibacteria bacterium
GTATCTGCATGAGACGCATGATTTCTGTATCACGACCAATCACTGGATCAAGTTTGTCCTGACGCGCGAGGTCAGTAAAATTGCGAGTATATTTTGCGAGAGCCTTATTTTTCTTTGGACTTTGTGATTCAGTTATATTTTGAGCACGAAGTTCTTCGAGAATGTGGTATGCCGCATCTTTATCAATACGAAAACGTGCAAGTACTTCACGCACCTGACCCTGTGCATCTAGAAGCGCCAAGAAGAGGTGCTCTGTTGAAACGAATTCATCATTAAGCGCCTGAGCTACTGTCAAAGAGTGTTCAAGTGTCGTAGCAAGTTCAGGAGTTAAATACATCTGATATGACGGACTCATTGTAGCTGACCCACCCGGGACTTCAATAGCATCTACGATGCTATCAGTGAGATGAATCACATCTATCTCTAATTTTTCTAAAATGGCATGCACGAGAGACTCTTCTTGGGTCAGAAGAGCTCCCATTAAATGCACTGGATTCACCTGGTTCTGCCCGCGTTCGATCGCAAGCTCATGGGCGCGACGAATTACTTCTTTTGCTTTAGTGGTGAAATTGTTAAATGCTGGAGGCATAAGTGGCGTTTCAATGCTAGAAGCCTGAGGCTAAAAGCTTTATATTCATAATTAGATTCATACTATAACAGACGTACGGTCATACTCTTTTCTTTCATCTTCAGTGTAGCAGTTTCAGGTGGTCAATCGTGGTGGATAATCGGTAAATACGGTATATATTATTTCTAACAAATGAGCAGGGAAAGTCAAATGAAGCGGCGCCGTAGGCGCCGCGTCATTTT
>CAZZGJ010000013.1:9857-12080 GCA_964654175.1 uncultured Candidatus Saccharibacteria bacterium
CCCCCCCGCCCCCCCCCGCTTCATTTTCCCCCTTATTACTTATACCTTCCCTCTACAACCCTCCAATCAATTGCGTTCATGAAAGCGGTGATATAGTCAGCGCGCTTAAGCCCGTAATCAACCATAAACGCGTGCTCAAACACATCCATAATGAGAAGTATCTGACAGTTCGCAAGCAACCCTTCGTCGTGCTCTCCTATCCAAATCACTCCAACGGTATCGTCTCTTTTTACAAGCGCCACCCACCCAATACCACGAAACATTCCTACGTTTTTTGTAAAATGAGTATGAAAAGCATCATAGCTTCCAAAACGTTCAACAAGCGCTTTACCAAAAACACTTTCTGGATCAAAAGCTACAGCTTCCTTAGTCATGTTTTCAAAGTAGAGCTCATGAAGCTTCATTCCGTTATACTCCCACCCATATCTTCGATGTAGCTCTGCAGACTCTTCTTTGTGTGCATCATTGCCTTCACTTCTTTCTACTCTAATCTCGTTCATCTTCTTAAGAAGTGTATTAACATTAGTTACGTAGCCCTGATACAACGTAAAGTGATTATTAAGTAACGTATCTGAAAAACCTGGAAGTCCGAGTAAATATGAAAAATCTTTTGCTTCGTACATAAATGTGTAGTTGTTATTGAATAAGTATACCAAACTGAAGCTTAATCTCCTTAATCGCAGCGACCAGCTCCTTCATATCTTCTTTTGAAGTAAAACGACCAAGCGTGATGCGTATATTTTCCAACGCTTCTTGTTCAGTGGCTCCAAGCGCTTCAATAACATAACTGCCATCTGTTTCAGAAGATGCGCACGCTGACTTATGAGACACAGCGAAACCTCTTGTGTCTAATCGCAGAATCATTTCATCGCTTGAAATACCTGGAACACGAATATTAATATTATTTGGTAAGCGCGATTCTTCGTGCGCTGTATCACGAGCGCCGTAGATAGTTACATCTGGGACTTCTTTTACTATTTCTTCAAAAAAATAATCTCTAATTACCTTTAGACGACTAGACTCTTGCTCTCTCATGTCTACCGCTTCTTTAAGTGCGACAGAAAATGCACTTGCGGCCCCCACTGACTCTGTGCCACTGCGTAGGCCTCGTTCTTGCCCACCACCTAATGTAACAGCCTCTACGCGACATCCTTCTCGTTTATATAAAATAGCCGCACCTTTAGGCCCGTATACTTTTGAGGAGTTTACTGTCATAAGGTGTGTCTTAAGACGCACCACATCTAGATTTAGATAGTTCGCGGCTTGGCACGCATCAACATGAAAATATGGATACGCAGTAAAAGCTCTACCCTCCGAGCGCTTCCACTCTTCAAGTGCTCGCCCAATTTCTTTTACAGGCTGAATAGTCCCAATCTCGTTATTTGCATACATGACAGAAACAAGAATAGTTTCTTGGGCGAGTGCCTCGCGTACATCTTTTACTTTCACGATACCGTCTTCATATACCGGGAGATACGTTACTCGCACTTTGCCCTTTTTTTCTAAATCACGAATCGGCTCAAGAACGCTCGGATGCTCAATGAGAGAAGTAATAATGTGCGGGAGTGCATCATTTTCTTGTTTTTCTCTTTGGTGAATATACCCTTCATAGGTTCCCATCACCGCAAGGTTACAACTCTCTGTTCCAGAACTTAGGAAAGATATTTCATACGAGTGCGCATTAAGCACTCGTGCGATTGTCGTACGAGCCTGATGAAGCACACGCGAAGCCTCATCCCCTTCACGATGAATAGCTGATGGATTTCCGTATAAAGAAAGAGTGCGGAGAAGTTCTGCTTCTGCGGCTTTACTTATAGGAGTGGCTCCTGCGTTATCCAAGTAGACACGTTTTGATTTTTTAGAAAACAAACTAAACATACCGATACTCTATCATATAAAAAGACAAAGCCCCGCACACTTAAGTGTGCGGGGCTTGCTGCGGTCCAAAGGTTTTGTCGAGGTTTCCCTATGACAGGGACCACGTGTTTTGATTTTTAAAGAGCAGAAGCGCCGTGCACGATCGCACAACTAATACTTAAAACAAAAAGCACCCGCAGCGCCCGCCCTGTAAAACAGAGCTAAGGAACTGCGGGGCTCGATCACCGGGAAACGGTGGTCAGGTGATCACGAACGACGGCAGGACGGCCGCACGCTGCACGATCTTGACGGTGAACTGCGCGCCCGTGCCCATCACGGTCTGCGAGGAGCCGTTCTTCGGCAGGT
>CAZZGJ010000014.1:0-10282 GCA_964654175.1 uncultured Candidatus Saccharibacteria bacterium
GTGTACGAGTGTTTGATAACGCAGAAAACTATGCTGACGGTGAGGTAGAAATTCGGGTTAAGAAGTAAGTATGAAAAAATACATTGTGCTTGATAACCTGCGAAGTGTATATAATGTTGGCTCTATCTTTCGAACCGCAAATGCAGCCGGAATCGATGCTGTGATTTTATGTGGCACAACTCCTACACCAGTAGATAAGCATGGACTAAGGAGAAAAGATTTTGCAAAAGTAGCACTTGGAGCAGAAGATACTGTCGCGTGGGAGTATGTTTTAAGTACGGTAGATGCTTTACAGAAACTTCACGAAGAGGGTTAATATCTTATTGCTGTCGAACAGGATGCTCGAGCCGTTGATTATAAAACAGTTTCAGTCGAGGGGAAGAGTAGTGTTGCGTTTATCATTGGCCCTGAAGTAGACGGCATGACACAAGAGGTGTTAGATGTGTGTGATGTTATAGCTGAAATTCCTATGCTTGGTACAAAAGAATCTCTTAACGTAACGATTGCATGTGGGATCGCTTTATATCAGATATTAAAAATATGATGTCTCATCCTTATTGTGTATACGTTGCAAGTGTCAAAGATAGAAGTGATGTCGATGTGATATATCATGATAAGCACTACGGTGTTCGTATAGAAGACGACAATGAGCTCTTCGGAAGACTTGTAATGGAAATTAATCAAGCAGGACTTTCGTGGAGAACTATTTTACTAAAGGAAAAAGGGTTTCGAAAGGCGTATCATAACTTTACGATTAAAAAGGTGGCAAGATATGGTGAGAAAGACTTCGCTCGACTCATGAATGACCCAGGTATTATCCGGAACCGCTTAAAGATTAATGCGGCTATTTATAATGCAGCGAGGTTTTTAGAAATACAAAAAGAGTTTGGAAGTTTTAGGGTCTGGTTAGATATGCAAGCTCAAGAGATGAAACATGATAAGCATGCATGGGTAAAACTTTTTAAGAAGCACTTTAAGTTTGTGGGAGGGGAGATAGTTGGTGAGTTTTTGATGAGTATTAACACGCTTCCGGGAGCTCACGATAAAAAATGTAAGTGTTATCGTGATGTGTTAAAATAAGGATATATGAGAAAACTCAAGTTAGAAAAAGAAGATTTTGCGTGGGTGAAATGGACTCCAAAGCATATAGAAAAAATTGGGCAGGATTTCATTCGCCAAGTTACAGCGGACTATAAAAATGTAAAACAAATTCTTCCAGAAGAGAGGACATTTGAAAATACCGTTGTTGCAATTGAGAACGCTGGCGCGCCATACAAGGATATGTTTGATAAGTTGGGTCTCCTTATGGATACATCTTCAAAAAAAGAAATTCGTGAAGCTGCGCACAAGGTGGTTTCTTTAGTCTCTCAGAAAATGATTGACGTAGAGTATGACCGGGATATTTATATTTCTTTGAAAGAGTATGCGTTGGGTAACTACCTAGATGAGAAAAAGAAGCTCCGTAAAGAAGATGTGCGTCTCATTGAGCTTATGCTTCGAGACTACAAAAAAATGGGCTTTGAGCTAGACGATAAAGCATATAAACAGTTAAAGCAGTCTCTTAAAAAACTGCAGGCACTTCAAATTACTTTTAGTCACAATATTAATAATTATAGCGACTACATTCTTTGTACTAAAGAAGAATTAGAGGGCATGTCAGAGAGGTATATTTCACTTTTGCCCTATGATACAAAAACGAAAAAGTATACTGTTACACTTGCGTATCCTCACCTTCATCCTTTCCTTGCGCAGGCAACTAATAGAGCAAAAAGAAAAGAGCTGGCTGATAAGGCAGGTAGTCGTGGAGGGAAAAAGAATCTCGAGATTTTTAATCGAATTATCACACTTCGCCACGATATTGCGACCACGCTTGGATATGAGCATCATGCTGACTTTCGTACAGATGGGCGCACTGCAAAAAACGCAAAAACAGTACGTGCATTTCACGCTGCAATACAGAAAAAAGTAGAGAAGCAAGCAAAGAAAGATATTGAAATGGTGAAAGGGTATGGTAAAAAATTGGGACTCACAAAGGTAGATAACGAAGATTGGTCATACGTTATTAATGCAATCAAAAAAGAGTTACTTAATCTTGACCCTGAAGAGACAAGGCAGTACTTCCCGTACGACCACGTCTTTTCAGTACTTACGGATTTAGTTAAAAAACTATTTGGTATTACATTTACTAAGCTTCCGTATGTGATGTGGGATAAAAGTGTGCAGGTGTATGAGGTTACTGATAAAGATAAAAGTGTCATAGGGTATCTTGCGCTTGATTTGTATCCACGGGAAGGAAAGTATGGTCATGCTGCAATGTTTGATTTTCAATATGGACGTGAGCTCTCATACAGAAGTGAGGAGTATACGCCACCATTTGGAGCAATTGTAGCTAACTATTCAAGCCCAAATAAAAAGCATCCATCACTACTATCCGCGTGGGAAGTGGAAGCACTCTTTCACGAGATGGGGCACTCGCTGCACCTTCTCTTGTCTAAGGTCCCGCATAAAAGTATTTCAGGAACAAGTGTTGCTTGGGACTTCGTAGAGACCCCTTCTCAGATTATGGAGAACTGGGTATATGAAGACGAGATACTTAAAAAACTAAGTAAGCACTATATAACTGGGAAGCCAATGCCGCAGACTATGCGCAACAAAATAGTTGAGTCGCGTACGTTCCTCCAGAGTATGGGGTACCTTGATCAGATCTTTATGGGTGAGCTTGATATTGAAATGCATTCAGGTAAAACATTTGATATCAATAAACGTTACCGAGACTTCAAGAAGCAGCAGTATGGCTTTACACTCCCTGCAGAGAAATATCTTTTTCCAGCTGGCTTTGGACACTTAGGTGGAGGGTATGATGCTGCGTACTATTCTTACCTCTGGTCTCTTGTACTTGCTCAGGATGCTTTTTCAGAATTTAGAAAGAAGGGAATTACCAACAGTGAAGTTGGAATGAAGTGGCGACGAGAAGTATTGGAAAAGGGTTCATCCGATAATGAGATGAAATTACTTGAAAACTTCCTCGGAAGAAAGACCAACCAGAAAGCCTTTTTAGAAGAGCTGGGCATAAAACAAAAAGCAATAAAAAGAAAAACACCCCGCGGTAACAAGGTGTCTTCTCGAAACTTTTTGGACCCCACGTGTGAGTCCGCTGCGCCGTAGGCAGCTGTAACTCGCCGTTTGTCGTAGATTCCGACGAGAGCTTCTGCGTAGTATCTTACACCTCTTTTCTTGAGAGTTACAGACTAGCGGATTCTTTAAAATTGTGTTATTATATCGGCACCAATTTAGTACGGCCTGAGGCCACTTTTTATTTATTATGCAACAAGAAATTCGCAACATCGCAATCATCGCTCACGTTGACCACGGAAAAACAACACTTACTGACGCGCTCATGCAGCAGTGTGGTGTAGGTGTAGTGGGACAGACCATGGACTCTAATCCGATGGAAAAAGAACGTGGTATTACAATCACTGCAAAAAACACATCAGTTCCATATAAAGGTGTGAAGATTAACATCCTCGATACTCCAGGGCACGCGGACTTTGGTTCTGAGGTTGAGCGTGTGCTTCGTTCAATTGACTGCGTGCTTCTTGTTGAACTTTTCATGGAACTTGGAGCCAATGATGCGCAGCTTGATTTCACTACTGTGTATGCGATTGGTCGTGAAGGTGTTGCGATGAAGAATCTCGATGACGAACGTAAGGATCTTACTCCGCTTCTTGATATCGTGCTTGAGAAAGTACCAAAGGCTACTGGAGATATCGCTAAGCCTTTCGTGGCGCAGGTGTTTAACCTTGCATACGATAACTTCCTTGGTCGTATGGCTATTTGTCGTGTGTACGACGGTGTAGCAAAGGTTGGAGAAGAAATTACGGTAAAGAAACCAGACGGCGAGATGCGTAAAGGTAAGGTTACAAAGATCTACACGTTTAACGGTATTGAACGAGTTGAAGCGCAGACCGCTGAAGCCGGAGACATCGCAATGATTGCTGGATTTTCTGACATTTACATCGGAGAAACATTTATTAAAAATGCTGACCAAGAGCCAATGCCGGCAATTAAAATTGACGAACCAACTATTGCACTTAATTTCCTCGTGAACGATTCACCGTTTGCTGGAAAAGAAGGCAAGTTTGTAACAGGACGTCAAATTAGAGATCGTCTTGAGAAAGAACTTGAAATCAACGTTGGGCTTAAAGTAGATTTTAATACTGATAAATACTTAGTCTATGGACGAGGGGAGCTCCACATTGGTGTACTGCTTGAAACAATGCGTCGCGAGGGGTATGAGCTTCAGGTGTCGCAGCCGCAGGTAATCTTCCACGAGAACAACGGAGTGAAGGAAGAGCCATACGAAGAGCTTGTTATCGATGTGCCAGTTGAATCAGCTGGCGTAGTTATGGAAAAACTCGGGCGTCGTAAAGCGATGATCACAGACATGTCTGAAAAAAATGGTATCAACCGTATTAAAGCAGAAATTCCAACCCGCGGACTTCTCGGGTATCGTGGAGAATTTGTGATTGATACTAAAGGTCTTGGTATTCTATCAGCTCGTTTTCTTAAGTTCGGTCCACATGCCGGCCCTATTCAGAGACGCCCAGTTGGTTCGATGACATCGATGGCAACAGGAAAGGCTCTCGCGTTTTCACTCTGGAACTTGCAAGATCGCGGAGTTATTTACATTCTTCCAACAACAGAAGTGTATGAAGGTATGGTTATCGGTAATACTTCAAAGGGTGAGGAGATGATGGTAAACCCAACAAAAGGTAAGCAGCTTTCAAACATGCGTTCTTCAGGTGCCGATGAAGCTATTGTTCTTGTTCCTGCGTGGGAAATCACTATCGAGCGCGGTCTTGAAATTATGAACGGGGACGAGTACCTAGAGGTAACGCCAAAGTCTGTTCGCCTTAGAAAACAACTTCTTACTGAAACAGATCGAGCCAAAGCAGGACGTAAAGGCAACGCTTAGTGGTATCATAGGAGTATGAAATACATACGACAATCTATAGATACAAGAATGGTTATCATTCTTGCGGTGTTTTTGTGTGCGGGAATTATTTTTTATGGTTCACGGTGTGTGACCACTAAAGTGTGTGGAGTCGTAGGTATTGATAAGCTTGTAAGAGGCGAGGTACTCATTACCTTACCCAAAGGAAGTATTGTGGCAGAACGTGTGGATACTCAAGCAGCGCGAGAGCTTGGCCTCTCTGGACGTAAAAGTTTAGTAGAAGGAGAGGGTATGCTTTTTGACTTTGGAATCCCAGGTAAATATGGTTTTTGGATGAAGGATATGCTTTTTCCTATTGATATTATTTGGCTTAGTGAGAGTGGAATCGTGGTTGATATTGTGGAAAACGCTAAACCGGAAGATTATCCAGCGACGTACATAAATAAAGCGCCTGCCACATATGCGCTTGAACTTCCTGCTAACTCAGCCCGTGCTCATGGATTATATTTGGGAACGAAAGTAACAATAGGAGAATAACTAGACAAAACTCTAATTAATTGTATAATAACAATGCTCTTTGTTGGGTAAGTGCTCATAGATTTCCATTGTGAAATACGTGAGAGGAAAGTCCGAACACACAGCTTTGCATTTGTAAGGCAAGCGTAGCGGGTAACGCCCGTCATGGGTAACCATCGTGTTGCGAACAGAAACGATCCGGTTAAGTCCGGCTGAAACGGCTAAATACATACGTGTGTGCAAGACCGTGTCCGCCTTGTTGCGGAAGAGTCGCTTGAGGTGGTGGGTAACTATCATCCTAGATACATGCTTACACAAAAACAGAATTCGGCTTATAGACAAAGAACAAGATGAAAACACCGCCCACAAGGCGGTGTTTTCTTTTTTTTATGAGAACTGTGTGAGAATGTTTCTTATAATGCTTTCTGCTGGATTAGTCGGTGTTCCTTCGCTTGGGTACTTATGGATTTCAATACAAGGCATTTCGTTTAGTTCAAGTATCGCAGCTGTACTTTCTTTCCAGGACTTTCGTATATCCTGTGTCATAAGATCGATTCCCACAATACTCATTCCGGAAGATAAAGCGACGTCTATTGCCAGCTTACGGTTATCTGGGTGAAGCGTGTCCGTAACTTCTGTAATATCGCCCCCAAGTCGCAAGAAGGGGTCTTCCTGAATGTATACTCGTTCTGTAGCTTTTGGAATAGATTCGCGGGTGAGGTTTTGTTTCTGAAGTACCTCGTCTGATTTTTTATTTAGTATGAGTGGTTCAAGTACGGGGTGGGCTCTCCGCCTAAGACTCTTTTTTGTAACAAGTTCGTTTATGGTGTGTACACCATCGCCTTCTATACTCGCCCTTTCTTGTTTGGCACAGAAAACGTCCTGAGCATTTATAACAGTAATTCTGTACACAGACATATGTTCTAGATATGTTTCCACGATACAGGTAGGCGAGTAGTGTCTTACTTTTTTAATCGCTTCGTCTAGTTCTTCGTGGTTGGTAATGTGTGTTGTTACGTGCCTACTGAAGGTTCCATTTCTAGGTTTTACAACAACTGGGAATCCTATGCGGTCGACGTATGTGTGTATTCTTTTACGATTAAATACAAAAAAAGAAGAACCCTGTGCTACTGGAAATCCATGCTTTTCTAAAAAACGTTTCGTCCGCTGTTTATTGTTTACGGTAGATAGTATGTGTTTTTTATGAAGGGGAGTACAAGGTAAGTGGCTACCACGAAGTGTTTTCTTGCCGATATGTATTTTCCAAAGTGGAGTAATACCAAAACGAGTCTCAAGCAGCATTGGAGTGATGCCGTACCCTTTTAGGGTTTCGAAGAAGTACCACATTCGTGGAGTAATTTCATTTCGGCTGTAGTGCTCAGTGTACCTCCCTAGACCGAAGAGATGCACAGTACTTTCAAGCAGTCGGTATAAGAGTTGTTCATACCAGTAAGGTAACTCTCTTTGAGGTAAGACTGGTGTGAGTATATCTTCGCACCATGTAAAAAAGTGGTGAGTGGTTGGTTTTTCGCAGTCCGTACACCAACCTTTTCTTGTATGCATGTTACAGAGTATACCAGGTAAGGAAGTCGCGTCTTATTTGCTATACTGCTTCATATGATTGCTAAGAATTCAGCATTACTCGCTTTTTTCTCTATACTTTCGCTTCTTCTTGCGATTGTAAGAGATAGATTGCTTGCTGTATATGTTGGGGTCGGTCCGGCGCTTGATGTTTATAATGCTTCATTCCGCATTCCTGACCTTATGTACGGAATCTTGCTCGCATTTGTAACATCAGGTACGGTGGTGCCTTACCTCACAAAAGAAAATAGTCACGGCACACTTGTAGACCCAAGAACTAAACTTGCATCACTCATGTTCTTTTTTGTTGGTATTATAGGAGTGCTTGCAGCTTTAGTTGCTATCACTCTCCCGCTTTTTGCGCATCTTATTGTGCCTGGATTCTCTGCAGAACAGACGGCTTTATTTATCACTACAACTAGAATACTTCTTTTGCAGCCTATCGTGCTTGGAATCACTTCTCTTATCTCTTGTTTTGCACAGCTGAAGAATCATTTTGTACTATATGGGTTATCACCGCTTGGGTATTCACTCGGTATTATTCTAGGTATAGTAGCGCTGTACGAGCCGTACGGTATCATGGGGCTCATTTATGGTGTGATTATTGGTTCAGTGGCATCATTTAGTATTCAGGTAATTTCTTTAAGAAAGGTATCATTTTCTCATGCTGTTTCAAATATATCTTTTAGGTATGTGCGTGAGTTGTCCATGCTCGCGATTCCTCGAACCGGGACTAACGTCACAACTCAGCTACGTATTGTATTTTTCCATGCGATTGCAACAACACTTGGCGCAGGGGTCTTGTCAGCATATTTATTTGCTCAAAAAATAACAGATGCTGTAGTGCAGGTAATTCAACAGAGTATTACAACCGCAAGCATGCCCGTACTTTCAAAAGATATCATCGAACACAAGATAGATACCTATAGTGCGGTGGTTCGGAAGTACGTGGTCTTAATTGGTTTGCTTGGAATGGCTGCCGCGGTCTTTTTATATGTTGCCCAAGACCTAGTCATTTACCTTCTGTATGGAGATACAGGAAGTAATAACCTTATTGCTTTTTTCTTGGGTGGTTTTTTGGTCGCTCTTCCATTCCAGATGATGGCAGGTTTTTATGCTGGAAGTTTGTACTCAGCCCACGATACTAAAGACGTATTTATGACCCATGTGATGGCGACATTTTTAGCGGTGAGCACAGTTTTGTTTACAAGAGATCAAGGTGTTTATGCGCTTGTGTATGGCTACGTAGTATTTTGGGTTGTTAATTTCCTTATTATTCTGTCGTTATACAATAGAAAAAAATTGGGCTAATTTTTACTTAGTGCCTCTTTTCGTGTAGTATTAAGAAGCTTTTATGAATATTCGTAACTTTTCAATTATCGCTCATATTGACCACGGTAAATCAACGCTTGCAGACCGCATGCTTGAAATGACACAGACCGTGGATAAGCGTCATATGAAAGAGCAGGTCCTAGATAGTATGGAGCTCGAACGAGAGCGAGGGATCACTATTAAAATGACGCCGGTACGCATGCAGTACACGACAAAAGAAGGTGAGCAATATATTCTGAACTTAATTGACACCCCGGGGCATATCGATTTCTCGTATGAAGTATCGCGATCCCTTCGTGCCGTTGAAGGTGCTATTTTACTCGTCGATGCGACGCAAGGGGTGCAGGCTCAGACGATGACTACACTTGAAATGGCTCAAGCTGCAGGTCTTACGATAATTCCAGTTGTGAATAAAATCGACAGCCCTCTTGCTCGTACAGATGACGTTAAGGATGAGATAGTTAAACTACTCTCATGTAATCGTGAGGACATACAAGCTGTGTCTGGTAAAACAGGAGAAGGGGTTGTAGATCTCTTTGAAACTATTATCAAAGTCGTACCTCCACCAACTGTTGAAGTGGTAAAAAACAAAAGTTCTCGAGCACTTATTTTTGACTTTGAGTATAGTAATCACCAAGGCGTTATTTTGTATGTTCGTATTCTTGATGGCCAAATAAAAAGAGATGATGAGCTTATGTTTATGCAAACGAAGCATAAATTCCTTGTACGAGAAGTCGGCACGTTTGCTCCAGAAAAAAGAGAAGCAAAAGAAATTACAGCAGGTACTATTGGCTATATTGTAACGGGTATTAAAGAACCAGGTATTGCACGCGTGGGAGATACTGTTACAACGTTTAGTCACCCGCTCGCTGCTTTTCCTGGGTATGCTGAACCTGTTCCACTTGTATTTGCTTCGGTGTATCCAGAGTCTCAGGATGAGTTTGATGATCTTCGTAGCGCTCTCTCAAAACTAAAACTCTCGGATTCTTCTCTTACATTTGAAGAGGAATCTTCCGGTGCGCTTGGTAGAGGCTTTAGATGTTGTTTTCTCGGTATGCTTCACTTGGAAATTGTTACCGAGCGTCTTCGTCGTGAGTTTGATCAAGAGCTTGTGGTTACTACACCATCTATTACGTATGAAGTGACACTTAAAAATGGCGAAGTTGAGATGGTGTACACGCCAATTCACTTCCCAGATCACGGACAGTATCTTTCCGTTCGTGAGCCGTGGATTGTACTTACCATTATTACTCCGCACGAGTATGTGAGTCCGCTTATGCAGCTTCTTCATCAGCATGAAGCTACTGTTTCAGATATGCAAGATTGGGGGCACGAACGTATTCAGATGATTGTTGATATGCCATTACGTGAGCTCATGCGTAACTTCTTTGACGAGGTAAAATCAGCAACAAGCGGATATGCTTCACTTGCTTATAAGCCGGGTGCTATGAAGCCGGCAGATGTTACTCGTCTTGATATTTATATCGCAGAAGAAAGAGTCGCAGCGTTTTCTCGAGTGGTGCCTGAGTATCGGGCTCAAGAGGAAGGGGAAGAAGCCGCAGTTAAACTTGAAAAGATTTTGCCGGCAGAGCTATTCCGTGTAAAAATCCAAAGTTATGTAAAGGGTCGAATCGTGGCGTCTCGTTCGATTGCGCCTATGAAGAAAGATGTAACCGGTTATATGTATGGGGGAGATATTACTCGAAAAATGAAACTACGCGAAAAACAAAAACGTGGTAAAGATAGAATGCAAAGGGAGGGGAAGGTGCGAATTGAGCATGACACCTTTCTCCGCATGATGCGCCCTGAGTAAAAAAGGAGCAAAACAAAAGGAGGCGGGGCCGGGCGGGGCCGCGCGGTTTTTTTTTTTTTTTAAATTAAAAATACGGGAAAACAAAA
>CAZZGJ010000014.1:10292-11575 GCA_964654175.1 uncultured Candidatus Saccharibacteria bacterium
CCGCACGACGCCACAGCGGCCACCGCCAGCGGCGGCCACGCCGGCGGGCGGCGCCGTCGACACCGCCTCCGTCCGCATCACGCCCCGGCGGGACGGCGAGGCGTCGCCACGCAGCATTGCCAGCAGCGTGTACGCGCCGGCAGCAACTGCCGACGCCACTGCGCGCGCCCTCTTTGTGCCTGCCGCAGGCGCCACCGCCCCGCCCTCCGCGCTGGTGGCCGGGGCGGGGCGCCCCCGCCGGGCCCGGCTCCTTTTGTTTTTTGTATTACATGAACAATACGGCAACAGAAACTCCAAGCATTCCGAGGATTACAAGGATAGACACGACTGCCCAAATACGGTGAACGACTTTACGATTGCGTGAGCTAAATAGCATAAAAGAGATATTACTGTGTGTTAGAATAGTGTTAATACTAACGTATCTATGAAAGAATATCAACAGAGGCATATGATACGCACACTCGTGTACTCACGAGTTACTATGGTTATACTGTTTCTTTTGATTGTGTTACTTGCTCGTTCTGTTGTGGAATTAAATAATAAACGTATTACTACTGCACGTCTTCAGGCGGAGTCAGCGGCAGACAGAAAAGAGCTCGAAGAAAAAGTGAGAAAAGCCGAGGTTAAAAGTACCTCCATTAAAACTGAAAGGGGGATGGAAGCCTATATTCGTAGTACATATCCTGTGGTGCAGGAAGGGGAAGGGGTGATTGTTGTATATGATACAAGTGTAAGTCCTGTAACACCGGTACGTGAGGATATGACTTTTTGGGAGAGTCTACTTATTTGGTGGCGAAACGTCGTACAAAAGTAAGCCAAAAGAAGGTCTTGCAGTTAGTTAGCATACTAAGTATACTGGGCCCATATGAACACAAAAATAGTAGAAATTTTTAGTACTCCTTCATGTCATTTTTGTCACATGGCTAAAGAGTGGTTAACTGCAAAAGGCATTCCTTTTGTTGATCACAACGTAGCTTCTGATCTTGAAAAAAGAAAAGAAATGGTTGAGATGACAGGGCAGCTTGGGGTTCCTGTTATTAAGATTGAGAATGATGTGATGATTGGGTTTAATCCAGATAAAATGGCTGGCCTACTAGGCATAGCTGCGTAGTAGTTAATTCTTGAACCACAAAACAAAAAAGTCCTCTAAGGACTTTTTTGTTTTGGTGTGGCTCTACAACTCCGCTCGAACCTATTTCATGAAAAACTCCTAATGCGGACTCGGTTTTGCGAAGCTGTTTTCTGGGGAAAAGGATTCGCAAAACCTCGGCTGATTTTTTGGC
>CAZZGJ010000015.1:0-8072 GCA_964654175.1 uncultured Candidatus Saccharibacteria bacterium
TTCTGCTAACCCGTACAGTTGGGGAGCATGTCTTGATGCAAGTACTCAGTCTACAGGTCAGTCTACTCAGAACCAGTCTACAAGTCAGGCAGCACCGACAACTGCTCAGTTAACCCTTAGTAAGACGACAGTCTCTACGTTAGAAACTTTCTCTGCCTCATGGTCTGGAAACAACGCACCAACAAGATATACAGTTAAGGTCAATAACACAGAGCTACCTCAAGGAACCAATACTACATGGACAGGGACAGCTGCTTCACTTGGATTAGCTGCCGGCGTACATCTTATTTCTGTTCAGGCGTGTAATATTGTTGGGTGTAGTGTGTGGTCAGGGGTTACCCAACTTACGGTGACTAATCCTGTTACTCGCAACTTCGTAAACGGTATGGGAGAAGCCGCGTGTAATGCGAGCATCGCAAGTGCCTACGGTTCTCAAGTTGCGACATGTACTGTAGGTGGTGGATGTGATAACGCAAACCCAGGACTTTGGGGAGCATGTGTTACTAGATAGGTTTCGTTACAATACGTTCACAAAACAAAAAGACCCTGATGGGGTCTTTTTGCTGACTCACTTCGTGAGCCAAGAGCGGGAATCGAACCCGCGACCTCTTCCTTACCATGGAAGTGCTCTACCGACTGAGCTATCTTGGCTAATTTGAAAACAGTCGCTCCATTCTAGCTAATTTGAATGAAGATATCAATTTAGTCCGCACGAGATGAAGTTGGTATACTTATACTTACAATGAAGAAAATAACTATTGCAATCCTTGTTGTTATGGCGGTTACTGTACTGTCGTACGAGGTGTTGCACAAAGGGTCAGTAACCATCATAAGACAGCCAGAAGCGGTTATTCAAGCTAAGCCGATCCTTTTCGTTGGAGATATTATGCTTGGTCGTTATGTGGAAACTCTCTCACTTAAAGCAAACAATGAGCTCTATCCTTTTATGCAGACTAAAGATTTTTTGAAAGAGCGTATAACAATTGCCAATCTTGAAGGTCCAATACCAGATACACATAAACCTACTCCAATCAATGGGTTTAGTTTTTCTTTTCCATCATCCACCCCACGTATATTAAAAGAAGGAGGAATAACTGCTGTGTCGCTTGCTAACAATCACATGTTTGATAAGGGGAGGTTAGGGTATGAAGAAACAAAAGCCACGCTTAGTGCTGGGGGTGTTTCTCACTTTGGTGGTTATGCGCCAACCACAGATGATTACTTTGAAACAAAACTAGGGGATGCAAAAGTAGTCGTTTACGGTATCACAATGATCGCAACTGGATGGGACGAGTCCCAGGCTTACGAAGTGACAGAGAAACTACGTAGAGAACATCCTGACGCGTATCTTGTGGTCTATATACATTGGGGAGACGAGTATGTTACTCAGAATAGGTATCAGAGGGCGTTTGCGCATGAGCTTATCGACAGAGGAGTAGATGCCATCATCGGCGCGCATCCGCACGTGGTACAAGGGGTGGAGATATACGAAGGTTCTCCGATATTTTATTCACTCGGTAACTTTATTTTTGATCAATATTGGCGGGATAAAGTAGAAGATGGATACATGCTGCAAATGGACCCGATTTCAGGTGGGGTCGTATATACAGTTATCCCTATCAATTCAGTTCGTTCGGTACCCAGCATCGCTACAAGCACGATAAGGGACCGTATACTAAGAGAGATAGCAGATCAGTCAGAGGAAGCTTTACGTCCACTGATTTTAGAAGGATCTCTTCGTGTTGTAAGGTAGATTGTGGATGAGTAGAACTTTTGTTCTACTCATGTTGTATACTTTAGTATATGGAACCTCTCGCGCATACACTTCGCCCAACATCTTTGGACGATTTCATAGGGCAAAAGCATTTAGTGGGTGATGGTAAGCCACTTCGCGTCGCGATTGAAAAGAAACACATCTTCTCATTTATTCTTTGGGGTCCGCCTGGAGTTGGAAAGACTACACTTGCGCGTATTTATGCTAAAGCAGTTAATGCTGACTATCATGAACTGTCTGCTGTGTCTGCGGGGAAGGATGATATTAGAAAACTTGTAGAGACCGGTGGTGAGCTTTTTGGCCCAAAGGTTCTCTTCTTGGATGAAATCCATCGGTTTAATAAAGCTCAGCAAGATTACCTTCTTCCATATGTAGAAAAAGGTAAGCTTGTTCTTATTGGAGCAACCACAGAGAATCCTTCGTTTGAGGTTATTCCAGCACTTCTTTCTCGTTGTAGAGTGTTTATCTTAAATGAGCTCTCGCCAGAGGATATGAGAGAGGTTCTGCGCCAAACAGGATACAGCATTCCAGAAGACGCTCTAGAATGGCTCATCGCTCTTGCAGGAGGAGATGCCCGCCAAGCGTTGGGTGTGCTTTCAAATACAAAGGAGCTTTATGGTGAAATAACCGTAGAGAATCTAAAGAACACCATACAGTCTAAACATCTGCGCTACGATAAGAAGGGTGAAGAGCATTACAACATCATAAGTGCATTTATTAAAAGTATGCGCGCCTCTCAACCAGATGCAGCGCTCTATTATCTTGCGCGCATGATAGAAGCAGGAGAAGATCCGAAATTTATTGCAAGACGTATGGTGATATTTGCTTCTGAAGATATTGGTATGAAAGACTCACAAGCGCTTATGCTTGCAAATGAAGTGTTCAAAGCTGTTGAAACCATTGGTTTACCTGAATGCGGTATCAACTTAGCACACGGTGTTGCGTATTTATCTAAAGCACCAAAGGAGCGGGTTGTGTATGATGCATACAAAGCGGCTCTTCACGATGCGAAAACACTAGGAAATCTTTCCATCCCAATGATGCTTCGTAACGCACCGACAAAACTTATGAAAGATGCTGGATACGGAGATGGATATGAAATATATTCTGACAAAGATTTCTTGCCGGAAGAGTTGCAAGGAAAGAAGTACCTCTAAATGTGTTTTGCTATACTGTAACGCATGGAAAATACTTCTGAAATAGACGCACAGATTCTCGAGCTGGAATCTCAGATGAATGAGATGGACTTTTGGAATGATAAAGATAGGGCCCAAGAAACAATTAAAAGAATAAAAGAACTTAAAGATAAGCGTGACGGTGTGGGGGCGCTTGATAAAGGTAACGCCGTGCTTACCATTCTTGCCGGTGCGGGAGGAGATGACAGTGAAGACTTTGCTCGTATGCTCTATGAAATGTACGACGCGTACTGTAAACGACAAGGTTGGACATATTCAGTGCTTCACGACAATAGAAATGATCATGGCGGATTTCGTAACCTTACTCTTGAGATAACGGGTAAAAATGTATACGGTGCACTAAAGAACGAATCTGGAGTACATCGGCTTGTTCGTATTTCTCCGTTTAACGCACAAGCAAAACGGCATACATCATTTGCAATGGTAGAGGTGCTACCTGTAGTACCTGAGGTTGAGCACAAGACAATATCTCCAGACGAAATTCGTATCGAGACCTCTAAATCATCTGGCCCAGGCGGACAGAACGTAAACAAACGAGAGACGGCAGTGCGTATTGTGCATTTACCGACAAATATCGCTGTACACGTAGCAACTGAGCGAGAACAGGAGCGAAACAAACAGAAAGCCCTTGAGATTCTCCAAGGGAAATTATTTAAACTTGAAGAAGAAAAACGAAAAGCGGAAATTGAAGGACGGCAAATTAGTAAAACTACTGAGATTGAGTGGGGTAATCAAATACGTTCATATGTACTTCACCCATACAAGATGGTAAAAGATCACCGAACAGATATGGAGACGAGTAATGTGGAAGCAGTGCTTGAACGCGGGGAGTTAGACGACTTTATTGAAGCTGAAAAAGGTTTGTAATAGGTTTGTAATATCTGTTGATATTGTTATCGCGTCTGCGTGCTACACTTTAAGCACGTACAGTTCTTTCTCGTGTCATTTTATTTATTTAGTTACATCGTTCTAATTAATCATGTCAATTTCTATTTCAGACACTCGGAGTCGATTCGTTACTCGAGGTTCCGTATTACTTGCTGGGGTTGTGCTTGCTTCTACGCTTGGATATAGCGCATTAGCTCATGAAGCTCCTACAGTAAAGCGAACAAATCCTTCTAAAAAACCTCCTGTTGTGGTGGTGCCTCCACCGCCTACATTTACATCAATTAACGGTGCGGTATATCTTGAGCCAACTGGTACTACTACATCTGCGACATCAACCTCAAGTACAACACTTGATATCGCGCTCATCGGAGATGATTACACAGCGCTAGATATGCCAAAGTTTTACACTGACGCTAATCGTATGATTACACAGTTTCTTGCTGTAGAACCGTTTAAGAGTCGCGCAGAGCACATCATGTTCCACTATGTTGAAAACACAGCAGATCTACAGTGGGGGTATGAAGGGAGACTTATTCTCTGTAACCGTACACTCACAGGACAACTTCTAACTTCTGGAGGTGTTCCGTATGATAAGGCGCTTATTATTGTGAACAATTCAAATTACGGTGGAGCAGGGGATGACCCAATCGCAGCTACGTATAGCGGAACATTCGGTCCATTAATTGGTCTTCATGAACTTGGAGGGCACTCAGTTGGAAATCTTTCTGATGAGTATCAGCTTAGTATGACTGAATTTAATATGGTGAACTGTAGTCCTTCAAGTACGATGCCTGCATCATGGGTTGGGCTTGTGGCTCCGGCTGACTACACTCAAGGGTGTAACTTCCCGAACTATTATCGTGCTTCTCAGAATAGTTTGATGAACATTATTACAGACACATACTTTAATGTGATTTCTCAGCGTGCTGTAAATGAAAGATTGGACTTCTATGCTGGTCCATACACTAACAGTGTTGCTCCAACAGCAGCAATCACTAACCTCACACAGGGTCAAACACTTACTGGGGTTGTGCCGATTACGGCTACTGTCGGTGATGACCAAGGTGTTGCACGTGTAGAACTACTTGTAGATGGAGTTCTCTACAAAACACTATACATTGAAGCATTCACATTCCAGTTCCCTTCAATGAAGTTCGCAAACGGTCCACATACTATTACTGTGCGTGCGTTTGACGTAGTAAACAATGTGGGCACATCGGAAGTCTTCTCAGTTATCATTGATAATCCAGTTGATACCGTAAAGCCAACTACTGCAATCACCTCACCGCTTACTTCTACTAGTACACCTAATGTTGGTGGATGGTACTACTTCCACGCCACATCAACAGCTGACAACTCAGGATTCGTTGAGAAGGTTGAGCTATACAAAGATAATGTGCTTATCGACACCACGTCTGTGGCTCCGTATAGACTACGTTGGGACACAACTGGTCAAACAAATAAAGCCTATGTCTTTTACGTTAAAGCATTTGACTACTCTGGAAACTTTGCGACATCAACTCCAGTTACTGTTACGCTTGTAGACGGTACAGCACCAGTTGCAAATATTACCAGCCCACAAAACGGCGCAACCATTCCAAGTTCAGGTAATACTACAATTGCAGCGACAGCTACCGATAACATAAAAGTTACAAAGATTGTACTTATGCGTGATGCGACTACACTTAAAACATGTACGAATGTAAATTCTTGTTCAATCTCAGTTAAGAACTCTACATTTACTTCAGGTCCGCATACGATTACAGCAAAAGCCTATGATGCTGCTAACAACATAGGGACAAAAGTAATTAACGTTACAAAGTAGTAACAGTACGAAGGTAAGATACTACAAAACAAGCGCCTGCCGGCGCTTGTTTTGTTTATTCACATTGTCTATTTTAGATATGATACAATAAAAGTATGCTTTACTTTGACCGAGTTTCTAAAGAGTACGACAATGGAAATAAAGTACTCGATAATATTTCTCTTACTATTCACCCGGGTGAATTAGTTTCTGTGGTTGGGCATTCCGGTGCTGGAAAAACAACTCTTATTAAGTTATTACTTGCCGAGGAAGAACCTACAGAAGGAACTGTTTCTTTCCATTCAGATGACATTCACTCATTGCGTGGAAAAGATATGACTAACTATCGTCGTAAGGTCGGTGTCGTTTTTCAAGACTTCCGTCTGATTCCAAACAAAACCGCATATGAGAATGTGGCTTTTGCTATGGAAGCCGCTGGTAAACATGATGATGACATAGCAGAAGATGTGCCGCACGTAATGGATCTCGTAGACCTAAAAGATAAGATGCATCATTTCCCACATCAGCTGTCTGGTGGAGAGCAGCAGCGAGTAGCAATTGCACGAGCGATTATTAACCGTCCAGAAATTATTATCGCTGACGAACCTACTGGGAACCTTGATCCACTTAACACCTACGATATCGTTCAGATTCTCAAGAAGATTAACGACCTTGGAACAACAGTTATTTTGACAACACACAATAAAGGCATAGTAGATAACCTCGGTCGTCGTGTGATTACTATGGAAGACGGAAGGGTTATTCGAGACCAAAAGTCTGGTAAATTTACAATGTAGCTCCTTATCGATATGGCAACAAAAACGACACTCACTCGAAGAATACTTACTGCTGGCTTCCGCGGTTTTTACCGTAACCGTACAGTATCGCTTTCTTCTATTTTCATTCTTACAATTACGCTTTCGATTATTACATCGTTTTATCTCTTCCGTGCAATTTTTGACTATACCCTCGATCAAGTACAGGAAAAAGTAGACGTACGTGTGTACTTTACTACAGATGCATCTATAGAACAGATTCAGGATGTAAAAGCTAAGCTTCTCGGGCTTCCTCAGGTAAAACAAGTTACCTATACTTCACGTGAAGATGCGCTTGCAGATTTTAAGCTTCGTCATGAAGGGGATCAGCTGACACTTCAAGCCCTAGACGAGCTTGGTACTAACCCATTTGGTGCCTCACTTTCGGTTCTCGCTAAAGAAACATCTCAGTACGAAGCAATCGCACAAGCGCTTACAAGTGGCTCTGGGCTACTAGGGGACGCAGAAGGGTCAGTTGATAAGATTAACTACTACCAGCTCAAAGACAGTATCGATAAACTCAATAATATAATTGGTTGGACAAACACAGTCGGTTTCTGGCTTTCAGTGATCTTCGTACTTATGAGTTGTATGATCGTATACAACACAATACGACTTGCTATCTTTGTGTACCGAGACGAAATCGCAGTTATGAAACTTGTAGGAGCTTCAAATATGTTCATCCGTGGTCCGTTTGTGGTAGAAGCAGTACTATACGCATTTGTGGCGACAGTGATTACCCTCATTCTCTTCTGGCCAGCAACGGCATGGGTAACTAAAAAGACAGTGTTCTTCTTTGAGGGACTTAATCTTCATTCATTCTTCATTTCTCACTTCTTCCAGCTCGGTGGATTACTGCTTCTCTCTGGTGTCGTGCTTGCGGTTATTTCTTCACTCCTTGCGGTTCGTAAGTATCTTCAGATTTAGTCTTAGGTAAGAAGCAAAAAAGCGTAACCCTTGGTTACGCTTTTTTGTAGTATGTATTGGCTCAGCTACGCTGTTCCAATATCGAATGCTACAGATCCACCGTTTTTTGCGAGTCCAATCATCATGACTGAACCGTAATTGGCGCACCACTTGTTGGCTTCAGCTTCGGTCGCAGTCCACTCCTCCTGCTTCTCCTGTAGAAGCTTTTCAGCGGCTTCTTTGACGCCGGGATATTCCCAAAAGTCATTCGCTTGCCGCTCTCCGAAGAAAAGCCGCCGAGCGCACACATACACGATGTGTTTGAAGTCGCTTTTGCGTACCTTGAATCCTTTACACGAAAAGAGGGAAGATCTTCCGTTTCCCATCATCTTCGCTGTTTCATCGGTAATGCCGTAGCGCTCCGGCTCAATGTGATCATCGATGCAGCAGCCACAAGTGGCGCAGCCGGAATGAAAAAGAATACCCTTTCTTTCCCGCTGCTCTGCCGCGTAAGAATCAAGTCTTGCCATGGCGAAGTCCTTTCAAGTTGTTACTTTCAAGCGCCATTCTAGCATACGAAAAATAAAATAATGTTCTTATTTAACTATAGTAGACGACTCTAGCCATTTCTGTATTTTTATTGTATAGTAATAGTCGTTTTGTTATTTTTTTAAAAGAGGAGATTAGCA
>CAZZGJ010000015.1:8158-11111 GCA_964654175.1 uncultured Candidatus Saccharibacteria bacterium
GGGGGCGGGTGTGGTTGTGCCACAGCCGCGCCCTATGCCAGACCTCCAAGAGTGGGGGAGGCAAAGGAAGGCGCGGCTGTTTAGAATGGCTTTGGCTATCTCGATTGCATCCGCTGCAATCTGGGTCGCCATTCTCGTAAACAGGTCTATGAATAGGCCTGACGAGCTTGCATTTGTGTGGGGTCTTGGGGTGTGCGGGGTATATTTCTGCAGCGCCCTCTTCCTCCTCACCGGCGCGTTACAAGATGTGTGGTGGCGATTTTTCGCAACCTTCACATCGATTACCTTCTTTGTGCTCCTCTGTAGGGAATTCCCCGCAGTGTTCTGGGCGGTGCTCAGAGAGGTGATGGTGTTTGCCAGGGAGATCCTGGTACATCTTCAACCTATACAAGGACTAACCCAGTGATGGGCTGTTCCGACAAAAGACCTGGCGCATGTTGTGCCGGGTTTTTTTCTTCAAATAAGAACAATCGTTCTACTATCAACAGTCATGCTTAGCTTGGCCTGATATACTGCATAATCATGACTCAGGCCACCGCGCTATCTATCCTTAAACTCGGTCATACGACATTCCTCACTGGGGCTGCTGGAGCGGGTAAATCATACGCACTTCGTGAGTACATTACCTACTTGAAAAAACATGGCGTGCGCTACGCAGTTACTGCGTCTACTGGTATCGCATCAACTCACATAGGTGGTACGACCATTCATGCATGGAGTGGTATTGGCATTAAGCAGCAACTCACCCCGTATGACTTAGATGCAATAGAAGAAAAGCCTGCACTATATAAACGTTGGAATGAAACTCAAGTGCTCATCATCGACGAGATATCTATGCTTCACGCTTCTTTTGTGGACATGCTTGATAAAGTTGGGAAGCATATACGTAGAAACGATAAACCCTTTGGTGGGTTACAAGTTGTGTTCACGGGAGATTTTTTTCAGCTGCCACCAGTTGTAAAGAATAACGATACGTACGAGAACAAAGATGTCTTTGCTTTTACTTCACGTGCATGGAAAGAATCAAAGCCGGTTGTCTGCTACCTTACAGACCAGTACCGCCAAGATGATGACACGCTTACAAATATTTTAAATGCAATACGTAGCGGTGAAGTAGAAGAGGAGCACTTCCTTGCACTCCAAGAGACATTTTCTAAAAAGCATACAGAAGACCATATCAAGCTCTACACACACAACGAAAACGTGGATGAAATAAACAGGCAAGCCTTTTCTAAACTAGACGGAGAGGTGTATCGGTATATGATGATCACTAAAGGAAAGGGGCAAGTACTCGCGTCGCTTAAAAATAACTGTTTAGCAGATGAGATTTTAGAACTAAAGATAGGAGCTAAAGTGATTTGTATAAAGAACGACGTCGAACGTAAATACGTAAATGGTTCTATGGGTAAGGTAGTAGCGTTTGAAAGTGATAACGCGCCAGTTGTAGAGTTGGCCTCAGGAAAAAGAGTAACTATTAAAGCAGACACTTGGCGTATTGAAGAGGACGGAAAAGTGCGTGCCGAAATCTCTCAATTGCCCTTAAAACTCGCCTGGGCGATCACTGTTCACAAGAGCCAAGGAATGACCCTTGATAGGGCAGAAATTGACCTGAGTCGTGCCTTTGCTTCAGGGCAGGGGTATGTAGCACTTTCTCGACTTAAGTCTCTTGACGGGCTTAATTTGAAGGGCTTTAACCCTCAGGCACTTTCTGTTGCTGAAGAGGTTCGTGAGGCAGATATACACTTTCGCTCAAAGAGTGAGCAGGCTGAGTATGCAATAGCAAAGTACGATGAAAAAGACCTTATAGCGCTTCAAGAGAAGTGGCTACTTGAGCGACATGGAAGCATAGAAGAACTAGATGACGAAGAAGCAGATGAGATACAAGAAAAAGCTCCGTCTCATGCAGTAACTCAGGAAATGCTTAAGCTTGGAAAAAGTATAAAAGAAATAGCTACAGAACGTGGCATATCTGAAGACACAATAATCGGACACATTGAAAAACTCGCAGAGATGGGAGAAGACATTGAAATTGAACACATCCTTCCTTCTAAAAAAGATATGACAGCGATAAAGAAAGCGTTCAAAGAGTTGGATACAAAAAAACTCTCTCCAGTGTTTGAACATCTTAAAGAAGCATATACGTATAATCAGCTGAGGTTGGTGAGACTTGTTCTCTAAAATAAAGACCACACTTTTCTATTTTTGTAAATAGAGTATAATAGGGCCATGTTCTTTGGGGAGGTTCGTCATGAATCGCATTTATTTTTTCGCGGTAGCTCTACTCCTTTCAGGATGTGCGACGTTGCCTGATTGGGTGAGTCAGCCCGCATTTTCGCTGTCCGTTCGTCTTCACGAAGGTCGCGGGGTGGGGTTTTTGGACGAGAAAGGGGTGTGCAATATCTTCCTGCCCCTTAACGCCGAAGCCGAAAAGGTGGATATAAATCCTGACATCAATGCATGTGCAGAAAAACGTGCAGGAAAAGGGTTTGTGGAAACCGAAGACAAGAGTGTTAAGCACTTTAAGTTCTACCCGGTACAGTTCTCACACCAGGTCGACCAGCGGATTTTTGATCTCACAAAGGAAAGGACTGCTTTGCGAGATATGGTCTGCACGAGAGACGACTGTGGGTACCTTGGAAAGCTATTTCTAGGAGACCGTTGGTGTGGTCTAATCTACGTGCCGACGTACACGTACAGAGATGGACGTAAATACGACGCTGCGTTAGCCCATGAACTCCTGCATGGATTCATTGGGCAATTCCACAGGACGGATTCCCGGTACTGGGAATGGTTGCCGCGCGAAAAGTGGCGACCTGGAAAAGTTTGCGGCTAAGGTCGCAACCAAAAGCGAGGAGACCCCTCGCTTTTGTTTTGTATATACATATCTGTTGAGAAAACAGTACGAAAATGCTAGTATTGCAATCAGTAACTTTCTTGAAGTTGCTAACAATTG
>CAZZGJ010000016.1:0-1136 GCA_964654175.1 uncultured Candidatus Saccharibacteria bacterium
CACCCTTGTTACCGTGACGTCCAGCAAGCTTGTCTCCCACTGAAATGTTACGCACCTGCGCAACTTCAATATGAATACGCTTGATGATACCTGACTCAAGGTTATCTCCTCGTTCACGAGAGAATACCTTAACACCAATAACACGTCCACGCTTTCCGTGATCCAAGCGAAGTGAAGAATCTTTTACATCACGCACTTTTTCACCGAAGATAGAACGAAGAAGTCGTTCTTCTGGGGTAAGCTCAGTCTCACCCTTTGGTGTAATCTTACCTACCAAGATATCTCCTGGACGAATTTCAGCGCCGATACGGATGATTCCGTCTTCGTCTAGGTTCTTAAGCTTCCCTTCACCTACGTTTGGAATATCGTGTGTCGTGATTTCAGCTCCAAGCTTTGTATCACGTACGTTACATACGAATTCTTCAATGTGAATTGATGAGAATTTACTATCCTTCACGAGACGCTCTGAAAGAATGATCGCGTCTTCGTAGTTAGAACCGTTCCATGACATAAACGCAACACGAACGTTATGTCCAAGTGCAATTTGTCCATGATCTGAAGTTGCAGCATCTGCAAGCACCTGACCTTTCTTAACCTTATCTCCAAGAGATACAATCGGTCGCTGATGGAAAAGGTTAAAGGCGTTAGTACGAGCGAAGTTAATAAGTGCGTACTCATATTCTTTCTTTTCCGCCTTAATCACAATCTTCTTAGCATCAACATACTTAACTTCACCGGCCTCTTCAGCAAGAATAAGACGTCCGATGTGCTTTGCAGCTTCACGCTCCATACCTGTTGCTACAACAGGAGCTTCTGGAGACATAAGCGGAACCGCTTGTTTCTGCATGTTTGAACCCATCAGTGCTCGAGACGCGTCGTCGTGCTCTAGGAACGGAATCATAGAAGTCGCTACAGAGAAAGCCTGGTTTGTCGCAACATCAATAAACTCAATTTCATTTACGTCTACGAGTGCTGGCTGCCCTGCTACACGAGCTTCAACTTTTTTCTTAGTGAATTTCCCTTCTTCGTTTACGTCATTACCTGAGTGAGCGATGATATGACGCTCTTCTTCAAGCGCGTTCATATAAATAATCTCCTTAGTGATTTTACCCTTCTCTACTTTTACGTATGGAGTT
>CAZZGJ010000016.1:1148-10732 GCA_964654175.1 uncultured Candidatus Saccharibacteria bacterium
CGATAATACCGAAGTCGTTGATACGTGCGTAGTTAGAAAGACGCAAGATAAGACCAATGTTTGGACCTTCTGGAGTGTGGATTGGACATACACGACCATAGTGTGAAGTGTGCACGTCACGAACCTCAAAACCAGCACGTTCACGTGTAAGACCTCCGGGACCAAGGGCAGACAGCGTACGCAAGTGTTCTACTTCCGCAAGCAAGTTTTCCTGGTTCATGAACTGAGAAAGCTGGTTTGTGGTAAAGAATTCCTTAATACGAGCCTGAAGTGGTCGCTGGTTGATGATAGCAATCGGGAGAGTTGTATCTGTGTCAATTACAGACATCTTGTCCTGAATGTTTCGCTTCATCTGCATCATACCTGTACGGATTTTCTGAGACATCATTTCACCCACGTAACGAACACGACGTGAACCAAGGTGGTCGATATCGTCTTCCTCTGCATTTGGGTTATTATTGAGCTCAACAATATGATTGATGATATCAATCATATCTTCCTTAGAAAGCGTGCGACGCGCAGCTTCCTTATCCTTTGAGTCAATTGACTTACCGAAGCGCTTATTGAAGCGGAAACGTCCAACTGGTGAAAGGTCGTAACGTTCTGGAGACAAAATAGAATCAATATATTCTTTAGCGTTCTCAGGAGTAGCCAGGTCTCCATCTCGAAGACGCTTGTAGATTTCAATGTATGCGTCGTGGATTGTCTTCACATCATCACGCTCAACAAGTGAAGCTAGGAGCGGCCCTGAAAGTTCATGATCTGCAAACGCAGCCTTAATCTGGTCGTCAGTTGCAAGCCCCATAACACGAAGAAGCGCAATTGCTGAGAATTTACGCTTTTTATCAATACGCACATACACTCCTCCGTCGGCTTCTGTGCCAAGTTCAATCCATACACCACGTGAAGGAATAATCTTTGCACCGAAGTAGCGCTTACCCTTTGATTCTTCAGAATCAAAGAAAACACCGAATGATCGGGCGAGCTGTGGAACAACTACACGTTCTACACCGTTGATGATGAATGTACCGTGAACAGTCATGAGAGGAAAATCTGCCATAAAGATTTCCTGCTCTTTCACAGTGTTGAGGATTTTGTTTGAGAGTTTTACTCGCGCACGAAGTGGTGCTTCGTAGGTAAGCTTGTTCTCCTTTGCGTATACTTCATCATACTTTGGAGCAGAAAGCTCAAAAGAGATGAACTCAAGATCAAACTTCTTTTCAGAGTAGTCATGAAGCGGAGAAAACTCACGGAAGATTTCCGCGATTCCACGATCCACAAGATCCTTATATGACAGAAGCTGGTTTTCGACGAGGTTAGGAAGTTTTGTAAGAGGTTCTCGATATTTCGAGAATGTTTTCACCGGGAGTTCTGTTCTTGTTTTTTTAGGCATAAAAACGCGTCGAAGTAAGCTTTTGGCTTACTTTTTTTATAAAAAATAAACGAATAAAGATATCACCACTCTCTATTGTCCTATCTTTCGCAACTCAGTCGGAGGTCAATGTGTGGGGATTGTAACATGAAAATTAATAAGAGTAAAGGGGAAAACAACCAATTCCCAATATCCTCTATACGACAGAACAGAGAGGCTATATACTAGTTTCTATGAATATCCTCATTCTTACCGCTCATCCGTCTTCTCTAGGGCATACCCATTTAATAGCAAACGCTTATAAAGAAGAGAAAGAAAAACTTGGAGATACTGTAACTATTGTTGACCTCTACAAAGAAGAAAACTTCCTACCTTATTTTGCATTTGAAAATATAAAAGAAACCCCACCAAACGAAACACGCACCCGCATGCAGCAGTTAGTAACGGAATCAGACGAACTTGTCTTTGTATTTCCAATTTGGTGGAGCGGTACACCTGCGATTATGAAAAATTGGTTAGACCACGTACTTGCGGCACGTTTCGCCTATAGATATCAAGAAGGAAAGCTTGTAAAAATGCTCTCTGGAAAAACTGCAAAAGTATTTGCTACCTGTGGAGGAGCTGGTTGGTACTTCAACCACTTCTTTGCACCGTTTTACATACTTTGGAAATACGCGATACTTGGTTATTGTGGAATTAAGCTAACAACACTTGAAGTATGCGAGTGGATGTCAAAATCAGATGGACATGATGCTCGATGTACACAGTTTATAGAGAAAGTTAGAAAAGACGCACGCAATTAAATACTAAGGCGTATACGCACCGAGTGTACGAACAGTAGTAACACCTGTCTTAGGGTTATATTCTATGACACGTGTGGTATCCACATAATCTCCAGCACAACAATATCCACGTGTTTCAAGTTCAATAAAAGCAACTCCCTCTTGCGGAATAGTAGACACATGTTCATAGCCAGGAAGTTGTAATCTAGTAAAACTTCGCGTATTTGCAAAGTCATCCTCTCGACTATATATTTTTTTATACACAGAATCACAGACACCTTTCTTTAATCCCTCAGGTTCACATAATTCTTTATAATAATCGAGGGTTCTTATGTTGGTCGGCCTACATCCATACTCACATTCTGGATCCTGATAAGGCTCTTCAAGTTGAGTGCTGACAACATATACAGAAAAATTAGTAGGCCCGCCAAAGTTAGCACTGAATTCATTATTTTCTGTCTCTTTTAAAAGAGCCCTGAAACCCTCGGAAGAGATAAGTGGTTCGTTACTAGCATCAAACACCTCTCTCTTCTCAAGTACTTCCGAAAAAGAAAACCCTTGTGTGGATGTAGCAAGACCAACAACTTCAGGAATACCGTTAGTGTGTAAATCAGGTTTCTCTGTGGTTCGAACACCAAGTAAAAAAGATACCGCCCCAACCACAACGAGTAAAATAAAAATAATGAGGTAGTACCTAATCATAAGTACCATAAGTATATCACGAGATGTCTACAACCAACCGTGCACAGAAACTATATAAAGGAAGACAGCTTTTTAAAGTCTTCCAATAGAACCACTCGCATATTTGGATTATAGAGCGCAACAGCTGGATGATACAAAGGTAAAAGCATAACTTTACCGTAACCAAAATCCCCTTCAAAGAGCTGTCCGTGCATTTTGCTAATAGGCTGAAGTTTATTTTCTATGCCAGCTTTTTTGAAGAGATAGTTCATACTATGACGCCCGAGCATTACCACCACACGTGGTTTTATAATTTCCAACTGCGCATCAAGAAAAGGTGCATAAAGAGCGATCTCTTCTGCTGTTGGATCACGGTTATCTTCAGGCCGATCCTTTACAAGATTTGCAATATAGACCTTCTCTCTGTCTAACTTTATAGACTCAAGCATTTCATCTAAAAACTTTCCACTACGCCCACAAAATGGACGAGCTGTTTTTGCTTCTTGTTCTCCTGGAGCCTCACCGACAAACACAATATGCGCGTCATGAGACCCCTCTCCTATTACAGGAAAATAGTGATTACTTATTCTATATGCATATAAAGGGGAGCTAGTGAGAGCCATCACCTGATCGCGTATAAGTTTCATTTCCTCTCGTTTGTCCATGAAACTAAGTATAACAAAAGGCCGCGAGTATCTCGCGGCCTTTTGTAGCACAAAAAGAAACTAGCGTGTAGTTGTCTTTGTTGTTGCTTTACTTGCTTCCAACCACTCTTTCATCAGAGAGATTTCAGCAGATTGTGAAGAAATAATACTTTCTGCGAGCTTCTTTACATTCTCTGAGACACCAACAAGACCAAGCACCTGATGAGCCATACGCACAGCATCTTCATGATGAAGTACCATATCGTTTAGGAACTGTGTTTCGCTCATAACTGGCATAGACATGGTCACACCAGCATGTGAACCTATACTCTGCACCATGCCACTCTTGATAAAGACGATATCTTTACCCGCGTGTACATGTTCCATATTTTTGTTTGCGTAGTACATGCGCATACTTTCAGATGCGGTTGGAACAAACCAAGCAAACACATACATACCTATACCTATACCAAGCGCAACACCAATGAAGAGAGTTGCGTTACCGTGCTTTCTTTCGAAATTTTGAATAAATGACATTATTTTCATATGTCATTAGTGTACACCATACTTTAGATAATTATCTTAAGTTGTAAACACCTAAAGAAATAACTTCGGCGATTACTCAACATCAATAAGTGGTAGCTCACCGTTGAAATCTGCTTTACCAATTCCCAATCCGTAGTGACGCAAAATAGAATACGCTGTTACATAGTGGAAGAAGAACTGTGGCAACGCGGAATAGAATGTATGATTATACACCGTAAATCCTTTTCCAGGCACATAACGATTCGGCGTTGTCCTTGTCGTTAGAGTAGCCTCATCAATCATATCTGGGGTTACAGTGTTAAGGAAGTCGATAGTCTTAGTAATACGTTCTTTTATTTCTTGTACCGTTGCTTCAGTATCTGGAAATGAGGGTACTGGTAGATTTGCCAGTATCGCAGCAGAACTTTTTGCCTGATCACTCGTAATCTGAATTTGCTTTACAAGTGGAAACTGATCAAGCGTAAGGCGTGCCTGAAGTAACGTCTCATCAGAAATCTTTTTTTCTTTTGCCCAGTTTTCTGCTTTTTCTACAATACTAAGTAAATTCTTTAGGTTCCTTGTATACGCCCCAATAGTTATTTCGTGTATATTCATATATTTGTTTCTTTAAAAATTAATTCTTAGCATGCTAAGTATAACGCACATATCATATACCGCAAGTGATATACTTTTACGCATGAAAAAGCCAAAAAAAGAACTTGGAAAATCTTTTAGTGAGCGCGTTGTTGAGATCGCCCTTTCTATTCCTCGTGGCCGGGTAACAACCTACGGAAGAATCGCACGTGCCGCAGGAGCAGGCGGAATGGCTTCACAAAGTGTAACTGGCATCCTTGCAAAAGCGCATCAAGAACAAAAACTAAGCATCCCCTTTCACAGAATAGTCTATGCGAACGGAAGCGTATGGGTTAACGAACAACATCATACGAAGCGAATGAAACTGTGTAAAGAAGAAGGAATCGATGTAGACAAAAACGGAAAAATCAAAAACTTTAAAGAAATACTTCTAGAGTTTAGTTAAAATATAATTCTTTGTTTAGCATAGCTTCCCTTTTTTAAAAGAAAATACTACTAGCCAACGTAGAGTGAAAATTTTTTAGTCAGTTCTTTTGACTTTTCTTTTTCTACAAAGAAGCACACACCCAAATATTCTAAGTCTTGTTCGAGTGTTTTATCAAACTCATTTTGCTGATCAACGTATGTGCCAGACACCATAGTCTGAGTGAAGTCAGTAAATAAAATCTTTTCTTGGATTAAGTTACTTCTAAGTGTTCTGAGTTGGTTACTATTTTCAGAACGTAAAACAATGAAGCCATTTTCAGAAGTACTAGGGTGAGTTGTTTTATCTTTATCAATAAAATCTCGAAAACGCATACACAAAGTATCTTCACGATACTGATTTACTAGTCCAGCGGCCATGTGACCAACCGCATTCATAAGTTGTGGTGCAGGTATCTTCTTGTTTACCACACAAACAAATTGTTGGGTTGTAGGTATATATTCCATCTTTGGATTATAACATCAAAAAGCGATGCCTTAAGGCATCGCTTTTTGAATGGTTTCCACACTCCGAAGCTAGCGCTTCGGCACGAATGTAAGCGCGTGACCAAGCTTTGTTCCACGTCCTGTTCGCCCAATACGGTGAACATATGTTTCGTAGTTGTTTGGAATGTCGTAGTTAATCACGAGAGAAATATCTGAGATATCAAGTCCTCGAGCCGCAACGTCAGTCGCAATCACAACCTGTACACGCCCAGACTCAAGTGATTTTACAGCACGTTCACGTTCACGGTTATGCATATCTCCGTGGAGCGCAAGCGCATTAAATCCGCGAGCCTTAAGTTCATCAGCGAGCTTATCTACATGTCGCTTCATTTCACGGAAAATAAGCACCTTTGTGTACTCTGGTTTATTAAGAATGTCGTGAAGCGCTTCAAGTTTTTCAGCGTCAGTATTAGCACGAATCACATCCTGCATCACAGATGCAGCAGTATCGCGTGTCTTAATAGAGATAGTTACCGGGTCGTTTAGGAAGTCGTTTACAAGACGCTTAATTTCTGGAGAAAATGTCGCAGAGAAAAATAGTCCTTGTTTTGTTTTTGGCATCGCACCTAGAATTGAACGCATATCATCGATGAATCCCATATCAAGCATACGGTCTGCTTCATCAAGCACAATAGAGTCAAAGTATGACATGTTGATTTTCCCACGCTCGATAAGATCCTTTACACGTCCTGGAGTTCCAATTACCGCATGAACACCGAGTTCAAGTTCCTTAATCTGTCGCATGATTGGAGATCCACCCACACACGCAACAGAGAAAAGTTTCATTCCACGAGTGAAGTTTAGAAATTCTGCCTCAACCTGCATAGCAAGTTCACGAGTTGGTGTAAGCACCATGATCTTCTGATCATTGTTTGCTACCAGCTTGTTGATAAGAGGAATCAAAAACGCCGCAGTCTTTCCAGTTCCAGTTGAAGCAATACCGATCACATCCTTTCCCTTTAGGGCCACAGGAATCGCCTGGTCTTGAATCGCTGAAGGATGAATAAGTCCTTTTGCAGTTAAGTTAGCAGAAAGCATGTCTGCAATTCCGAAGTCCATAAAAGAGTTCGTTGGTGTATATGTTTCTGTTTCACTTACTCCAGCTTCTTTATTGATAAACAGTTTTTCATCAATGTAGTCCTTCTTAAATCCTCGCTTTGGATTAAATGAACGAGCTCCTTGTGCAGGACCACGCCCAAAACCACCGCGAGATGGACCACGAGAAGAACCTCCACGTGGGGCATATGAACGACCGCGAGATGGACGGTCAGATGAAAAACGAGAACGTGAGCCAGTGTCTGACCCACCAGTTGTAATGGTGTACATAAAATTGTTTTGATTTACTAATTTTCTATGTAAATCAAACAATTTTAGTTCCGTACGTGAATACTCGGCTAACTACTGCGTGAAATACAGAGAGTCTATAATAGGCACATTATAGCAAATTTACTTAGTTTTGTCAATAAATACGTTCTGCACCTTAATAGCACACTCGTGCCCATATGGATCTTTCAGGAAAGCGTACTCTGTAAAACCTGAGGTTTTTACTAGCTCTTCTATTTTTTCTCGTTGTGTAATATCAAACTCAAGATAAAGCACACCGTCGTCTTTCAAGTACTTCTTAGCTCCCTGTAGTACTTCTGTATGAAAATAAAATCCATCTTCTTTATCAAAGAAGAAAAGTGGCTCTTCGGCGTGAAGCTCTCGCATCACTTCTTCTTGCATTCCTTTTGGAACATACGGCGGCACAGCAAAAATAGCATCATACACCCCTGTTGCACCGTCGAAACAATTACCTGTTATTACCTTTGCGCGAGAACTCTCTATTTTGTTGTTATCTAAAGAGCGTTTGATTTGAGGCTCAGATTTTGGATCAATTTCAATAAAATCAACTGTTGCATTTGGCAATGCTTTAAGTACAGCTAAGCCCACACATCCAGACCCAGCAAAAAGATCAAGCACACGGAGTGTAGCACTAGTGTCCATGCCGTCTATAGCCTGCTTCACCCAACATTCTGTCTCGGGTCTTGGGATCATCGGCTTAAATGATAGGTCAACTTTTGCAGCAACAAAAGAAACCTCACCTAAAAGATACTCAAAAGCTTCACCTTCACACATCTTTTTTACATCATCAAGAAATGCTTGTGTTTCTTTTCCATTAAATTTTTCTTTCCGGAGACGCGAAACTTTATCTTCAAACTTCATGAATACCATTCTACCCAAAATGAGCTAGGAGTGCGACTGCGTAGATAGTGAGTATTGGCATACCAACAACCACCAGCAAAACTGTAGGTACTGGGAGCACGGCCGCAACAAAGAGAATCCATGGAGAAATATTCGTAAGCATAAGACCAAAAAGAAGAATAAAAAGTCTTGTTAAGATTGTGATACCCCAAGTATCTACGAATGCGAACTCTTTAAGCCACAAAGCGAGCGCGACGAGAACCATACCAAAAAAACAGAACATCTCCCACAAGATAATGCCCGTTAAAACAACAGATTTTGGTATATATGTCAACATGCCCGCATCCTACCATAAAACAATATTCAATCAAGTTTAGGTGAGTTTTACGAAAATAACACCTCGCGAAGCACCCAATTAAAAAGCTGTGTTACACTAGCCTGCATTGTCTTTTATACACTAATTTCATAATTCATGGCTCAGTCATTCTCAACAAAAAAGTACTTCTCAAAACTATTCGCCCACGAGCTCGTTTCTGAACTAGCCTCAAATCATGGCGGACAGCTTTTTTTTGAAATTAATGACCAAACACCTCGCAAACTCGCGATTCAGTATATGGAGGATGGTATCAAGTCATTAGATACCGAGATACGACTTGAGGTAATAAAAGACTTATCATACATCTCCTCAATCACCAGCTCCCACACTGCATCCTTAGGTAAAAAAATACACCTACAAGAAACAGGAAAAGAATTTGAACCCGAAGTTGAATGTACAAGCGACACGGACGTACTACTATATTTATTTTTACGGCATGAAGATATTGCTAATAAACTAGCCTTTCTTGCTCCATTTTATGCTTCTAAAAACTATATACAGTATGAAGCGACGGATGTTACAAAAGAAGTCGCAGAACTAAAGCTAACAGAACTTTCACGTGAATTCACCCGTCTTGCAAACAAGGACGAAAATGCAACAGAGCAAGAAATGGAGCATCTCTTTTTACAAGATATTTTATATATTGAATCAAAATTCCAAGGAGGATACGACATAACACCAAAATTAAACAATGCGACAGGAGAAATAGAACGTAAACATCTCTCTAGAAAAATTGAAACAGTACGTATCGCGTTTCTTCCTAAAGAAGAGCTCGTACTTATATCTGGGAATGTATCAAAAAGTCAGAAATTACTTTTTTTGGAGACCTTTTTACGTATCGTATGTGAAACTGGGTATGAAGGCAAAAGTGAAGTATACAACCTCACGCCACTTCAAAACTTATCTTTTGATTTTACGCCCTACAATTCAAAAACACCTTTTATCAAAGCAACTATTTCTTCTGCAACTATTTCATACGCGGAGGGTAAAAAGAAACTTCGTCTCACCCTTCCCTCTTCACGTGAGCACGCAAATTTACAATCTCTTAAAGAGATGATCGAAGAGCTGGGACTCTCTGAACGCTTCTCTTCATTTGAAATTGTAAACATGACATTTAAATTCATGTTTCAGAATAAAGAAAAGCAAGATAAGAGTGTCAGCGTGAATTGCTCGATTTCTACAATAAAAGCATCTTTATGTTCACTTTTTGAGTACGAACGCTATACGAAGTCTATTCTTAAAAACGCAGGTATTTACGAAGGGTTTAAAGTAAAAGAAGAATAAGGGATGCTTGTATGAAGTAAATAATTGTGGTATTATACTCAGACTCTAAAAAGAGTCATTTAGCGGAGTAGAGTAGAGGTAACTCACGAGGCTCATAACCTCGGGACACCAGTTCGATTCTGGTCTCCGCAACAATTAAACTACGTGACAAGGTTTTGGTTTAAGCGCCGCCC
>CAZZGJ010000017.1:0-363 GCA_964654175.1 uncultured Candidatus Saccharibacteria bacterium
TCACATTGATGCTCCAGGTCACGCTGACTACATCAAGAACATGATCACTGGTGCGGCTCAGATGGACGGTGCTATTCTCGTGGTTGCTGCAACTGATGGTCCTATGCCACAGACTCGTGAGCACATCCTTCTTGCAAAGCAGGTAGGTGTACCTCGAATGGTTGTGTTCCTAAACAAGTGCGACATGGTTGATGACGAAGAAATGATCATGCTCGTTGAAGAAGAAATTCGTGAACTCCTTACCAAGCAAGGATTTGACGGTGCTAATACTCCAGTTATTCGTGGTTCAGGTCTTAAGGCTTCTGAAGCTACAGACATCAACGATCCATGGGCACAGAAGATTGTTGAACTTATGAACGCGCT